>NZ_JAALDK010000002.1:314439-628878 GCF_013366925.1 Paraburkholderia youngii
ATGACAGCCTCCCGCGAATAGCCGCGCAGCGCCTCGTCCCGATGAAGCTTCTGTATCCATTCCAGATTGATGATGGGGACGACCCCCACCAGCAGGTCCGTATGTTGTGCGACGTCGATGCCACGGCCGATAAAGCCGCCATGCAGCCCCTCGTAGAAAAGCAGATCGGTGGGCGGCTCGATGTCTGTCCACGGCGAGAACGTACCGGGGTCCACACCATACGGCGCAGCCTGGGCGTCGTCATGGAGGTATTTACGCAACCTCCCCCGCCCCGTCGCCGAATACTCACGAAACAATTCCGCGAGTTCCTGCAGCAGATTCGCCTCAGGGCCGAAGTGGCTGAACTGGTGACGGTTTTCCTCTGCGGCTTTCATTGCAGACTGCATGCCCGCGCGGTCGAAGCGATGAAATGCGTCGCCCTCCACGATCTGCACGTTCAGCTTTTCGCGGCGGAAAATGTGCTGAAAACTGTTCATGACAGTCGTGGTACCGGCACCGCTCGACCCCGTTACCGCAACGATTGGATGTTTGATCGACATGCTCCAACCCCCATCTACACGCGTGCTTCCGGGCGAAACAGGGAGCGCTCGTTGAAAAGCGGTGACGTGAATGGCGTGTCCTCGCCCCGATCGTGTTCCCAGTGGTATCGCTCGATACGCTCGACTTCACCCTGGCTGCCGACGAATAGCGGCGTGAGTGCATGCGCATCGGCGTCGACATCGAATATCCGTGCACGCCCCGAGCTGGCAAGTCCGCCCGCCTGTTTGAGGATCCAGGCGAGCGACTGCGCCTGATATAACAACGGTTGACGTGTCGCACTGGGCCCCCGGCGCCTTTCGCACGGGAAAAGACACAGGCCGCCGCGCATCAGCGTGTGGTGCGCATCGGCCGCCAACGAATCGTTCCAGCGTGTGTCGAAATCGCGCTGGCGCACACCCGCGCTTCCGTCACGGCACTCGTTCACATAACGCTGCACAGGCCGCTCCCACGAGCGCTCATTGCTGCAATCGATGGCGACCACAGGGCCTTGTTCGGGGATGCGCATTGCGTGATGCGTCAACATGAATTCGCCCCGTTGACGGCAAAGCGTGAACCCATGGGTGCCGCGCCCGACGGTGATCACCAGCATCGTGGAAGGACCATAGAGAGCGTAGCCAGCGGCAATCTGCTTCGTGCCGACGATCTCGCAGTCACCGTCATGGCTTCGCGCCTCTGTCTGCCGTATCGAGAATACGGTTCCGAGCGCAACGTTCGATTCGATATTGGCCACACTATCGAGCGGACTGGCAAACAGGACATATGGCCCTGCAACCGCAGGATGCCGCGCCTGCGCGCAATGCAGCACAATGCCCGCTTTCTGCGTCCTGCACTCGCTCGACGCGATGAAGGCTTCCTTCGCGGCATCACGGCACGACCCGCTATCTGGCGAGGCGCTCGCCACCTTCAGCGTCTGCGAATCGACGATCGTACCCTGTGCGATACGCGCCGCAATGATTTTCGCCGCTTGCGCAATGCCCTGAAGAACGTTACGCAGCGAGACGGCATGCGGATCCTGCTCGACGGCAAGCGCTTGCTCGCGGCCGGTGCCGAGGTGGGCCGCAAGAAAAACCGGCAGCGTCGGTTGGGTCACGATCGCCGCGGTACGTCGATTTCCTGCGCCAACCGCCTGCGCATGCTCAGCTGATTCAATTCGTGCATTCATCGCTACCTCGATCGTCCATTGCTCGCCAGGACTGCTGACTAGAACGGTAAGCCAGCGCGTACTCGGGGAAAACTCAAATGTTTTTACTTGCGTTTTAAGCGATGCTTATCTGTCGCATCCAGGAGTGCCGATCATGCTCAATCTCCTTCGCAATCTCACGCTACGTCAGTTGCAGATCTTCTCTGCCGCCTCTCAATACGAGAGCTTCGCCCGCGCCGCGGAAACCCTGCACCTGACCCAACCCGCCGTCTCAATGCAGATCAAGCAGCTCGAAGAGGCGATTGGAGTGCCTCTATTCGAGCGCATCGGCAGGCGCATTGCCCTGACCGAAGCGGGTATGACGCTTTCTCACCACGCAAAGCGGATTCTCGGTGACATCAAGGATGCCGAAGATGCGATGCGTTGCCTTTCATCGGCGGATGGCGGCAATATCTCCATCGGAATCGTCAGCACGGCCCGCTATTTCATTCCTCGCCAGATTGCGCGCTATGTGGAACGTCAACCCAAGGTCGATATCAGCTTTTCAATCGGCAAGCGTGATGTACTGCTGCGCCAGTTACAGGACAATGAGATCGACCTCGCCGTCATGGGCCGGCCTCCCGTCGAGCTCGATGCGCACAGCGAGCCGCTCGCGTACAACCCGCATGTCGTCGTCGCGAGCACGAATCATCCTTTTATCGACGCCGCATGCTTCGACTTGCACGAAATGCGCAGCGAGACGTTTCTGATGCGTGAGCCAGGTTCCGATACGGAGGGCGTCGCGAGCGAAATGTTTCGCCATCATCTTTTCACTCCGGCCCGCACCCTCACCTGCGACAGCGACGAAACAATCAAGCAGGCGGTGGCTGCTGGCATCGGCGTCAGTGTGTTGCCGCTGCATACGTTACGGCTCGAACTGCTGACAGGCGAAGTGTCAGTCCTGCATGTCAACGGCACGCCCATTAACCGTGTGTGGCACGTGGTTCACATGAACGCGAAGCGGATGTCTCCGACCTGCGTGGCCTTCCGCCGTTTCTTGATCGAGAAGTCGGGTGCGTGGCTCGAAGGCCAGTTCGCCGACCTCACCCCTATGGACCCGGCCGCCCGCCCCTTCGTGCAGATATGACGCACAAACCAGGCGAGCCGAAGTGCCGCTTACGGCCATCGTATGGTGCGCTCGATAGTCACGCCGACAGCCTTCACGTTTGCGAACTTCGCTGGCTTCGCAATTGAAATGCGCACCCAATGCGCGTTGAAATCGGCCAATAGCATCTGCGCAATCGACTCTGCCAGCGCCTCCAGCAATTTCACCCTATGGTTCACGAGTTGCAATTGCAGCGCCTCATGAACCTTGCCGTAGTCGATCGTGTCGGCAATAGCGTCCGTATCGCATGCGTGGCTATGCGGCACTCCGGCCCACAAGTCGATTCGCACGGGTTGCAGCGCAGTCAGTTCGTCGGGATCTATCCCGATGACGGTATCGCCCTGAAAGCCTTCGATGAAGATCATGTCCATCCCCGACGAAGCGAGGTAGGGTCTCGCCGCGAGGTTTTTGTCGATCATATTCATGTGGTTTCCTTTTCGCTATGGTCGCGGGAGCTCCGGGGCCTAGGCTTGCATTGCGACGCGCTCGCCCGCCTCTTGCGCCCCGCTCATCAGGCTCTCCCTGAACGCGGACGCGGCTGAAGAAAGCTGCTTGGATTCTCTGTGCACCAGATACAAATACCGGAGGATCGGAAAGTTCTCGACGTCAAGCACCTTCAGTCGCAAGGTTTCCAATTCGGCCATTATCGTTGCGAGCGCGACGACAGACAGTCCCATTCCCGCCTGCACGGCCCATTTGATGGCCTCATTGCTGCTCACTTCCATCCCGGGCCGCAAATTGATGCGATGCTCGGCAAAGAAGCGCTCTACCGCGCGGCGGGTTCCCGAACCCGACTCACGCATGAGAAAGGTTTCGCGTTCGATCGTGCTCAACGCGATGCGGCGCTCCCGTGCGAGCGCGTGATCGGGTGGCGCGATCATCACAAGCGGATTGCTCGCCACATGCACAGCGACCAGACCCTGTCCTTCAGGCGGGGCCCCCATGATCGCGACGTCCGTTTCGTTGGTAGCGAGCTCGTTGAGAACACACTCCCGATTCCCGACCGAGAGGCTCACCGTCACGCCAGGAAACGCGCGAGTAAATTTCGCGATCAACTGCAGTGCTAGCGGGTTGGCGGTGCCACTAACCAGGGACACTTTCAGCTTTCCTTGCTTCGTGTCGCGCAACTGGTCGAGCGACTCTTCGAGGACGGACAGTTGCTGTTGAAGCAGCCGCGTATGGTTGTAAAGCTCCTTGCCGGCCGCGGTCAGAAACACCTGTCTGCCGACCTGTTCGAACAGCGGCATACCGACGATCGCTTCGAGCTGCTTCAATTGCGACGAAACGCCTGGCTGAGTCAGGTGAAGCTCCCTGGCTGCGCGCGAAAAGCTCAGATGCCGCGCGCTCGCTTCGAATACCTGTAACTGGCGCAAAGTCAGATGCAGCATCGCTTTTCCTTGCCTCCCGAATGCCCGGGCCGCACGCTCGAAGCGGCCTGATTTCACGCCTCAACTCTATCAGCCGGGCTTGGGCGCGCAATGCCCATGAAGAGGTACTCCGCAAGGCGAAAAGGCCGTCCTGCAAGGCTCGCATGCAGGGTTATGGGTCGAATAAGTAAGCCGAATGAGTGTTTCCGCGTGCATGGCGCTACGATCGTTTCACAGGAATGCCAACCAGCCGACCGCAGCAAAGCGGCAAGGGAACGCGCGGGTTGCCGAGTGAACGACTCCACTAAAGCGAGGTTCAGCCATGTTCAGCTACAAAAACACGATTGCGGTGACGGACCCCGAACTGCATCGGGCCATCGCAGGCGAGACTCAGCGCCAGCAGGACCACATCGAGCTGATCGCATCCGAAAACTACACGTCGCCCGCCGTACTGGAAGCGCAAGGGTCGCAATTGACCAACAAGTACGCGGAAGGTTATCCGGGCAGGCGTTACTACGGCGGATGTGAACATGTCGACCTGGTCGAGCAACTCGCGATCGACCGCGCAAAGCAGTTGTTCAACGCAGAATATGCAAACGTTCAGCCCCACTCGGGCTCGCAGGCCAATCAGGCCGTGTATCTCTCCGCACTCAAGCCGGGCGACACGATTCTCGGCATGTCGCTCGCGCATGGCGGGCACCTCACGCACGGCGCCTCCGTCAACGTGAGCGGCAAGCTGTTCAATGCGGTGTCGTATGGCCTGAATCCGGATACGGAAGTCATCGACTACGACGAAGTACGCAAGCTGGCACAGACGCATCGCCCGCGCATGATCGTCGCAGGCGCGTCAGCCTATTCGCTCGTGATTGACTGGCAATGCTTTCGCGAGATCGCCGACAGCGTCGGTGCAACGCTGCTCGTCGACATGGCGCACTATGCCGGTCTCATCGCGGCGGGACTCTATCCCAGTCCGGTCGGCATTGCAGATTATGTGACCACCACCACTCACAAGACGCTGCGCGGGCCACGTGGCGGGCTGATTCTCGCCCACGCACAAGCGGCGAAGGCGATCGACTCGACGATCTTTCCAGGCATCCAGGGCGGCCCCCTGATGCACGTGATAGCGGGCAAAGCAGCCGCCCTGCGCGAAGCGATGACCGGCGAATTCCGTCAATACCAGCAACAGGTACTCCTGAATGCGCGAGTCATGGCGCAAACGCTTCAGCAACGCGGCCTTCGTATCGTGTCGGGACGCACCGACTCACACGTGTTCCTGGTCGATCTGCGCGCGAAGAACGTGACAGGCAAAGAGGCCGAAGCCGCGCTTGGCCGCGCACTCATAACCGTCAACAAGAACGCCATTCCCAACGATCCGCAAAAGCCGTTCGTCACGAGCGGCGTGCGCATTGGCTCGCCTGCCATCACGACACGCGGCCTGCGCGAAGCCGAAACGAGCGAGCTTGCCCATCTGATCGCCGACGTGCTGGATGCGCCCGCCAACGATCTCGTCATCCGCCGCACAGCCGACGCCGTGCTCGCCCTCACCGCGAGGTTTCCGGTCTATCGCGATGGGCCCGTCGCCACGACGCCCGGCGCGTCTGCGAACGACGACGCATCGGCCGCAACTGCGCGCACCGCGCACTGAAACCTCCAGACGATTTCTCACGACCACTACCCAAGGAGACAGTCATGTCAAACACGCCAGTCACGCGCATTCCGGGACGTAACATCCTCGCAGTCCCCGGTCCGACGAACATTCCCGACGCCGTACAACGCGCGATGGTCGTATCGATGGAAGATCACCGCTCGACGAAGTTTCCCGAACTCGCGCATGGTCTGCTTTCCGATCTGAAAACGCTCTACCGGACGGCAGACGGCCAGCCCTTCATCTTTCCGTCGTCAGGCACGGGCGCGTGGGAAGCGGCTCTCACCAACACGCTCTCGCCCGGTGACCGCGTTCTCGTTCCGCGCTTTGGCCAGTTCAGCCACCTTTGGGCCGATATGGCGCAGCGTCTCGGACTCGACGTGGAAATTCTCGATGTCGATTGGGGCGAAGGGGTGCCCGTCGAACGGATCGGCGAGATCCTGAAGGCGGACCGCCAGCATGCGATCAGGGGCATCCTCGCCTGCCACAACGAAACTGCGACGGGCGTGACGAGCGATATCCGCGCACTGCGCCGCGTGATGGATGACGCGGGCCACCCTGCCTTGCTGTTCGTGGACGGTGTGAGTTCGATCGGCTGCATCGACTTCCGCATGGACGAATGGGGCGTGGATCTCGCCGTGACCGGCTCGCAAAAAGGTCTGATGCTGCCTGCGGGACTCGGCATCCTGTGTGTGAGCCAGAAGGCGCTGAAGATGATTACGCAGGCGAAATCGCGCCGCTGCTACTTCGATCTCGCCGATATGGTGCGCGCCAACGCAACCGGCTACTTCCCTTACACGCCTGCGCTGTCGCTCCTCTACGGGCTGCGCGCAGCGCTCGACCTGCTGTTCGACGAGGGTCTCGACCGGGTCTTCGCACGCCACCACTACCTCGCGTCTGGCGTGCGCGCCGCCGTCGCGGAAGGCTGGGGTCTGGAGTTGTGTGCAAAGGCGCCAAAGTGGCACTCGGACACGGTCTCGGCAATCGTCGTGCCCCAAGGGTTCAACGCCGCACAGGTCATCGACACGGCCTTTCGCCGTTACAACCTCGCGCTCGGCGCCGGGCTCTCGAAGGTCGCCGGCAAGGTATTCCGCATCGGCCACCTCGGAGACCTGAACGAACTGATGCTGATGAGCGCGATAGCGGGCGCGGAGATGGCGATGCTCGATGCCGGTATCGACGTTTGCCCGGGCAGCGGCGTGGGTGCAGCCGGGCAGTACTGGCGCACCCACACGCAAGCCGCGGCAGACCCCGTCGCCAAGCCGGCGCTGCGCCGTGTCGCCGCGGCCTGATTGCGGCGGTCTCGATGAAATCTTCAGGCCGAGGCGCGTCAGATCGCAATCCTTCCGATCACTCTATGGCAGGAATGACATCATGCAACACGAAATCGTCTTTCTCGACCGATCGACATTGAACGCCGATGTCCGTCGCCCGGCGTTCGAACATGGGTGGGTTCAGTTCGCGTCGACATCGTCGCACGAGGTCGCGCATCGGCTCGAACGCGCGACCATCGCCATCACCAACAAGGTGCCGCTGCGAGCCAATGTGCTCGAAAGGCATCCGTCGATCAGGATGATCGCAGTGGCGGCGACGGGCTACGACTGTGTCGATACCGAGTACTGCCGCGAGCGTGGCATCGCGGTCGCGAACATTCGCAACTACGCGACCCATACCGTGCCCGAGCATACCTTCGCGCTGATCCTCGCGTTGCGGCGCAACCTGCTCGCTTACCGCAGCGATGTGTCGCGCGGGCGCTGGCAACAGGCAAAGCAGTTCTGCTTCTTCGATCATCCCATCCGTGACCTGCACGGTTCGACGCTCGGCATCATCGGCGGCGGCGCTCTGGGCCAGGCAACGGCACAGATTGCCCGGGCCTTCGGTATGCGTGTCGTCTTTGCGGCTCACGACGCGAAGCGCTCCCGCTCGCCAGACCTCGAATACGTCTCGCTCGACACGCTGCTGCGCACGTCGGACGTCATCTCCGTGCATGCGCCGCTCACCGCCGCCACGCGCAACCTGATCGGACTCGACGAGTTGCGCCTCATGAAGCGTAGCGCTCTGTTGATCAACACGGCACGAGGCGGGCTCGTGTGCGAGGCGTCGCTTGCCACTGCACTCAAGGAAGGACTAATCGCGGGCGCAGGCTTCGACGTGCTGAGCCAGGAGCCGCCTGTCGCGGGCAATCCCCTGCTCGGGCTCGATTTGCCCAACTTCATCCTGACCCCGCACGTCGCCTGGGCTTCCGGCAATGCCATGCAGTTCCTCGCGGACCAGCTGATCGAGAACATCGAGGCATTCGCGCGCGGCGAGCCCCGCAACCTCGTGGTCTGAGCGCCACGGGACCACGCATAACCTCGCAACGCAAACGACGCAAACCACCGGAGACACCGATATGGACATTCACGAATATCAGGCCAAGGACCTGCTGGCTGGGTTCGGCGTGCCGATCCAGCGCGGCGCGGTCGCCTACACACCTGACCAGGCCGTGTACTGCGCGACGGAACTCGGCGGCTGGCATTGGGCCGTCAAGGCTCAGGTCCACTCTGGCGCGCGCGGCAAGGCGGGGGGGATCAAGCTATGCGAGACCTACCACGACGTGCATGAAGCGGCCACGGGTCTCTTCGGCAAGCGCCTCGTGACGGCGCAGACGGGACCGGATGGCAAGATCGTCGAGCGTGTCTACATCGAGGTCGCGGAGAGATTCGAAAGGGAAATCTATCTCGGTATCGTGCTGGACCGCAAAGCCGAACGTGTGCGCGTCATCGTTTCCGCCCACGGTGGCATGGATATCGAAGAGGTCGTGCACACGAACCCGGAAGCCGTGCTCCAGACAGTCGTCGAGCCCGCCGTCGGCTTGCAGCCATTCCAGGCGCGCGAACTCGCCTTCGGACTCGGCCTGAACATCAAGCAGGTGAGCCGCGCGGTGTCCGCGATCATGGGCGCATACCGGGCGTTTCGTGACCTCGATGCGACGATGGTCGAAATCAATCCGCTCGTCGTGACCGATGACGATCGCGTCATTGCCCTCGACGCAAAGATATCGTTCGACGACAACGGCCTGTTTCGGCATCCGCACGTCTCGGAGATGCGCGACCCGACGCAGGAGGATCCCCGTGAGGCCGAGGCCGCTCAGTTTGGCCTGAACTATGTTGGGCTCGACGGCGATATCGGCTGCATCATCAACGGCGCCGGGCTCGCGATGGCCACCATGGACACGATCAAATATGCCGGGGGCGAGCCCGCCAACTTTCTCGACGTCGGCGGCGGCGCATCGCCCGAGCGCGTGGCGGCCGCGTTTCGCCTCGTGCTCTCGGACGGCAACGTGTCGGCCGTGCTCGTCAACATCTTCGCCGGCATCAATCGTTGCGACTGGGTCGCCGAGGGCGTCGTACGGGTGGCCCGGGGGCTGACGGTGCCTCTCGTGGTACGCCTCGCGGGGACCAACGTCGAGGCGGGGCGACGCATCATCAAGGACAGCGGCCTGCCAATCATCACAGCAGATTCGCTGCTGGAAGCGGCGCAAAAGGCCGTCGAGGCCTCGAAAGCGCATCGTGCGCGCCGCGCGGCCAACCACAGATAAGGACTACCGACATGAGCATCCTGATCGACGAAACCACTCGCGTCATCGTACAGGGATTTACAGGTGACAAGGCCTCATTCCACGCGAAAGAGATGATCGCCTATGGGACGAACGTGGTCGGCGGCGTGACTCCCGGCAAGGGAGGAAAGCATCACCTCGAGCGACCCGTGTTCGACACCGTGAAAAACGCCGTAAGCGAAACAGGCGCAACTGCGAGCCTCGTGTTCGTGCCGCCCCCTTACTGCGGCGACGCCATCATGGAAGCCGCCGACGCGGGCCTGAAACTCGTCTGTGTGATCACGGACGGCATTCCGGCGCAGGACATGATGCGCGTGAAGCGCTATCTCCTTCGCTATCCGAAGGAGACCCGAACCTTGGTGGTCGGTCCGAACTGCGCGGGCATCATCAGCGCGGGACGCGCGATGCTCGGCATCATGCCCGGCCATATCTACCGCCGCGGCAATGTCGGCATCGTCTCGCGCTCGGGCACGCTCGGTTATGAAGCCGCTGCGCAACTCAATGCGCTCGGCCTCGGCGTCACCACGAGCGTGGGCATCGGCGGCGACCCGATCAACGGCAGCTCGTTTCTCGACCACCTGAAATTGTTCGAGCAGGATCCCGAAACCGAGGCTGTCGTGATGATCGGGGAAATCGGCGGGCCGCAAGAGGCCGAAGCGGCCAGGTGGGTCAGCGAGCATATGACCAAACCTGTCGTCGGCTATGTAGCGGGCTTGACCGCGCCCAAAGGACGGCGCATGGGACATGCGGGCGCCATCATCTCGGCAGCGGGCGACAGCGCGGCCGAAAAAGCGCAAATCATGCAGTCCTACGGTCTCGCGGTTGCGCCCAGCGCGTCCGACCTGGGTTTCACGGTTGCCTCTGTGCTCGAACAAAATGTCACGCGCCGCGTTGCCTGACTGGGGCTATGGCACAGACACACAGTCCGACCCGCCGCGCGTCGAGACTGTGCGCCCCCTCCATGCGCTCGGACACACCGCCGACGACGGGCTGCACAAGCTCGCAGCGGCCTCGGCGTCCTTGCCCACGCTCAGCGCGGAGAACTATGAGCACGCAGTGATCGACCTCCTGTCGCAACTGTTGTGCGACGTCGCGCGCGCCCATCAGCCCGAGGTGGAACGTTCGTTGCGCGGCGAGTCCGCACACGAGTCGATGAGCGAACTGATGCACGAACGGATGAACGATCGCACCGCGCGCGTCGTCCTGCGACGCATGCTGCAGGCCCAGGGCATGTGGTTCCAGTTGCTCAGCATCGCCGAGCAGAGCACCGCCATGCGCCGGCGCCGCGAGATCGAGATCGAAGGCGGCTACGACCGGCTGCCTGACTCGTTTGCACGGGTCATCGCCGAAGTCGCCGGCGCCGGCGTCCCCGCCGCCGCAGTTCGCCACGCGCTGAGCCATCTGAAGGTGCGGCCGGTGCTGACGGCTCACCCGACCGAAGCGAAGCGAGTCACCGTGCTCGAAAGCCACCGGCGCGTCTACCGGCGTCTAATGGAACTCGAATCCCCGCGCTGGACGCCGCGAGAGCGCTACACGCTCGTCCTCGCGCTCCGCAACGACATCGAACTCTTGTGGATGAGCGGTGAATTGCGGCTTGAAAAGCCCACCGTTGCGCAGGAAGTCGCATGGGGACTGCACTTCTTCGGCGAAACGCTTTTCGAAGCCGTGCCGCAACTCATCGACAAGCTGCAGAGCGCGCTCGAGCGTTGTTATCCGGGCGAGCGATTCGACATGCCGCGCTTTTTCCAGTTCGGCTCGTGGATAGGCGGAGACCGCGACGGCAATCCATTCGTCGATGACTGCGTCACACGCGCCACCTTGCACGAGCACCGGGCCGCGTCTCTCAAGCGATACCGGCTACGTCTCGTCGAGTTGACGCAGATGCTCAGCATCACGTCCGAAGCGCTGCCCGTACCGGACAGTTTCCACGCAGCGTTGGCTCGCGCGCTGACGCGCAGCGGCGAACCCGGGCCGATCGCATCGCGCAATCCGGGGGAATTGTTCCGGCAATACCTGACCTGCATCCTGCGCCGCCTCGATGCGACGCTCGTCGACATCAATCAGGCGAGCCACGCTTCGCCGGTTGCGGGCGCATACGCGAGCGCGGATGATCTGGCGGCCGATCTGCTCGTGATCGAGCAGGCGCTGCTCGCGACACAAGGCCAGCAGCTCGCACGGATGCTCGTGCGGCCGCTGCGTCATGAAGTCGAGACGTTTCGCTTCAGCACCGTGCAACTCGACCTGCGCCAGAACACAACGGTCATCGGGGAAACGCTGCGCGCGCTGTGGCGCGCGACATGCGGGACCGCGGGCGAACCGCCCGCGAGCGACTCGCCCGAATGGAAAGCATGGCTGATCGGCGAACTGGGAAAGCCCTTGGAGAGCGAAGCGCAAAGAACCCGCCGTTTCGAATCACTGCCGCCCGACGAAGCGCAGACACTGCAGATGTTCCGTACGGTGCTCGAAATGCGTCAACGGGTGGACCGTCATGCGTTCGGCGCGTTCATTCTGAGCATGACGCATCGAGCGAGCGACGTGCTCGGCGTCTATCTGCTGGCAAAAGAAGCCGGCCTCTTTTCCGACTCGCTCGGCACCGAGAGCTGCACGTTGCCCGTCGTGCCCCTGCTCGAAACCATCGACGACCTGCGCCGGGCACCCGAGATACTGCGCGAGTTGCTGGCTGTGCCGATGGTCCGTCGCAGCATACGCGCGCAAGGCGGCGTGCAGGAAGTCATGATCGGCTACTCCGATTCAAACAAGGATGGCGGCTTTCTCGCCAGCAACTGGGAACTGTCGAAGGCGCAAACGAAGCTCAAGCGGCTTGGCGACGAGCTTGGCGTCACGATCGCGTTTTTTCATGGACGCGGTGGATCGGTGAGCCGCGGCGGCGTTCCCGCTGGCCGCGCCATCGCCGCGCTGCCCGCCGGTTCGGTCAATGGACGTTTTCGCGTCACCGAACAGGGTGAAGTGGTCTCGTTCAAATATGCGAATCGCGGCACGGCGCAGTATCACGTCGAATTGCTTGCATCGAGCGTACTTGAACATACGCTGAAGTCCGAGCGGGAGGACGCATTGTTGCCCAAGGGCGAATTCGACGAGGCGATGGAAGCGCTCAGCGGCGCGTCGCGGGCAGCGTACGTGAAGTTCATCGAACAGCCTGGCATGCTTGCGTATTTCCAGGCCGCCAGTCCGCTCGAAGAACTGTCGATGCTCAACATGGGCTCGCGCCCTGCCCGCCGGTTTGGCGCAAAGAGCCTCGAGGATCTGCGTGCGATTCCGTGGGTGTTCGCATGGGCGCAGAACCGGCATGCGCTCACTGGCTGGTACGGCGTCGGCAGCGCGATAGAGGGCTTTCTCGCGGTACGCCAGGAGCGCGGCGCCGAGCTGCTGCGGCGGATGTTCGACGAGTCACGGGTGTTCCGGCTCGTCATCGATGAAGTCGAGAAAACGCTGGCACAGGTGAACCTGACTATCGCGCGCGAATACGCGAGCCTCGTGCAGGATGCCCACATCCGCGACACGATCTTTTCACAAGTCGAAGCCGAATACCGGCTCACCGTGAAGATGGTGCAGGCCGTCACGGGTTCGGCCGGCCTGGGCACGCGCTTTCCGAAGTTCAGCGCCCGCCTGCAGCGGCGCGTGCCCGCCATCGACCTCATCAGCCGGCAACAAATCGAACTGCTGCGCCTCTACCGCACGGCGGAGACCGAACGGCAGCGCCGGGCCTATCAGGTGCCCCTGCTGCTTTCCATCAACTGCATTGCGTCAGGCTTCGGCGCGACGGGCTGAGCGCCCTTGCGCCGGTCCGCGGCTCGCCTATTCAACAACCCAGGAGATTTCACCATGAGTTTCACTGTCATCGAGCAGGCCAAAGCACGGTTGCACCGTTCCGAGTTAGCCGTCCCCGGTTCGAACACCGCGATGTTCGAAAAGGCCGCACGTTCGGCCGCGGACATCGTCTTCCTCGACTGCGAAGATGCCGTCGCGCCGGACGACAAGGAGCAGGCACGCAAGAACATCATCGAAGGACTCCACGACATCGACTGGGGAAACAAGACGATGATGGTCCGCATCAACGGACTCGACACGCATTACATGTATCGCGATGTCGTCGATATCGTCGAGGCATGCCCGCGCCTCGACATGATCCTGATCCCCAAAGTCGGCGTGGCTGCCGACGTGTACGCCGTCGACATGCTCGTCACGCAGATCGAAACGGCACGCAATCGCACACGACGGATCGGCTTCGAGGTGCTGATCGAAACCGCGCTCGGCATGGCGAACGTCGAGAGCATCGCTCAGTCGAGCCGGCGGCTCGAAGCCATGTCGTTCGGCGTCGCGGACTATGCGGCCTCGACGCGCGCGCGCACGACGGTGATCGGCGGCGTGAATCGCGATTACGGCGTGCTCGCGGACAAGAATGAGCGCGGCGAACGCGACTACTTCTGGGGCGATCAGTGGCATGGCGCACAAACGCGGATGATGGTCGCCTGCCGCGCGTACGGTCTGCGTCCCATCGATGGACCGTTCGGCGACTTCAGCGACCCCGATGGCTACATAGCAGCAGCCCGCCGCGCCGCCGTGCTCGGCTACGAAGGCAAATGGGCCATTCATCCGTCGCAGATCGAACACGCGAACCAGGTGTTCACGCCCGCCGAAGCGGAAGTGACGAAGGCGCGCCGCATCATGGACGCCATGGCACAAGCCGCACAGGAAGGCAAAGGCGCGGTATCGCTGGATGGCCGCCTGATCGATGCCGCCAGCATCCGGATGGCCGAGGCGCTGCTCGCGACGGCCAGCGCGATCGGCAATGACAGCAGCCGTTAGCGATCCAGGAGCGTGGGCCGAGGCAAACAAAAAGGGCGTCCGTAGACGCCCGAAACACACTGGATGAAGCAGAATAATTTGCCGCCTAATTTGCCGGCACCTGCCAGAACGGCTGCGGCGGGTGAAACGCCTGGCCGTCCGCAAACCGTTCGGCGGAGCGCAGCGTGTTCTCGATCAGCATCGTGACCGTCATCGGACCCACGCCGCCCGGCACCGGCGTGATCCATGCCGCCCGCTCGCGCACGGGCTCGAAGTCCACATCGCCGACGATGCGCCCGTCCTGCATTCGGTTGATCCCGACGTCGATGACGATCGCACCCTCCTTCACCATCTCGGCCTTGATGAGCCCGGGCTTGCCCGCCGCAACGACAAGAATATCGGCGTGTATCGTGTGCTGTGCGAGGTCCCGCGTCTTCACGTGGCAAACGGTGACGGTCGCTTCCTTCTGCAGCAACATCAACGCCATCGGCTTGCCGACGATATTGCTCGCGCCTACTACCACGACGTTTTTCCCCGCCACATCGATTCCCGTCGTCTCGAGCAGAAGCTGGACCCCGTACGGCGTACAAGGCGGAAAGATCGAGTTGCCCACCACCAGCGCGCCGACGTTGTACAGATGAAAACCGTCGACGTCCTTGTCGACCACGATGCCTTCCAGCACGCGCCGCACGTTGATCTGCGGCGGCAACGGCAGTTGCACGAGAATGCCGTGCGTGCTGCGCTCGACGTTGAGGGCGGCAATTCGGTCGAGCAGTTCCGCCTCGCGGCAGTCCGCGTGAAAGCGATGCATGAACGAACGTACACCGCATTCCGCGCACGCCTTCACCTTGTTCGCCACGTACAGCTCGGACGCGGCGTTGTCGCCGACCAGCACCACCGCGAGACCGGGCACGACACCTCGCACGGACAAGGCCGCCACGCGCTCGCGAAAGCGCGTGCGCAGACGTCGCGCGAGGTGGCGGCCGTCGATCAGTTGCGCCGTCATCGTGCGCCGTTCACGCCGGGGATCCAGTTGGTCCCGGCAAGCGGCACGCGGGCCATCGCCGCTGCTTCGACCGTGAGCGCCACGAGGTCCTCCAGCTCCAGGTGATGCACGTTCTGCTTGCCGCACGCTCGCGCGATCGTCGTCAGCTCCATGTTCAGCGTCTTCAGATAGTTCTTCAAACGCTTCGCGCCGACATCGGGTTTCAGCCGCTCCTGCAACACGGAGTCCTGCGTCGTGATGCCCACGGGACACTTGCCCGTGTGGCAATGGTGGCAGAAACCAGGCGCCGTGCCGAGTCGCGCATAGTCGTCGAGCGCGTTGACATGGTGGCCGTCCTCGACGTACGAAGCGCTATTGCAGCCGAGCGACACCAGCACCCCCTGACCGATCGCAACGGCGTCGGCGCCCATCGCCAGCGCCTTCGCAATGTCGGCGCCGCTGCGGATGCCCCCGGAGATGATGAGCTGCACCTGCCCCTTCATGTTGAGGTCTTCGAGTGCGTCAACGGCTTGGCGCAGGGCGGCAAGCGTCGGAATGCCGACGTTTTCGATGAAGCAGGTTTGCGTGGCCGCCGTACCGCCCTGCATGCCGTCGACGACGATCACGTCCGCGCCGGCATGCACCGCAAGCTTGACGTCATTGAACGTGCGCGTCGCGCCAACCTTCACGTAGATGGGCTTCTCCCAATCCGTCATTTCGCGCAGTTCGAGGATCTTGATCTGCAGATCGTCGGGGCCCGTCCAGTCCGGATGGCGCGATGCCGAGCGCTGGTCGATACCCTCGGGCAGCGTGCGCATCTTCGCGACACGCGGCGAGATCTTCTGGCCGAGCAGCATGCCGCCGCCACCCGGCTTCGCGCCTTGTCCGATCACGACCTCGATGGCGTCCGCCTTGCGCACGTCGTCGGGATTGAAGCCGTAGCGCGACGGCAGGCACTGATAGACGAGCGTTTTCGACGACATCCGCTCTTCTTGTGTCATACCGCCGTCGCCGGTCGTCGTCGAGGTGCCCATCTCCGTGGCCGCACGGCCGAGCGACTCCTTCACATTGGCCGACAGCGCACCGAAACTCATGCCCGCAACCGTGATGGGAATCGCGAGTTCGATCGGCTTTTTGGCGAAGCGTGTGCCGAGCACCGTCTTCGTCACGCACTTCTCGCGGTATCCCTCCAGCGGATAGCGCGACAGCGATGCACCGAGAAACAGCAGGTCGTCGAAGTGCGGCACGCGCCGCTTCGCCCCCAGGCCACGGATCTCATACAGTCCGTGTGCCGCGGCGTTCTGGATATAGTCGATCGTCTTGCGGTCGAAGCCCCAGGACTCTTCAGTGGCGATGTGTTTCATGTGTACGGGCTTGATTTCCATGGCGGGGTCCCTGGTTCAATATTCCTGATTCGCGTCGGCATTCCAGTGGTACAGCGAGCGAGCCGATGCTACGCGTCTGAATTCCTTGGGGTCGAACTCGGCGAATGCCGGGCCGGCTGCGCGCAACAGCTGTGCAACGGCTTCCACGTCGGCGCCTTGCATCGGCTCTTCACGCGCATCCGCACCCAGCGACTTGACCTTGCCGCGCACGTAGATCACCGCCTCGTACAACGAGTCGCCCAGCGCATCACCCGCATCGCCGCAGATCACGATCCGGCCGGCCTGCGCCATGAACGCCGAAAAGCTCCCAACCGATCCCCTCACGACGATGTCCGCCCCTTTGAGCGAGATGCCGCAACGCAAGCCCGCATCGCCTTCGATGACGAGCAGACCGCCGTGCGCGGATGCACCCGCCGCATTGGAGGCGAAGCCCTTCACGTGCACGCGCCCGCTCATCATGTTCTCGGCCACACCCGTACTGGCGCTACCCGAGATCGTCACTTTCGCTTCCTTGTTCATGCCGGCGGCGTAGTAGCCCGCGTGGCCGTCGATCTCCACCTCGATGGGCAAATCGAGTCCCACGGCGATGTTGTGCGCACCATCGGGATTGGAGATGAACACCTTGCGCGTGCCCGCTTGCGCGGCCTCGCGATGCAGGAAGCCATTCACGTCGGTCACCGAGGCGGACGCCAGGTCGAAGTTCACACTGTCCATACGTACATCTCCTCTGGGGCCGGTTCGAAAACACGCGCGTGCTTGATGTCGGGAAGGTGCGCGAGCGAGCGGAACTCCGAAGCAATGGCGACGAAGTCGTCCGTCTCGGCCACGACGGCCGGCTTGCACGCGAACGGATCGCGGATCAGCGCGAGCTTGTCCGGCGTGCCCATCAGGAACGTGTAGAAACCGTCGAGCTGCTCGAAGCCCTTTTGCAAGGCGGTTTCGAGATCGTCGCCCTCACGCAGCCGGTATTCGAGAAAACGGCATGCTGCTTCCGTGTCGTTGTCCGTGTCGAAGCGAATGCCATGCGGTTCGAGCATGCGCCGTACGCCGTTGGGGTTCGACAGCGAGCCGTTGTGCACGAGGCAAAAGTCTTCGCCAGCCGTGAACGGGTGTGCCCGATCGGGCGTCACGGCCGACTCCGTCGCCATACGCGTATGGCCGACCAGATGCGTGCCCGTCAGCGCGCTGAACGCGTAGCGGTCTGCGACCATGCCGGGCGTGCCCGTGTCCTTGTACAGGTCGATCATGCGGCCGGTCGACAGCACATGCAGCCGGGGATGTGTTTCGCGGATCCAGTGCTTGACCGTCTCGGGATCGATGGCGACGCTCAGGATCGCGTGATTGTCCTTCGCATGCACCGACGCCTTCGCGCCGAGATGCTCGTTCAACTCATGCGCGAGCCCCTGCCAGTTGAAGTCGGCGCCCTCATCGGTGAGGCCCGAGTAGAGGCTGATCTTGCGCACGCCATCCGCAGTGGGCTCCGTGAACACGGCCAACCCTGCCGAATCGGGCCCCCGCTCCGTCATGCCCAGCAACATCGGCACCATCAATTCTCCGAGCCGGCCCCGCAGCTCGGGCTTTTTAACAAGTAATCCTACAATTCCGCACATCGTTTTCTCCTCGCGATCACATTCAAATCGACAAACTGTCCTGGTTTTTGGTCAGAAAAATTCGAGGTACGTCTTCTGTTCCCAGTCCGACACATGGCGCATGTACTCGATCCATTCCATGTTCTTCAGACGCAGGAATTCCCCGCCCGCCGGTCCCAGCGCTTCGAGCATCACTTCATCGCGCTCCAGTGCCTGCAGCGCGGCCGAGAGGTTCTGCGGCAGGATGCTGATGCCGTGCTCATTGAGTTCCTGCGGGGACATTTCGTAGAGATTGGCATTGCACGGCTTGCCTGGCTCCAGACGGTTCTCGACGCCATCGAGCCCGGCCGCGATCACGGCGGCCGTCGCGAGATATGCGTTGCAGGCGGCGTCGGGCAGGCGCAGTTCGATCCGGCCGCCCGGAATACGCACCATCGACGAACGATTGTTGTCGCCATAGCTCACGTAGGCGGGTGCCCATGTCGCGCCAGTCAAGGAACGGCCCACGACAAGACGCTTGTATGAATTGACCGTCGGGGCGCAGATCGCCGTGAGCGCCGCGGCATGCTTGAGAATGCCCGCCGTCCAGTGATACGCGAGCTTCGAAAGGCCAAGACCGTTCTCGTCGTGGTCGTCGGCGAAGAGGTTTTTCTTTCCGTCCGAAATCGACATATGCATATGCATGCCGTTGCCGGGCCGGTTCGCGAAGGGCTTCGGCATGAACGAACAGATCAGGCCGAGTTCGTTCGCGATCTCCGCGGCCGCCATCTTGAAGAAGACGTAGTGATCGCAGGACTTCAGGCAATCCGTGTACGTGTAGTTGATCTCGAACTGGCCGTTGGCGTCTTCGTGGTCGATCTGATAGACATCGATGCCTGCCTTGATGAGCGCATCCGTCAGGCGTTCGAGGAACTCGCGCGAGCGCGAGAGCCCCTTGTAGTCATAGCAGGGTTTGGGCAACGCGTCGGTGTGATCGCATGGCACGATCGCGCCGTCGGGGCCCTTGCGCAGCAGGGAGAACTCGGGCTCGAGGCCCGTGTTCAAAATCCAGCCCCGTTCTTCGAGACGCCGCACCTGCTTCTTGAGCGTCACGCGGCTTTCGAACGGCCAGGGTTCGCGCTTGACATGTCCATCGCACACGATGCGGGCGTAGCCCGGCTGCCATGGCACGAGTTGCAACGTGTCGATGTCGCCGACGGCCATGAAGTCAGGCCCCTGCGGATCGATACCGAGCCCCCACACTGCGAAGCCTGCGAAACCGGCGCCTGCCGTCAGAATGCTGTCCAGGTGAGCGGCGGGCACGGACTTCGTCTTCGCCACTCCGTGGATGTCGACAAACTGGGCGAGGATGTACTTTATCTCGTTTTCTGCTAGAAACTTGCGGGCGAATTCGGGGGTCATGTGAATGTCCTCAAACGTAATAAGTCCAGGGGTTTCGGAGAACGCTGGCCCGTGTTCGCGCCCGCGTCGACCACGTGCTCACTACCGGGGCGGCGACTGATCGATATCCGTAATCGCGGCGATCCCGACCGGGCCGCCGCCAAGCTCGGCAGCGATGCCCGAGAAGGTTTCCCACAGATACAGCCCGTACGTTCCGTCGGCCCAGATCCGGTAGTAAGGCTTGCCTGCCCGGGCGCCTGGCATGACGGTGACGGCGACTCCCGCCATCGAGGTCAGCACGACTGGCCGGGCCGCCAGATCGAGCGCGCGGAAGTTGACATTGCAGGTTTGCAGCAACAACTCGTGCACCGCTTCGCCGCACAGCACGAGCGCGACATCCTGATGCAGCACGGGATACACGTGCACGGGCGTGTCGAGATGCGACATCCGCACCGAGCTGCCTTGAATGACTCCGTCTTCGATCAGATACTCGGCGAGGCCCAGCCGCAACACCACGCCACCGGCGGCGAGCGGCGCCCAGCTATTGGGCTGCGCCGGCACGGGAATGCCCTGTGCCTGTAGCCAGGCGGCCACGCCATTGCCCTTGAAGCCGGTGCGGGCAAGGTACGAAACGTCGGCAATCCCGAGCGTCTGTGCCCGTGCGCTGTCTGCGTCATCGATCTGCTCGACGACGCGCATGTCGTCGCGCACGCTCCATCGCAGGCTCGCCGGCTTGCGTGCATCGCTGACCGGGCTCATTCGAAGTGGCGCGTTCATGCGGTCTCCTTTTTCGGCGAAGCGGTTTCGGTCGTGACGCTGTCCTTCTGACGTTCGTTCTCCGGGTCGTAGAACGGTGTGGAAACGACCGTTGCGGGAACCATCCGGCCATCCGTCAAACGGAAGCTGATGCGCGTGCCGGGCTCGGTCTGGTCCGGCCGCACGAACGCGAGACCGATCGTCTTTTTCAGGGTTGCGCTCCATGCGACGCTCGTCACGCGCCCCGCAATCTCGCCGCGATCGATCACGAGATGACACTCGCGCAGCCCGGTTTCGCGTTGACCCGCGTCCAAAGCAAAGCCGACGAGGCGCTGTTTGGCCGGCGCCCTGTCGATGATCTGCAGGCTGCGCTTGCCGACGAAGAACGGCTTGTCCATCTTCACGGCCCATTCCATGCCCGCGTCGCGCGGCGTCGTCAGACCATCGGTGTCCTGGCTGACGATCACGTGGCCCTTCTCCAGCCGCAACAGACGCTGAGCTTCGACACCGAATGCACGAATGGCGTGTTCCTTGCCGGCTTCGAGAAGCGTGCGCCAGAGCGCTGCGCCGTACTCGGCGGGAATGTGGATTTCGTAGCCCCATTCGCCGACGAAGCCGACCCGCATGAGCCGTGCTGGCACGCGATGCTGATCGAGCGCGATGCCCGTCACGCGCACACCGAGATACGGAAACGCGGCGGACGACAGATCCAGATCGACGAGCCTGGCCAGCACCGCACGCGACGCCGGGCCGGCGAGATTGACCGCCGCAAACGCGCCCGTGACGTTGACGATGCCGCAATCGAGTTGCCAGATGGTGTTGAGCCGCGACAGCTCGCGATAGATGGCGGCAGCGCCCGAGGTCGTCGTCGTGAAGTAAAAGTGATCATCCGCGAGACGCGCGATCACCCCGTCGTCGATCACCACACCCGATTCGTCGCACATCACCGCATAGCGCGTCATGCCGGGCTTCAGGCCTGCGTACTTCGACACGTACACGCGTTCCAGAAATTCGGCGGCCTGCGGCCCGCGCACCTCGATCTTGCCGAGCGTGCCCACGTCGATGACGCCCACGCCATTGCGCACCGCGAGCGCCTCTTCCTCGATGCATGCCCCGCGCGCCTTGCCCGGGACCGCGTAATACTCCGGCCGCTGCCAGACCCCTGCCGCCATCCAGACTGCATTGAGCGACTGATGCTGCGCGTGCAGCGGCGTGCGCCGCTCGGGATTGAAACCACGGCCGGCGAGATGCGACATCGGCACCGGATGGAAGAACGGCCGCGCCGTGGTCGTGCCGACTTCCTGCGGCTTTTTGCCGGTGAGCCGTGCAAGGATGCGCAGGCCGTTCATGTTCGAGTGCTTGCCCTGGCTCGGCCCCATGCCGTTTGTCGAGAAGCGCTTCAACAGTTCGATGTTGTCGAAACCCTCCTGAACCGCATTCGCGAAGTCCTTCAGTTGCAGGTCCTCGTCGAAATCCACGAAGTTCTTGCCGGAATCATGGCCCACGATCGGCCAGGGATGAGAAGGCGATTCCTGCTCCGCGAGACGCGACCCGGTCGCGCTCGCCGTCTTCACATCGCAGAAGCCGCTGCGCGCCGCCGCCTGAATGCCGGCGCGCGCGCCGTCCAGCATCTTGCTCTCGAACGTATAGACGCCATTGACACGGCCGCACGCGAAGACACCGGGCGGCAACTGCTCCGGCACGAACTGCTCGACGTCATGGTCGAAGCGCATCTTCGTGTTGGCCTGGTACAGAAGGTTCGCCGCGGGCGCCCAGCCCACGCTCATGAGCAACGTGTCGCATTCGATCAGGCGCGTCGCGACCGTCGAGGCGCGCAAACCGTCTTCCGCCGAGAACGCGCCGACGCGTACGCCCGTCAACTGGCTGCCCTTGGCGTCCGGCACGGCCTCGACGACACAGCTCGACATCAGCACGTCGACACCCTTCGCTCTCAGAACGCGTTCGAGCTCCTGGCATTTGTGCGATGCGCGCAGGTCCACGACCGCAGCGACCGGGATGCCGCGAGCGAGCATGTCCAGTGCCGCGCGATAGCCATCGGCGTTGGCCGTGAGCACCACGGCCCGTTTCCCGGGCGCGACGCTGTAGCGATACGCGAGTCGCTGCGCCGCCGAAGCCAGCATCACACCGGGCAGGTCGTTGTTGCGAAATACTGCCGGCTGCTCGAATGCACCGCTCGCGACGATCACCGCTTTCGCGCGCATCTTCGTAATGCGGGTCGGCTCCACAAGAGGCACCCACAGGTCAGCGTAATACGCCGCCGCGAGCGTTTCCGTCATCACGCGGATGCGCGGGTGTCCAAGCGCCGCCGTCTCCAGCTCACGGGTCCGCTCGAATCGCTTCTCGTCGCCACCCAGTTGATAGCCGCCGCTGCCGCCGATGCGCGCGTTCTCGTCGACGATGACGACGTCGGCGCCCTGTTGAGCCGCAGCGAGCGCCGCCGAAAGACCCGACGGGCCCGCGCCGATCACGAGGACGTCACAGAAGCCATAGCGTTTCGGTGTGCGAATATGCGGCGCGTTGAAGTCGACGGTACCAAGGCCCGTCATCGCGCGAAACATGCGTTCCCAACGCGGAAACCAGCGCTTGCTGTGGAACGCCTTGTAGTAGAAGCCGACGGGGAGGAACGCGGCGAGCTTGCCAATGACGCGCCCTCGATCCGCGTCCACGCCGCCGAACGTGTTGACCGAATGCCAGTTGCCCTGCGTCAGGGCCGTCACATCTGCGCGCACATTCAATCTCGCGCCGTCCTGAAGCATCACGTTGACATCGTGATTGGCGAGCGAAAGCACGCCGCGTGGCCGGTGGTATTTGAAGCTGCGGCCGAGCACGTGCACGCCGGATGCCCACAGTGCGCTCGTGATCGTATCTCCTGTAAGGCCGCTATAGTGCTTGCCTTCGTACGAGAAGCCGATGTGCGTATTGCGTGTGATCCATTCGCCGCGATGAGGTGTGAGACGCATTCAGGCCTCCGCGCCGGCAAGGTAAGTACGCAGCACGAGATCTTTCGCAGTATCGCGCTCGGCAATGAACCACGTGTTGCTCGAGGTGTGGCACCACCACTCCTGCTTCACGCCCGCAGCGCCGTTGCGGCAGAACACGTAGTCGGCCCATTGCGCATCGTCCGCGACCAGCGGGTCTGGCATCGGCCGTATCTCGCCCCAGTATGTAAACTCCGACATCGGGCGCGCACCATTAACCGGACAGGTCATGATCTTCATCGTCTTCTCCAGGTCAGTGGCCAACGGATGCCGCACCCTTTTCGCCCGTCAGCGAGAAGCGGCGGAACCGGTCAAGCGAGAAACCCTCGATCAGCGGGTGGCTGGTGTCGTTCGCCACCGTGTACGACATCGTCTTGCCGCATACGGGCGTGGCCTTGAAGCCCCAGGTGCCCCATCCCGCATCGAGGTAGAAGCCCTCAACGGGAGTCTTGCCCATGATGGGCGCAAAGTCAGGCGTCATGTCGGCCATCCCCGCCCATTGCCGCATCACCTTCGCGTGCGACAGGAACGGGAACATTTCGAGCATGTGGGCAGTGAGGCCTTCCACGAAATCCAGCGTGGAGCGGGTCGAATGCAGCTCGTACGGATCGAGCGACGCACCCATCACGAGTTCCCCGCGCGCCGACTGGCTGATGTAGACATGCAGGCTGCCGGACACGAGGATCGGATCGAGCCAGGGCTTGAGCGGCTCGCTCACCATCGCCTGAAGCGGATGGATGAAGATGGGCGTGCGCACGCCTACCATGTCCGTCATGCGAGGGGTCGAGCCCGCGACGGCGCACAGCACCTTGTTCGTCGAGATGTAGCCGCGCGAGGTCTTCACCCCTTTGACCTTGCCCCCCACCACGTCGATGCCGAGCACCTCGGTTTGCTGATGAATCTCGACGCCTCGCTGATCCGCCCCGCGCCCGTAACCCCAAGCCACGGCATCATGCCGCGCGACGGCGCCTGGCGCGTGATACAGCGCTCCCATGATCGGCGCGACACCCCCGCATGAAATATCGATCATCGGCGCGGCTTTCTTGACTTCGTTCGGCCCGACGACTTCCGAATCCACCCCGTAGTGTTTGTTGACTTCCGCGCGCCAGCGCATCGTGCGCATCGCAGAATCGGTATGGGCAAGCGTGTAGTGGCCGCGCGTCGAATAGAACAGGTTGAGGTCGAAGTCCTGAGAAAGGTCCTGCCAAAGTTTCACGGACTCGTCGTAGAACTTCACGCCTTCGGGCGTCAGATAGTTCGAGCGGATGATCGTGGTGTTACGCCCGGTATTACCTCCACCGATATACCCCTTTTCCAGCACTGCTACGTTCGTAATGCCGTGCTCCTTCGCAAGGTAGTACGCCGACGCAAGACCGTGGCCTCCAGCGCCGATGATCACCACGTCATATGAACGACGCAACGTGTCGTGTCTGGTAAACATTCTCGGTTCGGGGTGTTTCTTCGAGAGAGCGAAGCGGACAAGACGCCATGGCATAACACACACTCCTTTGTGTTGCCCCGCAAGGGGGCGACTCTGCGACCTGAACAACCAAAGATGACCGAGCAACTACCGCAGGACGATGGTCTTGTTGCCGTGGACGAGCACACGATCCTCGAGGTGATAGCGTAAGCCCCGCGCCAGTACGGCCTTTTCGATATCGCGGCCAAGCCTCACGAGATCGTCTGGCCGGTCCGAATGGCGCACGCGAATCACGTCCTGCTCGATGATCGGCCCCTGGTCCAGTTCTTCCGTCACGTAGTGACAGGTGGCACCCGTGAGCTTCACGCCGCGCCCGTATGCCTGGTGATAAGGCTTGGCGCCCACGAAGCTCGGCAGGAACGAGTGATGGATGTTGATGATTCGCCCCGGATAGGCCGAGCAAAGGGTCGGAGACAGAACCTGCATGTAGCGCGCGAGCACCATCGTGTCGGCGCGCGCATCGTCGAACAGGCGCTGGACTTGGTCGTACGCCTGTGCCTTGTTGTCGGGGGTGACGGGCACGTAGTGAAACGGAATGCCGTGCCACTCGACGAAGCTGCGCCACGTCTCGTGATTCGAGATCACGCACGGAATCTCGATGTCCAGCTCACCCGCCTTCCAGCGCGCGAGCAGATCGTAGAGACAGTGTTCGAGCTTCGATACGAGTATCACGACCCGCTTCTTGACCGAGTTGTCGGAGATCTTCCAGTCCATCGCATACTCGCGAGCGATGTTGGCAAAGCGCTCGCGAAACGCGTTGATGCCGAATGGCAGCGACTCCGCTGCAATCTCATGACGCATGAAAAAGCGCTTTTCGATCTCGTCCGCGTGATGAGTGGCCTCGGTGATCCACGCGTGATGTTCGGCCAGGAACGTGCTTACAGCGGAAACGATCCCGATGCGGTCGGGACACGAAAGGGTAAGCGTGAAGCGGTGCATGGAGGAGGACATGGTGCGCATCGAACCGAAGTGGAGAGTCGTTGAGCACAACAGTAGCCAGATAAAACGCCACCGTCAACGTGAATCAACTTTTTTTCTTGTCAGGAAACACCCGTACGACTTTTCTACCCATGGGGGAGTATCGCGATGCATGTAATCCCACCACCCAGAAAATCGCTCCCGTCTACCCCAAAAATGCTCTGCAATCCCCACCCCGAGTCCGTGGTACATCTATGCTCGCGACACGTATCTGTCGAAAGCTTGCCTTTTGAATAGCGTGAATGCGAAGAGCGGGATGAGTGCGCACCCCCGACAGGCAGGTGCGGATTTGCGCGAGGCGTCGAACTTGTCGATGTGCGCTCGGTCGACGCAGCGCTCAATCGCTGTCAGTTCGACCGTGCGCTAGTTGATGCCGTGGCGCGCGAAAGGCAGTCGTCCCGCCGGCGCGCCAGTTTGTGGAAGGTCGTGATGCCAGAACGCAGGTGAAATGCTATTCACTCACGTCGGGCGAGTGCCCGTAGATGATGACGGTAATGAAGCGGATGGGCAATTTGATTAGTCGTTCGGGGCCATGCGCAACCGAACCTTGAAAGGTCAGTGCGTCGCCGGGCTGCAGCAGATAACTGCGATTGCCATGGCGATATTCCATTTTTCCCTGCAGCATATAGATGAACTCGGTGCCGGGGTGCTCGAAAGTAGGAAATACCTCGGCTTCGTCGTCCAGCGTGATGAGGAACGGTTCGAACAGCTTGACGGGCCCCTGGTCATAGGCGAGCAGATGATACGTGTGCCCTTTGGTGGTACCGCGCCGCACTACCTCCATTCCAGTGCCCGACTTCACGTGCTGCGCATTCCCCTGGCGATGCTCGAAGTTCTTGAATAGCGCGGAAATCGATATGCCCAGTGCGCGCGCAAGGCTCACGATAGAGTCCAGGCTGGTCGAGACCTGCCCGTTCTCGATCTTCGACACCATGCTGCGCGACAGACCGCTTTGCTCCGCGAGGTCGGCAATCGTCAGTCCCTGATTCGTCCGGTGCTCCTTGACGACCTTCCCAAGGAATGCCTCGATCGACCTCCCGTCGCCAGTCTCATCAGACTCACTGGCAAACAACTCGGAATCTTTTTCGCTTTTCATCGCTCGGCTCTACACGTGACTATCGACAACCGGATGCGGAGACCCATGCGTAACGGCCCGCACTCGCATAGTACCAGCGGCTGGCGAAGGAAGGACGAGTTCTTTCCGTCTGGCTATCGACGTGCGATGTCAGCCACGGGACAGATTGCGGCGCGCATGGTGCTCCTGGTGCCAGACGACGGCCTCAACCCTCGAATGCAGATCGAGCTTGTGCAACAGGTGCTTGACGTGCACCTTGACGGTTCCCACGCTGATATCGAGCTTGCGCGCTATTTCCTTGTTGCATAGGCCTTTTACCAGATATTCCAGGACTTCGTACTCGCGTGGCGAGAGGCCCGTCCCGTTGACGTGAGGAGGCTGTCTGGCGGACAAAGCATCAAACAGCTTGCCCGTCACCGCTTCGCTGAGCACGGACGTGCCCTGCAGCGCTTTCTGGAGGCAAAGGCACAACTGCTCGGGCTCCATGTCCTTCAATAGATACCCGCTTGCGCCAGCGCGAAAAGCTGCGATGACATCGCGCTCGTTGTCCGATACGGTCAGTATCAAAAAGCGGGCTTGTACGCCATGTTGCCGTAGCGACTCTAGCGTTTCGATTCCACTCATATCCGGCATGCTCAGATCGACCAGGACAAGATCGGGCTTGAGCTGAATCGCAAGTTCAACGCCTGCACGGCCGGACGAGGCTTCCCCGACGACTCGAAACGCCTGATTCATCTGAATGAGCTGCGCAACACTCTTGCGAAAGAGCGCATGATCGTCGATTAGCAGTACGGTATAGACGGGGTCCATTCCCATTCCTCATGCTTGACCAGCTTGGGCCGGGATTCAGCCACTTGTCACAACTCGATCATCACCCTTGCAGCGAAATCAATCTGCGCGGCTGTGTGAAATCCTCATCACCCCGCGTGCGATCCCCATCCGGTCAGCCAATTGCCGTACCGAGTTTGTGAACTGACTCGCACCTAGTGCGTAGATCCGCAGACCAACGTGCACCGTGTGCATCGAGTGCTCGAGCGCCCACAAGAGGTCCGCTTCCTCGGAGAACCACCGGGCAACGGCGGTCGGCAACACGTGTGCTGCACCGGTGCCGGCCTGCGCCATCAATGGGTCCCCCGTCCAAACTTCGATCCGCGAAAGATCCGCCTACGCGGCGAACGCATTCGCGCAATCTTCCAGAGCCGCTTCCGACATGACGAACCGGTGTTCGGTGCCGTTCGGATCCGCTGGAAAAAGAACTCATCGCGGCTTCTCCAGATTAGCCTTCTGACGTCCGAAACAGGATCCTGGAGATTCAAGGCTATATCAATGCCCAGTGCGAGGTAGTCCTGGGAGAAGGTCCTTGAAGGGGCCGCAAACGGTCGCCACCCCCAGATAGCGTCTCGACGATGGGGTACGTGGATGCGCTCCTGTCTTGCCGTGGCGCCTGGCCCCTGCTGGGGCTGCCTACCCCCTGGAGGTATTACTAGAATGAAGTTGCCATATCTAGCACCTGAACTGACACTATGGGCCAATGGAATTCAAGCAAAGATCTGGTCGTGCCGGTGTCATCGCGCTTCTTCGAACGCCGCCCCCTCGCCTGGCTCCCGCTCCAGCACCGAAAATGACCAGGTCCTGGACGGCACGGCAACCGGATCGATTTGCACTCACCGCGCCAGAGGATGCGGCGAGTGCGCGGACGCTCGCGCGCCCGGCGCCACGGCCGCCTCATCTCCCGGCTCCGCGGACAGATCGCGCTTGAAAGTCTCTGCGAGGAAAAACGCGCACACGAGGCTCAGCAATCCTGTCACCGCGATATAGATCGAAATGGGCAACGTGTGGCCAAAGGTCGCGAACAGATAGGTGGCGATCAATGGCGTCGGTCCCGACGTGATGATGCCGGCGATTTGATACGGCAGCGAAGCACCTGTATAACGCACCCGGGTCCCGAACAGTTCAGCGAACCACGTCGATTGCACGCCGTACACCGACGCCTGGCTCAACGCGATGCCGCAGACGTACGCCACGAAAATCAAAGTCGGATTGCGTGTGTCGAGCAACGGGAAGAACGCGAATCCATAGATTGCCACGAATACCGCGCCGAGCATGAAGACGGTCCGGCGTCCGATAGCGTCCGACAGCTTGCCGAACAGCGGCAGCGTGAACAGCGCAACCACGCAGCCCACAATGATGGCGTTCAGCAGCAGTCCGCGCGACAAGCCGAGCCGCGTCGTTCCGTACACCAGCACGAACACGTTGATCACGTTGAAGGTGATGTCGACCGCGAAGCGCGTGCCGATCGTCAGCACGAGGTCTTTCGGATGCCGGCGCAGCAATTCGATCAGCGGCGCTTTCACGACCTGCCTGCTCGCCTTGATCTGTTCGAATACCGGCGACTCCATGACGCGCAGGCGGATGAACAGGCCGATCGCGATCAGCGCGACGCTCAGCAGGAACGGCAGGCGCCATCCCCAAGAGTAGAACGCCTCCGACGGCAGACTCGAGACGGCTTTGAACACGGCGGTCGAGAGCATCAATCCGAGCGGCACGCCCAATTGCGGGAACGCGCCGAAGAAACCACGTTTTCTGGCCGGTGCCGTTTCGACCACCATCAGCACCGCCCCGCCCCATTCGCCGCCGACGCCGAGCCCTTGCAGGAAGCGCATCGCGACCAGCAGCATCGGCGCCCAGACGCCGATCGAGGCGTAAGTCGGCAGCAGGCCGATCACGAAGGTGCCGACGCCCATGATCGTCAGCGTCGCGACGAGCGTCGCCTTACGTCCGATGCGATCGCCGAAGTGCCCGAAAAACACGGCGCCGAAGGGCCGGGCGAGATAGCCGACCGCAAAACTTCCGAACGCCGCGATGGTGCCGACCATCGGATCGAACGAGGGAAAGAACAGCTTGGCGAAGACCAGCGCCGAAGCGGTGGCATAGAGAAAAAAGTCGTACCACTCGATAGCGGTCCCGACCACCGAGGCGACCAGCACACGGTTGACGGCCGACCGACCGATAACCGGCGCGTTGCCGGATGAAATGGGCGATGTTTTCACGTCTCCTCCCTTCTCTGGGAATCTATGTTTTGAACTGCTGCGTGTCGGCGGCGCAGGGCCGCCCGCACGTTACGATCAGTTCACTGTGCTCACCAGTGCAGTTCCATCGGGAAATGGTCGAGCGTTTCGACGCCGCCCGAGGTCAACCGCACGATACGTTCCGTGCGCAGGCCGCCGACGTTCGGCACCGTGATCGTCGCCTTCAGCGTAAAGACCATGTTTTCCTGCAGCACGGTCCTGTTGCCCGGCCCGATCCACGGCGCTTCTTCTTCCGGGTCCATGCCGGTGCCGTGACCGGTGCCATGGCCGCGCGCTTCGCTCGAGTATTGCTCGTAGTTCGACTTCACCAGCGCCTGCTGGATCACCGCGTTCAACTCCATGGCCGCCATGCCGGGACGCGCGGCGGCCAGCCCCGCTTCGACCGCGCGCGCCGCTGCCGCGACGATCGCCATCTTCTCTGGATTCGCCGGACCGTAGGTAAAACCGCGTCCGCCGTCGGCCACGTACCCACGATAACGCGCACCGATGTCGGTCATGATGAGGTCGCCCGGTTGCAGGATGCGGTCGGTGGGGCGCGCCAGGTTATACGCCGAGCGCGGACCGGATTGCACCATCGAATCGAACGCGGTCCGGTCCGCGCCTCCCGCGAGCATCGCGCGGTCGGCGATCAAAGCGAGTTCGCGCTCGGTGTAGGGACGGCCGTCGGCGAGCGCGTCGCGAATCGCGGCCATCGCCGAATCGGTCAAGGCCGCGGCTTTGCGCATCAGCGCGACCTCGGGCTCGCTTTTGATCGCCTTGATCTCGGCCAGCACCATCGTCGGTTCGAGCTTCAGTTCGCCGAGACCGGCGTTCAGGCGCTGCAACAGGTCCGCGGGGATATAGGCGGCGCCAGCGAGGCCGACCGTGCCGCTGCGGTGCCGCGCAGAAAAGGCCTGCACCTGTTGCGTGACTTCACGCAGACTGCGCACCTCGAAGGCGGTCACGCTCGTCGCGTAATCGAAGCATTGATCCGACACGAACAGCACGGGGTCGCCGTCCACCGGCAGCAGCAGGATCGCATTGGCAATGTCCGAGACGCCGTCGAGCGGGCGGAACTCGGTGAAGTAGCCGATGTTCGCGCCACGCCAGCAATCGCCGAATGCAAGCAGGCCGACCAGGCCCGCCTTGTCGAGCGCGCTGCGGACCTTGGCGACGCGGCCGAGGAATTCGTCGGTGGTGATGCCTTCCGGCGGGATGTCTGCAGTACGGATGTTCATTACCTCTTCGCCTCCTGTGCGGCTGCATGCGCGGATGCTGGATGCAGCCGGTCTCGATGCCCATGATGGGAAACCGCCCGCCTTGAAATGCAGGGCGACTGCTGCATAGTAGGATTGTTCGATATGCTTTTATAATGAAAAATAACGCAAGATCTATATCAATACGGAATACATGGAGGCGGCATCGTGAGCTCGGCACTTCATCCGGACAGCGGCGCGGGGGTCATCGCGCCGGGCCGCTTCGACCCCACGCGCCTGAAGACGCGCCAATTGGCCCTGATCGTTCAGCTCGACACCCATCGCTCGGTATTGCGCGCGGCGGACGCCGCGCACATGACCCAACCCGGGGCGACCAAGTTGCTGCGGGAACTGGAAGAGACGATGGGTGTGCCATTGTTCGAACGCCATCCGCGCGGTGTCGAGCCCACCTGGTACGGCGAGGTGCTGATCCGCCATGCGCGCAGCGTGCTGGCGGAGCTGCAGCACGCGTACGACGAAGTGTCCGCGCTCAAAGCCGGCCTGACCGGGCAGGCGATGATCGGCACCGAGGTCACGGCGGCCACCAACCTCGTGCCGCAGGCCGTGGCGCTACTCAAGAAGCGCTTTCCGCAGATTCGCGTCAACATCGAGATGGAGTTCAGCGAGGTGCTGGTGCAGCGTTTGCAGGAAGGCAAGCTGGATATGATCGTCGCGCGAATCCGCAATCCGGACGATCTGGCGGAACTGCACTACGCCCCGCTCGCAGAAGCTCAGCACGCGCTGTTCGCGCGCGTTGGCCATCCGCTCGCCAAGCGTAAGGCTCTCAGTTGGAACGAACTGGCGCCGCAAACGTGGATCCTGCCGCCGAAGGGCAACGTGATGCGTAATCAGTTCACACAACTTTTTCTCGAACGGCAGCTCGCGTTGCCAACGGATGTGGTCGAGAGCTCATCGCTGCCTGTCATCACGAGTCTGCTGCAGATCAGCGATATGATCGCGCCGCTTGCGCGCGAGCCGGTGCGCCCGTATTGCATTGCCGGCGCGCTCGAACCGCTGCCGTTCGAGCTCGATCTGAAGCTCGGGCCGGCGGGCATCGTCACACGGCGCGGGGACAGGCTCTCACCGGGTGCGCGGGCGATGCTGCAAGCGCTGCGCGAGGCCGCCGGATTCGATACCGGAACCCCCGACGCCGACAACGACTGACTTACCTGGACGGGACTCAGCGCAGGCCGTCCACGGCGAAGGTGCGCGTGGCGGTCGATTTCCTGCGCCAGCAGTTGAGCGATGGACCGCTCGCCTTACGGCACCTGTGGTGAAATCGGTTCCGCTCACAAGGCGTCACAGCCCACCGCGTTGCCCGCCATCTCCCGGACCGCCTTGGCGCCTTCGACCCGCAGCAGTTCCGGCAACGACACGCCGTTTTTCGCGGCCGTCAATTCGGCCAGTATCGACAGGGCGATCTCCGGCGGCGTCCGGCTGCCGATGTAGATGCCCACCGGCCCGTGCAGGCGCGCGAGTTCTTCATCGGTGAGATCGAACTCCTTCAAGCGCTTGCGCCGCGCCGCGTTATTGCGACGCGAACCGAGCGCACCCACGTAGAACGCAGGCGTTTTCAGCGCTTCCATCAGCGCGAGATCGTCGAGCTTCGGATCGTGCGTCAGCGCGATCACCGCAGAGCGTTCGTCGAGCTTCATGTCCATCACGGTGTCGTCGGGCATGGCGCGAACGAGGGTCGTGCCGGGCACGTTCCACTCGTCCGTATATTCCTCGCGCGGATCGCATACCGTGACCTGATAATCGAGCCCCACCGCGATGCGGCACAGATAGCGCGACAACTGTCCCGCGCCGATCACCAGCATCCGGTAACGGGGCCCATGGATGCTCAGCAGCGTCGTCCCGTCGAACAGAAGACCGTCCGTCGCCTGCGCGGGTTCGAGGCGCGCAGCCCCCGTCGCCATGTCGAGCGTGCGCGCGACGAGCCTGCCTGCCTCCACCGCTGCACACAGCCCGGCGATATCGCTCGCGAGCGTCAACGGCTCCAGCACGAGCTGAATGGTGCCGCCGCAAGGCAGGCCGAAGCGATGCGCCTCCTGCGCGCTGACGCCGTACTTCAGCACCTGCGGACTTTCCTGTTCGATGCCTCGCTGCCGCACGCGATCGATCAGATCGTCTTCGATGCATCCGCCCGACACCGACCCGACCACCTGCCCATCGGCGCGCACCGCGAGCATCGCGCCCACGGGACGCGGTGACGATCCCCACGTCTTCACGACCGTCACCAGCAGCACGCGATGCCCGTCTGCCAGCCATCGCGCGCTGCTTTTCAGGACTTCGAGATCCACGCTATCCATTGACTCGCCTCCCTGCCGTTCACCGCAACGGCGCGATACCTTCCGCCACGCCGGCCGGCATGCAAATGTGCTTCAACTCGGTGAAGTCCGCCAGCGCATCGTAGCCGTGCAGCCGACCCAGTCCGCTTTGGCGATACCCGCCCGTTTCGGCTTCGGCGAAAAGCTTGTTGTGGTCGTTGATCCACACCGTGCCGTTGCGCAGCGCACGCGCGACGCGCAATGCGCGCGCTCCGTCGTGCGTCCATACGCTCGCCGAGAGACCGAAGACCGTGTCGTTGGCTTTCTCGATCGCTTCCATTTCGTTCTCAAAGACCTCCAGCGTGACGAACGGGCCAAATATCTCGTCCTGGCAAAAGAACGCCTTCGGATCGTCATGCTCGACGAGCGTCGGCGACAGAAACGCGTGCCCCGAGCAAGTGCCTCGCAGCAGCACACGCTCGGCCGTTCCGCACGCGCGCTCGATCGTCCGTGCCACCGCATCGCGCGTCGTGCCGTCGATGAGCGCGCCGATATCCGTCGCCGGATCGATGCCCGGTCCAACGCGCAGCGACGCAAGCGCCGACGCGAGGTGCTCGCGCATCTCCGCGGCGCGCGACGCATGAACCAGCACCCGGCGCGCCGCCGTGCATTGCTGCCCGGAGATGATCGTCGCGGCGCGCGCGAGACGCGGCGCTATCGCCGCAATGTCGGCATCGTCGAAGACGACGCAGCATGACTTGCCGCCAAGTTCGAGCGACAGCTTCTTCATGCTGTCGGCAGCGGCCGCCATGATCTTCTTGCCCGTCGCCGTCGATCCCGTGAAGCTCACCACGTCGACGCCGTGCGAATCGACGAGCCGCTGGCTGGCCGCGTATCCGCGTTCGTTGACGAGGTTCACCGCGCCTTCAGGCAACGCCGTGTGTTCGAAGCAGCGCAACATCGCGGCCGTGAGCAGCGACGTTTGCGCCGCCGGTTTGACGATCGCCGTGCAGCCGGCCGCGAGAGCGGGCGCGAGCGAGCGCACGAGCAGCACGGCGGGCGCGTTCCAAGGCACGATGATCGCCGCGACGCCGGCCGCTTCGCGCAGCATCGTCGATATCGTGCCCGGTTCCGGTTCGAGCACGTGCCCGGCAATATGGCGCGCGAGCCCCGCGTAATAGCGCACCTCCGATATCGCGCCGGCAATCTCGCCGCGCGATTGCGCGATCGCCTTGCCGTTTTCGCGCGTGAGCAGCGTCGCGAGCATGTCGCGTTCGGCTTCGAGCGCCGAAGCCCAGCCGAGCAGCACGTCCTGGCGCAAGCGCGCGTCTTGCGCCCATGTCGTGCGATCGAACGCGTGGCGAGCGGCGGCAATGGCGGCATCGGCTTCGCTCGATCCGCCGTCGGCGAACCGGCCGATGGCCTCGCCCGTCGCGGGATCGATGCTGTCGATGTTGGGCGTGCCGGTCCATTCGCCGGCAATCCAGTGTCGTGCGTTCATGAAGATCGTTCCTTGATGGTGTGTGAGGGCTCGTCGCCCGACAGGCTCGACGCGCGGTGCAACTCGTCGCCGATGATCGCGATCAGTGCTTCCGCCGCCGCGCTCAACGGGCGGCGCGGATGATTCACGCAGACGATGTGCCGCACGATGCGAGGCGCCAGAATCGGGTACGCGCGCAACGTGCCGTGCCGCGCGGCGCGCTCGACGACGATGCGCGGCAAAATCGTCGCAAAGCGCGTGTGCTCGACGAGCTTGAGAATCGTCGAAAGCACGTCGATCTCGAAGCGCGGCGCGAGCAGCACGTCCTCGTGTTGCGCGGCGCTGTCGAGCACGCCGCGCAGGCCGTGACGTTTGGTGGGCAACACGAGTTCCAGTTCGGGCAATTGCGCGAGTTCGATTGCATGCGGCAAGTCGGGGCCATGCGCGGCGCTGGTGGCTAGCACCATCTCTTCGTCGAGCAGCGGGCGCGAGTCGAGCGACAAGCGCGCGCGCGGCTTGTTGATGAGGGCGGCATCGAGCTGCCCGCCCGCCACCCAGTCGATGAAGGTCGCGCTGTAGCCATCGGCGACGGTGACTTCGACATCGGGGTAACGCGCGTGAAAGCGCGACAGCGAATCCGCGAGCACGCTTTCCGTCACCGATGCGATCAGCCCGATGCCGACATGCCCCGTCACCACTTCATCGCGCTGCACGAGTTGCTGCCGTGCGTGGGCAAGGTCACGCACGATCGGTAAAAACAGCCGGTACATCAGCCGTCCCGCGGCGGTCGGCGCCATGCCGTGCGCGCCGCGCTCGAACAGCTGTTGATGCAGTTCGTCCTCGAGCTTGGCGATCTGCATGCTCAGGGCCGGTTGCACGATGTTCAGCCGCTTCGCGGCACGGGTGACCGAGCCGTCCTCGAATAGTGCGATGAAGTACTGGATTTGCTTGAGGTCCATGTTCCCTCGTGGCATCAGCGATGCTAATGGGGCACGGTGACATTATCACCCCGCGTTCATCGACGATGCAGGGCCCCTTTTGGTAGTGCGCCTTTCAGTACGGGCGTGCGTGAGCGGTCTATTGATACGTAACTGTATGAGCGCTGTCATCCGGGCTAACACCGATATAACGACGAATGATTCATCGCATCAGTAAACAGTATTAGATGTTATGGCACGATCTCGCTACGCTTCATCCCATGCGCTTGCTACGGTAGCGCGCACAGATGGAGACGCTGATGAACACACGCGATGCCGCAACGCACGGCAATCCCTCATTCACCTGGGCAGGAGATCACGCCGACACCGGCTCGCTGTCGCTGCGCGACTGGCTCGCGCATCTCGGGAAAACCGGCCGGGTCGCGACGATCGACAAGCCGGTCGCGCTCGAGCACGAACTCGCCGCCATTGCAAAGCGCCTCGACGGCGAACAAGCTGCGTTTTTCGCGCAGCCGCACGGACATGGGATTCCCGTTGTGAGCGGCTTCATGTCGAAGCGCGCGTGGATCGCCGAAGCGATGGGCGTCGATCAATCGGCGTTGCTCGCGCGTTTTTCCGCTGCGGCCGCGGCGCCGCTCGCATCGAAACTGATTCAACGTGAAGACGCGCCCTGTCAGCAGGTGGTGCACACGAGCGGCATCGATCTCCACGCGCTGCTGCCCATTCCCACGCACAGCGAACACGACAACGGCCCGTACATCACCGCCGGTCTCGTGATCGCGCGCAATCCGCGCACCGGTGTGCAGAACGTCTCGATCAACCGCATTCAGGTGCACGGCCCCGATCGCATGGCGATCCTGCTGCTGCCGCGTCATCTCTACGCGTTCCAGCGCGACGCGGAAGCCGCGGGCGATGCGCTCGACGTCGCCATCGCGATCGGCGTCGATCCCCTGACGATGCTCGCGTCGCAAGCGATCACGCCGATCGATCACGACGAACTCGAAATCGCGGGCGCGCTGCACGGTGCGCCGCTGCCTGTCGCGCGGTGCGTGACGAACGGCGTGCACGTGCCGGCGTTCGCGGAGATCGTCATCGAAGGGCGCATTCTGCCGAACGTGCGCGAGCCGGAAGGTCCGTTCGGCGAATTTCCGAAGTACTACAGCGCGAAGGAAGCACGGGAAGTCATCGAAGTGACGGCCGTCACGCATCGGCGCGATCCGATCTTTCATACGATCGTGCCCGCCGAAATGGAGCATCTGCTGCTCGGCGCGATTCCGCGCGAAGCCACGTTGCTCGCGCATCTTCAGCGCAGCCATCCCGCCGTGAAGGACGTGCATCTGTCGGTGGGCGGCGTGTGCCGCTATCACCTGTGGGTGCAATTCGACAAGAAGCGCGAAGGCGAAGCGAAGAACGTCATTCTGTGCGCGTTCGGCGCGCATTACGACATCAAGCAGGTCGTCGTCGTCGATACCGATGTGAACGTGCACGATCCCGCCGAAATCGAATGGGCCATCGCGACGCGCTTCCAGGCAGACCGCGATCTCGTCGTGATAGCAGGCGCGCAAGGCTCGCCGCTCGATCCGTCGACGACGGTCGGTCAGCCCGACGATGCGCCGTCGCATCTGCAAGGCGTCAGCGCGAAGATGGGTCTCGATGCGACGCGCCCCGTCGTCTACCCCGCGCATGTGTTCACCCGCGTGCGCATACCGGGGCAGGACACGGTCGATCTGCAAGCACTCGTCGCCGCCGACAACAGCGCGTTCGACGCCTATCTGTCACGCGATCATGGCTGAACGAAAGAAACGCATCGTCGTCGGCATTTCGGGCGCAAGCGGCGCGGTGATCGGCGTGCGCTTGCTCGCCGCCCTGCGCCGGCTCGGCACGCACGAGACGCATCTCATCGTGTCGTCGTCGGGCGCGGTGACGGCCGCCCAGGAACTCGGCCTCGCGCGCGGTGATCTCGAAGCCGCTGCCGATGTCGTGCACAACGTGCGTGATATCGGCGCGGCCGTGGCGAGCGGATCGTTTCTGACCGAAGGCATGGTGATCGCGCCATGCTCGATGAAAACGCTCGCGGGCGTCGCGAACGGCTTCGCGGACAACCTGCTGACGCGCGCCGCCGATGTGATGCTCAAGGAGCGCCGCCGCCTCGTGCTGGTCGCGCGCGAAACCCCGCTCAATCTCGCGCATCTGCGCAACATGACGCTCGCCACGCAAATGGGCGCGATCGTGATGCCGCCGGTGCCCGCGTTCTACGCGCATCCGCAGACTATCGACGACGTGGTCGACCACACTGTCGGGCGCATTCTCGATCTGTTCGAGATCGAGCACGACGAGATTGCGCGCCGCTGGAGCGGTCTAGCCGATGAATTCGGCGGCCGCGCCGCACGTGAGGAGTAAGGTCATGAATCAGCGCGAAACCGCATTCGCCGATATGGACGCGCGCGCCGGCAACGAGGTGCGCGAAGCGAGCGCACCGCAGCGTCACATCGGACGCTCGATAGAGCGCCTCGAAGACCCGGCGATCCTGACTGGCCGTGGCCGCTATGGCGACGACATCGCTGTCAAGCCGGGCACGCTGCACGCCGCGATTCTGCGTTCGCCGCACGCGCACGCGGACATCCTGTCGATCGATACGCAAGCCGCGTCGAAACTCGCGGGCGTGCGTGCCGTGCTCACGCGCGACGATTTGCGTCCGTGGTCGCGACCGTTCGTCGTCGGCGTGAAATCGCCGATGGAACAGTGGGCGCTCGCGATGGACCGTGTGCGCTACGTCGGCGAGCCCGTCGCGGTCGTGATGGCCGAATCGCGTGCGCTCGCGGAAGACGCGCTCGATCTCATCAAGGTCGACTACGCGATGCTCGATCCCGTGACCTCGATCGAACAGGCCGCGAAGGACGACGCGCCGGTGCTGCACCAACGCGTCGGCAGCAACGTCATCAGCGACCGGCATTTCCGCTACGGCGAGCCCGAAACGGCCTTCGAGCGCGCGCCGCATCGCGTGAAGCTGGTCGCGCATTATCCGCGCAACACCTGCGCGCCGATCGAGTGCGGCGTGGTCATCGCCGAGTATCTTTCGGGCGAAGAAGGCTACGACGTCACGTCCAATTTCATGGGGCCGTTCTCGCTGCACGCCGTCATGGCGATGGCGTTGAACGTGCCTGCCAATCGGCTGCGTCATAAGGCCCCGCGCGATTCCGGCGGCAGCTTCGGCGTGAAGCAGGCGGTGTTTCCGTATGTCGTGCTGATGTGCCTCGCGTCGCGCAAGGCCGGCGCGCCGGTGAAGTGGGTCGAGGATCGGCTCGAACACTTGAGCGCGGCGACATCGGCGACGGCGCGTGTTTCAACCATAGAAGCGGCGGTCGAAGCCGATGGCCGAATCGTCGCGCTGTCTTACGATCAGCTGGAAGACGTCGGCGGCTACGTGCGCGCGCCCGAGCCGGCGACGTTCTACCGGATGCACGGCTGCCTGACGGGCGCGTACGCGATCCCGAATCTGCTCGTGCGCAATCGCGTCGTGCTGACGAACAAGACGCCGACGGGGCTCGTGCGCGGCTTCGGCGGCCCGCAGGTGTACTTCGCGCTGGAGCGGCTGATCCAGCGTATCGCGATCGACCTGAAGCTCGATGTGCTCGACGTGTATCGCCGCAACTTCGTTCCCGCCGATGCGTTCCCGTATCGAGCAGCGGCGGGCGCCCTGCTCGATTCGGGCAACTATCAGGAAGCGCTGCGCCGTTCACTCGACGAAGGCGGATACCGGGAACTCGTTGCGCGCCGCGACGCCGCGCGCAACGAAGGGCGGCTGTATGGCATCGGCTTCGCGGCGATCGTCGAGCCTTCGGTATCGAACATGGGCTACATCACGACCGTGATGCCAGCCGACGCACGCAAAAGAGCCGGGCCGAAGAACGGCGCGATCGCGAGCGCGACCGTCAGCGTCGATCTGCTCGGCGGCGTGGTCGTCACGATCGCATCGACGCCCGCGGGCCAAGGCCACATGACCGTGTGCGCGCAAGTCGTCGCCGATGTGCTCGGGCTCGATCCGAAGGACATCGTCGTCAACGTCGAATTCGATACGCACAAGGACGCCTGGTCCGTCGCGGCGGGCAATTATTCGAGCCGCTTCGCAGGCGCGGTGGCGGGCACGGTGCATCTCGCGGCGACGCGCGTGCGCGACAAGCTCGCGCGCGTGCTCGCGAAGCAGTTCAACTGCGCGCCCGGCGACGTGCGCTTCGAAGGCGCGCGCGTCTTTCCGCACGACGCCGAAGACCGCGCGCTGCCGTTCGCGCGTGCCGCGAGCAATGCGCCGCACTGGGCGCCCGCGCTCCTGCCCGAAGGCGAAGAGCCGGGCCTGCGCGAAACCGTGTTCTGGTCGCCGCCGCATATGGATGCGCCCGACGAACAGGACCGCATCAATACCTCGGCGGCATACGGCTTCGCGTTCGACATGTGCGGGGTCGAAGTGGATCGCGCGACGGGACGCGTGCGCATCGACCGGTATGTGACCGCGCACGACGCCGGCACGCTCCTCAATCCCGCACTCGCCGATGGCCAGATTCGCGGCGCGTTCGCACAAGGCCTCGGCGCGGCGCTGATGGAGGAGTTCCGCTACGGCGCGGACGGCAGCTTCCAGTCGGGCACGCTCGCCGACTATCTGATGCCGACCACCTGCGAAGTGCCCGATCCGCTGATCGTGCATCTGGAGACGCCTTCGCCTTTCACGCCGCTTGGCGCGAAGGGTCTCGGCGAAGGCAACAACATGAGCACGCCGCCGTGCATCGCGAATGCGGTGGCGGACGCGCTCGGCGTCGAAGACATTCGCCTGCCGCTCACGCCGCCCAGAGTGATGGCGATGATCGGCATCGACGATCCCGAACCGTCGCGGCCGGAATATCGCGAAGCGCCCGCCGCGAAGCCGGCGACGCCAGGCGGCGGTCGCGCACTGACGGCGCAGGGCGCGGTCGACCTGCCCGCGACACCCGAAGCCGTGTTCGCCGTGCTGCTCGATCCGAAGGCACTCGCTAAGGTCATTCCCGGCTGTCACGCGCTCGAAGAGACGGCGCCGAACCAGTATCGCGCTGACGTGACCGTCGGCGTCGGCATGATCAAGGCGCGTTTCGAGGCGCGTATCGGCTTGTCGGAGATCGATGCGCCGCGCCGCCTGCGACTCGCCGGCGCGGGAATCTCGCCGCTCGGCAGCGCGCGCGGCAGTGGTCTCGTCGAACTGACGCCGCAAGGCAGCGGCACGCGGCTCACGTACGACTACGAAGCACAGGTGTCAGGCAAGGTTGCGGCGGTCGGCGGCCGGATGCTCGAAGGCGCGGCGAAGGTCGTGCTCAAGCAGTTGTTCGAATCGCTCGGACGGCAGGCGGCGGGCAAGCCCGTGCAAGCGCACGGATCGTGGATCGCAAGACTCCTTGCACGTTTCAGGAGGCACGCATGAAGCCCGCACCGTTCGATTACCTGCGCGCGATGACCGCGCAAGACGCGCTCGACGCGCTCGCGCAATACGGCGAGGACGCCCGCGTGCTGGCGGGCGGCCAATCGCTGATGGCCGTGCTCAATATGCGGCTCGCGCAGCCGAAGGTGCTCGTCGATATCTCGCGCACCGCCGAACTCGATGCCGTGCGCGTGGACCAGCAGGCGCGGCATCTGGTCGTGAACGCAGCGGCGACGCAAGGCAGCGTCGAATGGCGCAGCACGCTCACCGACGAAGCGCCGCTGCTCGCGATGGCGTTCCCGCATATCTCGCACTTTCAGATTCGCAATCGCGGGACCGTGTGCGGATCGATCGCGCATGCGGACCCGAGCGCGGAGTTGCCGCTCGTGCTTGCGGCGCTCGGCGGTGACGTGATGCTGCGCTCGCGAAAAAGGCGCCGCACGCTCGCGGCGCAGGACTTCTTTCAGGGAATGCTGATGACCGCGCGCGAGCCTGACGAACTCGTCGAAGCGGTGCGCTTCCCGCTGCGCAAGGAAGGCGAGCGCTACGCGTTCGCCGAATTTTCCGCGCGGCACGGCGACTTCGCGATCGTCGCGTGCGCGGCCGTGGTCACCGACGAGTCGATCCGCATTGCTGTCGGCGGCGTCGCGGACCGGCCGGTGACGGAGCAATGGCCGCGTCTGCGGGGCGACGACCTGCGCGGCGCACTGAACGATTTGAGCTGGAAACTGAACGCGCAGGACGATGCGCAGATCAGCGCGGCGTATCGCCGGAATCTGGTCCGGCAACTCGGATGGCGCGTGATCGAGGAGGCAAAGTGAGCAAGATGTCGGACACCATCATGCGGCACGGCGAAGTGCGGCGCATCGCGCTGACGCTGAACGGCCGCGAACGAAGCGGCTATTGCGAGCCGCGCGAACTGCTGTCGGACTTCATCCGGCACGAACTGGGCGCGACGGGCACGCACGTCGGCTGCGAACACGGCGTGTGCGGCGCATGTACCGTGCAGGTCGATGGCGTCGCGGCGCGCTCGTGCCTGATGCTCGCGGTGCAGGCCGACGGTCGGCGTATCGATACCGTCGAAGGCCTTGCGCCCGATCAGACGCTCGGCGACCTGCAGCAGGCGTTCCAGCGGCATCACGCGCTGCAATGCGGCTTTTGCACGGCGGGCATTCTGATGTCGTGCGCGGATTATCTGCGGCGCGTGCCCGATCCTTCCGAAGAGCAGGTGCGCGAGATGCTCTCGGGTCATATCTGCCGCTGTACGGGCTACACGCCCATCGTGGCCGCCGTGCTCGACGTAGCGGCGCGCCGCCGGGCCGAGGCAAGCGCGAAGGAGGCCGAACATGCTTGATCTCGGACGCACGTTCCTGCAAAGCGTCGAGCGCAGTCCGAACGCGCTCGCGCTCGTCGATGGCGATGTGCAACTGACCTACGCGCAGTGGCATCGCATGATCCTGAATGTCGCCGATGGCCTGCGCGAACTGGGCCTGGAACACGGCGACCGGCTGCTCGTCGTACTGCAAAACCGCTGGGAAATGGCGACGCTGCATTGGGCCGGACAGTTCGCGGGCATCGTGATCGTGCCGCTCAACTGGCGCGCGAAGCCGGAAGAAGTCGACTACTGCGTGACCGACGCGGGGGTGAAGGCGATCGTCTACGAACCCGTCAGCGCGGATTCCGTCGCGCAGAGCGCCGCCGCGCAAAAAGTGCCGCGCGTCGGACTCGACGATGCGCCCGGCCGCACCACCACCTTCGATGCGCTCATCGTCGAACGAACGCGCAGTGGAGAGGTGACCGACACGACGCACGCCACCGCCGACGATATCTCGCTGATCCTCTATACGTCCGGCACGACGGGCAAAGGCAAGGGCGTGCCGCGCCGGCATCGGCATGAACGCGCGGGCGCGCTCGCGCACGTCGCGCAGAACCTCTACAGGCGTGGCGAACGCACGCTCGGCGTGATGCCGCTCTATCACACGATGGGCGTGCGCTCGTTGCTCGCGATGGCGCTCGTTGATGGCCTGTTCGTCTGCGTGCGGCGCTGGAACGCGAAGCTCGCGCTCGATTGCATTTCGAAGCACGCGCTCACCTGCCTCTATCTCGTGCCGACGCTCTATCACGATCTGCTCGCCGACAGCGCGTTCGCGAGCACGGACACGTCGTCGGTCAGAAAGCTCGGCTTCGCGGGCGCACCGATGAACGACGGCCTGCTCAAGCGCCTCTCGGCCGCGTTCGAGCCGGAGCTCTTCGTCAATCACTACGGCTCGTCCGAGGTCTACACGTTCAGCATCGACCAGGACGCGACGAAGAAACCCGGCAGCGCTGGCCGCGCGGGCATCAATACGCGGCTGCGCGTCGTGAAGCTCGATGCCCTCTCGCCCGATGCGATCGCCGAAGCCGGCGAAGAAGGACAGATCATCGTGGACCTGCTCGGCGACGAAGCCTTCGAAGGCTACTGGAATCGTCCGGACGCGAATGCGAAGTGCCTGCGCGAGGGCTGGTACTTCACCGGAGACACGGGCTATCTAGACCGCGACGGCGATCTGTACGTGACGGGCCGCGTCGACGACATGATCATCAGCGGCGGAGAAAACATCTCACCGGTGGACATCGAATCGGTGCTGTCGCTGCATCCCGCCGTCGATGAAGTCGCGGTCGCGGGCGTCAAGGACGAGCGCTGGGGGCAACGTGTGGTCGCGTTCATCAAGCGCCGCGAGTACGTCGATGCCGACTCGCTCGATGCATGGTGCCGTCAGTCGGACCTCGTCAACTTCAAGCGCCCGCGCGACTATGTGTTCGTCGACGACATTCCGAAGTCGCCGGTCGGCAAGATCCTGCGCCGCAAGCTGCAAGCGGGCGAGTACACGCCCGATTCACACGCCCTGCCCGCGCAACCTACAGCAACCACCAAGGAGTAACCCACAATGATTGATCTCACCCATCGCGGCCAGACGCTGCTGCAAGACCTCGACGGCTTCTCGGTCGAAATCGACGCGCAGCGCGAGCGCGCCGACATCATCCTGCATCGGCCGCCGTTCAACGTCATTTCGATGCACGCACGCGATCAGTTGCGCGCTGTGTTCGAAGCCCTCGACGAGGACGATCGCGTGCGCGTGATCGTCGTGCGCGCGAAGGGCGAGCATTTTTCGAGCGGCGGCGATATCAAGGGCTTTCTGGAAGCATCGCCGGAACACGTGTCGAAGCTCGCCTGGAATATCGCGGCGCCCGCGCGCTGCTCGAAGCCGGTGATTGCGGCCAATCGCGGCTTCTGCTTCGGCGTGGGCTTCGAGCTGTCGCTGGCCTGCGATTTCCGGATCGTCACCGATACGACCTTCTATGCGCTGCCGGAGCAGAAGCTCGGCCAGATTCCCGGCTCGGGCGGCTCGGCGCGTTTGCAGTCGATGGTCGGCATCGGCCGAACGAAGGACATCGTGATGCGCTCGCGCCGCATTCCTGGCGAGCAGGCGTACGAGTGGGGCATCGCGGTCGAATTCGTCGCGGACGCCGAACTCGAAGCGGCGACGGACGCGCTCGTCGACGAACTGCGCGCATTCTCGCCGCTCGCGCAGCGCACCGCGAAGAAGCTCTTGAACGATTCGGAAGACGCGCCCTTGTCGATCGCGATCGAACTCGAAGGCCATTGCTATAGCCGTCTGCGCTCGTCGGACGATTTCCGCGAAGGCGTCGAAGCGTTTCATGGCAAGCGCAAGCCGGTGTTTCGCGGCAGTTGATACCTGACACGCCGCACGGCGGACGAGACAAGAGGAGACAACGCGATGAATCGCTTCGACTACGTGATCGTAGGCGGCGGCTCGGCAGGATGCGTGCTCGCGCATCGGCTGTCGGCCGTGCCGTCGGTGCGCGTCGCGCTGATCGAGGCGGGCGCCGACACGCCGCCGGGCGCGGTGCCCGCGGCGATTCTCGACAGCTATCCGATGCCCGTCTTCTGCGGCGACACGTACATCTGGCCCGATCTGAAAGCGAAAGCCACGCCGCACGCCGCGCCGCGCGTCTACGAGCAGGGCCGCGTGATGGGCGGCGGCTCGAGCATCAACGTACAGTCGGCCAATCGCGGCCTGCCGCGCGACTACGACGAATGGGCCGCCAACGGCGCCGAAGGCTGGTCGTGGCGCGACGTGCTGCCGTACTTTCGCAAGCTCGAACGCGACGTGAACTTTCCCGGCGGCGAATTGCACGGCAGCGACGGACCCGTGCCGATCCGCCGGATCATGCCGAAGGACTGGCCGGCGTTCTGTCATGCATTCGCGCAGGGTTTGCGCGCGAACGGCTTCGCGGAACTTCAGGACCAGAACGGCGAATTCGGCGACGGCTTCTTTCCGGGCGCATTCTCGAACATCGACGACAAGCGCGTGTCGACGGCCATTGCCTATCTCGACGAAGCCACGCGCAAGCGTCCGAATCTCACCATCTATTCGAATCTGCGTGTCGAACGCATCGTGATGGAAGGCGCGACGGCCCGCGGTGTCGTCGCGATCGCGGCGAACGGCGAGCGCGTGGGGTTCGATGCGGGCGAGGTGGTGCTGAGCGCGGGCGCGTTGCAGTCGCCCGCGATGCTGATGCGCGCCGGTATCGGTGATGCGCGCCAACTCGTGGCGATGGGTATTCCGTGCGTGGCTGACCTGCCGGGGGTCGGACGCAATCTGCAGGATCATCCGTCGCTCACGTTCTGTCATTTTCTCGAGCCGCGCTTTCGCATGCCGCTCGCGCGACGCCGCGCGAGCATGATGGCCGCGCGCATGAGTTCGGGCGTCGCGGGCTGCGACGAGTCGGACCTGTATCTGTCGAGCGCGACGCGCGCCGCGTGGCATGCGCTCGGCAACCGGCTCGGCCTCTTTTTCCTCTGGTGCAACCGGCCGTATTCGCGAGGCCGCGTGCAACTGGCATCGCCCGATGCGGCCGTTGCGCCGCGCGTCGATCTGAATCTGCTCGACGACGAACGCGATTTGCAACGGCTCGCCGCCGGCGTGCGGATGCTGGCGCGCGTCGTCGACGCATCCGGTCTTGGCCGCGATTCACGCGACTTCTTCCCGGCCGCGTTCTCACCGCGCGTGAAGGCGCTGAGCAAGGTCGGTGAAGGCAATGCGCTTCTGACTTCGATCCTCGGCGTGCTGCTCGATACGCCCGCGCCGCTGCGGCGTCTGCTGATCGAACGCTTCTTCACGCGCGGCCTGCAGATGACTTCGCTGCTCCGCGACGAGCGCGCGCTCGCCGATTTCATCCGCGCGAACGTGTTCGGCGTGTGGCATGCGAGCGGCACGTGCCGCATGGGCGGCGCGCAGGACCGCGACGCGGTCACCGATACCGAAGGCCGCGTGCGAGGCACGCGCGGGCTGCGCGTCGCGGATGCATCGCTGATGCCGCGACTGCCATCGGCGAATACCAACATACCGACCATCATGATCGCCGAGAAGATCGCCGATGCGATGGTCGCCCAGCGACGGGCGAGCGTGGCATCGCCGTTCGCCGCCGCGCACTGACGATTTTTCAACCTCGACAAGAGCGCGCATCCAACAAAGCGCGCCTGTGACACAAAGGAGACGCAAATGTCTGTAGCAGCGCAAGACGGGGCCACCGTGCTTTCGGTCAATCAGCGCCAGGTGATGGGCGCTGTGATGGCTTCATGCTTCGGCTGGGCCCTCGACCTGTTCGACCTGTTCGTATTGTTGTATGTGGCGCCGGTTGTCGGGCGTCTGTTCTTTCCGTCCGAACATGCGATGCTCTCGCTCGCGGCGGTGTACGCGTCCTTCGCGGTGACGCTGCTGATGCGCCCGCTCGGTTCCGCGCTGTTCGGCTCCTATGCCGACCGTCATGGCCGCAAGGGTGCGATGATCGTCGCGGTCGTCGGCGTCGGGCTTTCGACGGCGGCCTTCGGCGCGCTGCCGACGGTCGCCCAGGTCGGGCTCGTGGCTCCGGTCCTGTTTCTGCTGCTGCGTCTCGTGCAGGGCGTGTTCGTCGGCGGCGTGGTGGCGTCGACGCATACGATCGGCACCGAATCCGTCGCGCCGAAGTATCGCGGCGCGGTATCCGGTCTCATCGGTGGCGGCGGGGCCGGGCTCGGCGCGTTGCTCGCATCGCTCACGTATCTGGCGATGTCCGCGGTCTTTCCAGGCGATGCGTTCGACGCCTGGGGCTGGCGTTGCATGTTCTTCACAGGCATCCTGAGTTCGGTGCTCGGTCTGTTCGTGTTCAACGGTCTGGAAGAATCGCCGCTCTGGAAGAAGCTCGCCGCGGAAAAAGCTGCGAAAGCCGCTGATCAGAAGAAGATCGTCAACGCCGATAACGCGCGCTCGCCGATCCGCACGCTGTTCTCGCGGGAATATCGCGGCGTGCTGTTCGTCAATCTGCTGCTGACTATCGGCGGCGGCAGCGGCTACTACCTCACATCAGGCTATCTGCCGACCTTCCTGAAAGTCGTGAGTCATGCGCCGAACGGCGCCGCCGCCGCGATCCTGATGATCTGCAGCGTGGCCGTGGTGATCGCTTCGGTCGCGGCAGGGCACGTCAGTACGTTCATCGGACGCAAGGGCGCGTTTATCTGGATCGGCATCATCCGGCTCATCGCGATGCCAGCGCTGTTCCTGCTGCTGCCGACGGCGCAAAGCATCACGATGGTCGGCGTCTACGCGGTGCTGCTTTCCGCGCTCGGCAGCGCCGGCTATGCGCCCGTGCTGATCTTCCTGAACGAACGCTTCCCGACCGCGATCCGCGCGACCGGCACGGGTCTGTCGTGGAACATCGGCTTCGCGATCGGCGGAATGATGCCGACCTTCGTTTCCCTCGTCGCGAAGGACGCGGGCCAGTTGCCGTCGACGCTCGCGATCTTCGTCGGTGCGATCAGCGTGATCTTTCTCGTGGGCGCGTTCGTGGTGCCCGAGACGCTCGGCAAGCTCGAAGGCGGTTCCGCGCGCAGTCGATCCTGAGTCATTGGACGTGACGGCGCACGCCAACGGGCGCACGCCTTTCACTATAGCCGGAGACATCGATGAAATACGAAGAAGACGTTCGTGCGCGTTCCTACAAGTTCCGTGACGAGTATGTCAATACCACGCCATGGTGGTATCGCGGCGAAATGCACCTCGGCTTCACATTGCTCTTCACCGGCGGCGTGATCGTGTATTGCCTGATGCAGCTTCATGCACCGACGCTTGCCGAATGGCTGGCGGTCATTCCGCTCTTTCTGTTCGGCAACTGGGCGGAATGGGCGGCGCACCGCTACGTGCTGCATCGTCCGACGAAGTATTTCAGCATGATCTACAAGCGCCATTGCGCGGTCCATCACCGGTTCTTCACGCATGTGACGCTTGAATACAAAGGGCACCGTCACTGGCGCGCGCTGCTGTTTCCGCCTTTTGCGCCGGTTGCGTTCGTGCTGGCGGCCGTGCCGTTCGCGCTCGTGATTGGGTTCGTATTCTCCCGCAACGCAGGTTGCATCGCGCTGCTCACGATGGCGGTGTACTTTCTGATGTACGAGGGCCTGCATACGCTTTCACACGTCACCGACAGCCCGTTGCTCGACCGCGTTCCGCTCGTCAACACAGTGCGGCGCCTGCACGCCACACACCACGATCCCGAAGTGATGGCGACACAGAACTTCAACCTCACGTTCCCGATCTGCGACACGCTGTTCGGCACGCGCAGCGACGTTCCGAGCCGTGCGCGCGAACCGTTGGAACGCGGCCGCTAAGGCGCCTGTTTCCCCAAAACACCCGTCGTCACGCGCTTTATCTCATCAGTGATAATCGTGATGAGCGCCTGGGCGGCCGGTCCGATCGGCCGCTTCGGATGCGTGACCTGAATGATGTGGCGCACGATCGGCGGCGACGCTATCGTGCGTGCGCGCAAGCGCCCTTCCTCCACTTTCGCCTGCACGACGACGCGCGGCAGGATGGTCGCGACACCGCTCTGCTCGACGAACTGCACGATGGTGCTGAGCAGATCGATCTCGAACTTCGGCTGGATGACGACGTCAGCCGCCATCAGCGCGGCATCGAGCGCGCCGCGCAGGCCGTTGCGGCGCGTGGGCAACACGAATTCGATGTCCGACTGCTGCGTGAGATCGATCTCGTCGGGCAGCTTTGGGCCGTGCTCCACGCTCGTCACCAGCACCATTTCCTCGACCAGCAACGGCTCTACGTGCAGCGTCAGCCGTCCGCGCGGCTTGTTGATGATGGCGGCATCGAGCCGGCCCGATTCGACAGCGTCGATCAGCTGCGCGCTGAAGCCATCGGCGACGGAGACTTCGACTTGCGGGAAAAGCGCATCGAATCGGGCGAGCGATTCGGGCAATACGCTCTGCGCCTCCGACGACACCATTCCCAGCGACACGCGGCCCGTCACGATGACATCGCGACGGCTCAGGTGCTCGCGTGCGTGATCGATGTCGCGCATGATCGGCGTGTAAAGGCGGTACATCAACCGTGCGGCTTCGGTCGGCGCCATGCCGTGCGGCCCCCGCTCGAAGAGCTTCTGCCGAATCTCCGTTTCGAGCTTGGCGATCTGCATGCTGAGCGCCGGTTGCGCGATGTTGAGCCGCCTGGCGGCGCGCGTGACGGTGCCTTCTTCGAAAAGCGCGATGAAGTACTGGATCTGCTTCAGTTCCATGGGACAGGCGTATACGTGACGGGCCGACGAAGATAGTACCGCGCACCGTCTTTCATGAGGTGGGCGTCGTATGACTAACCCACGGTATCGAGTCGCTGTTCGCAGCCGAGCGTCCCTATGCGTGCGACGATCGCGCAACTGATGGGCACCGATCTCTCCGGCACGCGCATCGTCCCGATCCGGTCGATATGTTCCCAGTACTTTCATGCGCGAGCGCGAAGGTGTGAGCAATCGTAAAGCTTATCGCCGTCTTCGAGCGGCTTTTCTTTTCTCGTAATGAGTCACCATCATGAAAAAACGCACTTATCTGTCCGCCACGATCGAGCTGCTTGCTCTTTCCTTTCGCTCGCGCTGTACCGAGGCTGGCACCTGCCGTCGGCTGACATGTTAGATATTTGAACGAAAGACGCGCAGTTCAGGGTTGTTGAGGACAACTCTCGAATCGCGCGAGCCCTCAAGGTTCCGGCCGCGGTGGACCGAGCGGTGTACTTGCGGGAGCCTGTCGCGGCCGACCGGCAAGCCAATCGCCGAAAGAGAGTATCGGGCGTGCGAGAAGCCGCTTTCGGGGTAGCGCTCGAAAATCCGGTTAATCTCCGCGACAAGCGGACGGACACGCTCTGGCAACGGCGCGTCAGGCCCCAACGTCAAGGCGGTCTGTCCAAACCTGACAGGTCCGGCCTTGATCATGGCACGCAGCGCGGAATTCGCACTGCCGCGCCCAAACAGTTCAGTGCCATATGCACGGATCATGGCCCGCACAATTGCTTCGGCTGCCGGTGTAAGCGGCGGCATGACCTCAACGAGGCGCAGTTGCGATGAACGGACGTCCGGCGCGGTGAAGCGTCCGATATCGTCGATATCGGATTCCAAACGCTGCGCCGGCAGGTCCGCGCTAAAGAGCAGGATCCGGATGCGTTCATAGAGCGCGTCTTCGGCGGGATCGATGACAGCGGTGTCCGTCATTCTCTTTTCCTCGCGGTGAGTTGAGCCCAAACGGCTCGGGATATCGAACCAGAAGCGGATCGACAGGTGTCCAACTCGCGTCCGGCCAGAGGTTGCTGACCGGCGCGCTAGGTCCGTCGAACATACCGGTCCGAAACAACCGAGCGTTGCTGGATCCATGCGATAGCAAGCTCGAGTGCTTCGTCGCGAGCCTCCTGGGCGTTGGCAAAGTCCACATCGACGCCGAGCGTGCGTGTATCGCCGGCCCGGTCGGTGACAATGGCCGCCGCCGCGTAGCGACCCGTCTCCGTGGGGGTAACCATCGGCCGGATCTCGTAGCCGTGATACTCCATCACTTTGTCCGTATGCATATGACACCTCCGCAAAGCGTCGCGGCGCACCCGAAACGCGCGAGGCGACGCGGTTTTTCAACCAGTCCTGCCGCCCGCGGCTTGCCGCGTAGACCCAAGCCCGCGACACCGGCATGCGCGAGCAACGTTTCAATGACCGCGGGCGTCGCCCGCACGTCCGCCCGGCCTGCCCTGACAGCCCCGCACCCGCGCGTCACGGCGAGGACGACACGCCTGTCGTTGCGATCGCGCAGCCATTCAGCCTGCGTGTCCCGGCACCACGATGTCAGGCGTGCGGCTACCTGGCACGAGGGGCGTCTCCGATCTTTCCCCACCGCCATTGCCGGCGGCTTGCCGGCTTACACGCGGTGTGTCGCCCGGGTGAAGCGCGTCGAGAAGCGTTCTGCCCTTCCCTGACAGGTACGCGCGGCGTGCGCCCGAGGCACAATGTTCCAGCATGACCAGCTGGCGCTCGAGCAGCGCGTCGAGCTCGGCGCGATTCATGTCGATCTGGTCCGGCGCCTGGCGAACCAGTATCAGGGTCGCAAATTCGTGTGGACTGAGCATTTCCGTCTCCCGTAAAACACGGCCCCTTTAGCAGGCGCACGATGCATAAAAACGACACGTGCTTACTTCAGGCCGTACAAGGGCCGCGCTGCCATGCAGCGTGGCGCCGCGCCGGTGAACCGGCGTCGTCTGAACAGCCCGCGTTGGGTGGCGGGTCTCGTGTAATGCGTCGTTTGATGTTCGACCTCCGGTTCGGGGGCTTGCGTTCGCCGCTGATCGACAGCCCCCTTGTCAATTGGGAGCTCGATCGCTGCCAGGCGAGGCCCCGGCGCGGACGCGACGATCTCGGCGCAGTCGTCGCTGCTGCGACGGTTGACGGAAGGAAAGGATGCGCATCGCGCGCAGGCTCGCGGGAAAGCCGCAAAGACGCCGGCCATCTGCCGGTGCAGGCGGTCGAATTCGCCCAGCCGGTCGATGCTGAAGAAAAGATCGCTCATGGCTGGCTCCCTGAAACCGGCGCCTCTCACGAAGAACGAACCCGACCACGCGCTCCAGTTCGCCCGTCCGTGGAAAAACACCGCCGACAAACAAATCGAAACACGCAGCGCTTATCGCGACTGCCTGAGCGATGATTAAAATAGCGCAAGGAACGGAAATTTCAAGAGGCCCTGCAACATGTCACCCAGGAGGCTGCATGGTCCTTTTCGATATGCTTCAGGAACAGATGGACAGCGTGCGCCTGCCACTCTTTGCCGTCACGGTCACGGCGGCTGCGCAGGTAAATACGCCGCTCATTGCGATACTCCACTGGCACGGTTTCCGGCGAGCGACACCGCTTGTCCTGCCCGGCGTTGATATCCCTCCACGGCCCGTGCCGGCCTCGGCGATCCAGCTTGATGCGCCGTGGCACAGGTTCGAGACCGTGGACACCGTGCTGCTGGATGCAGCACGGCAATGCGGTGCGCGGGATGTCGAGCGCGTCGAGCGGCGCGGCTGCAATGTGATCGGCGCCAGCGCCGCCGAGGCGCTGGCCTGCCGTCAGGCGTTCGGCACCTATGGAGAGGACGTGGCGCCTGGTCCGCAGCTTCTCGATGAGGAAACCGGTCGCGAGGACTTTGGCGTGTATGAAAGGATGCTCGCTGAAAAACTGGGCGCGGCGCCGCCGATCCAGTGACACGGCACCGTTAAGGGCGGCGCCGTCCGGCAGGACACGGACGGGGGTCTCATCAGGTCACACCACTGCGCTGGTCGCCCTCGTTAGATGCGAAAAGTTCTGAGGATTTTCCGCCGAAGGCGCTGGCAGAGAGGGTTGGTAGCGCCGACGTGGGGGCTGACATGAGGTGTCGCGGCGTCACGCATCTGAGTGTCAGATGTATCTTGAAATTTTTAGTCAGTGAAGCTAAGTTATATCCAGCTCAGGCAGTGTGCCCCATGATCCACGGGTCGCACACTGCGTGTTTCGATTTGTTTGCCCCGCAGCATGGCAGGCGAACTGGAGCGCGCAAGCCCGTTCTCTTCCTTGCTGCCTCTGAGGAGAAGACGATGAGCAACCTCCATCCACGCTCGGACTCCCCTCTGATCGAGCGCCTCCACCGCACGACAGCCTCCCTTGCCGACGTTCTGCGACCGCTCCCTGAGCGCGCCCGTCGCATGCTCCATGCACAGGTCAATGCGATGCGACCCACGATCCGACAGTTGAGATCACGCATGCGCAGGCGCTAGCCGGGCGGTTGTGCTGTCGATTCTCTTCGCCGTCATTCTCGCGGTGATCATGGCACCTTTCAGCCTGGATTCGAGCGTCGGGCTGGCGTCGCTGTGCGAGGCTGGGTGAATTTTCTCAATCACATCCTGTTCGGACTGGTGGCAACTGACACGTATCTGGCTCTGGAAGGCCGGGAGTCGGACGTCAATGGAAGGACGGGCGCCGGTTGAACAGGACCAACATTCAGGTGGGCGCCCGGTGATGATCCGGACGCATCGAGTGAGGCGGGGGTTCTCGTGTGCGTGTCTAACATAAGCAGGATCACTAATGACATTTAGGCAAGGCTGCCACGGATGACGAGGCATCAAGGGTGCCGGGATGCGCTGAAAATCCCTGCTCGCCGGGGATGCCGGCTCTGCGTGCTGCGTAGGGTCGCGGACGGCCGGGCGATACCATTAGGCGGTGGGCCATGGACAGGTTTGAGATGAAAACGGCGATCAGTTACCGTAATGTCGCGAAATTTTCCCGCCCCGGGCTGGAAGACCTGATCAGCCGGCTCACGGATCGGCGTCTGACGCCCCATCTGTCGCACTTCCCGTCCGGGCTGGTACGGCTGCAGGCGACGCTGGAAAGGAGTCTGCATCGCAGTCTCTACCGCGTCCGGCTCAGGCTGGTGCTCCCGGGCGCAACGCTTGCGTGCGGCCACGATGCGCCGGAGCCAGAGACGGCGATCGAGCACGCCATCACTGAACTGGAGCGGCAACTGGAACGCCACGTCGCACACCTGCGTCACGAGGACGCCTGGCGTCGCAAGGAGCGGCGCGCCGGGTTGCGGCAACTCAGGACGGCGGTGGCCGAACAGACGGACGCCGCGTCCACGCTGTTCGGCGAGACCGTTCGTCCGCTGCTCGCGTCGCTCCAGCGCTTCGTGCAGCGGGAACTCGCCTATCTTCAGACGCGGGGTGATCTCGCTTCGGACGACCCATCGGTCGACGATATTGTCGACGAGGCGCTCGCGCGCGCCTGCGAGCGGTTTGCTGAGCGCCCGCGTCGGCTCGAACCCCTGCAGTGGCTCTACCAGATCGCACTGGAACTGCTTGAAGCAGAAGTCGCACATCGCCAGATGGAGGAAGGCCGATGCATCTCGCTTGAGGGCCGGCTGCCCGTCCAGTTGCACGAACCGCGTGAAGACGATGACGAGCTGCTGTTCGAGTACTGGCAGCCCGATGAAGTGCTGCGCCTTGAGGACGTGGTGCCAGCGACGGACGGCACGCCTGAGGACGCCGTCATCTCGAGGGAGCTGCGCGAGCTGGTCGCCGCGCTTCTCGCCGAGCTGCCAGAGCCATGGCGTCGCGCCGTGACGCTCTGCCGTCTTGAAGCGCAGCCGGAAGCCGCCGCGGCACAGGTTCTGGGGATCACGGAGGAGGAACTCCGGCACCGGCTTGCCCATGCTGACGCTTTTCTCACGGCGAGGCTCGGTGATCTGCGGCTGACACCGCAGCCGTCGGTCGAGCCTGCCGGTTACATCGCGCGGGGCACGCTGCCGCCTGCATCCGGGCTTTCCAGGGATTTTGACGAGGCGACGCGGCGCGATACCCCACAGGGGGCACGGCCCGTTCATGATTGAGTGCGGACGCTGCAACGTCCGAACCAATGACGGAGGGCAACGATGAAAACAGCCACGAGACCAACGCGAGACCGTATCGATGACGTGGACAGAATGCTCGACGAGACGCTGGAGGAAACCTTCCCCGCGAGCGATCCTGTCGCGTGCACGGCGATGCCTTCGATCAGCTCATCAGTCGCGCTGTCGCATAGGCCTGTGCAGACAGTGAAGACGCTGCCCCGGGCAAACCGCACTGCACGCGATCCGAAAACCTATGTGGACCGATCATGCGAGCAGGATCATGAAACTCATGCCCTTGCATGACCGGGTCGTGCTCAGGCGCGTGCCGCCGGAGCGTACGACCGCAGCCGGTATCGTCATCCCCGATACTGCGGTCGAAAAGCCGGACGAGGGAGAAGTCATCGCGATAGGCCCCGGCAGGCGGCTTGAGGACGATCGCCCTTGTGCGCCCGACGTCAACGTCGGCGACCGCGTACTGTTCGGCGCGGCCCCATAGGCCCGTGCCCGGTGCAACCGTGCTTCGTTTGACAGGTCAGGAGGTAGCGCGAAATGTCTGCCAAAGATGTCAGGTTTCACGAACTCGCCCGCCAGCATATTCTCACGGGCGTCAACATCCTTGCCGATGCGGTCAAGGTCACGCTCGGCCCCAGGGGGCGAAATGTCGTCCTCGAGCGCGCGTACGGCGCACCGACCGTCACCAAGGACGGCGTGTCGGTCGCGAAGGAGATCGAGCTGAGCGACAGGTTCGAGAACATGGGGGCGCAGATGGTCAGGCAGGTCGCCGCCAAAACCTCGGATGTCGCCGGTGATGGTACAACCACCGCCACCGTGCTCGCCCAGGCCATCGTACGGGAAGGCATGAAGTACGTTGCCTCGGGCCTGAACCCGATTGACCTCAAGCGTGGCATCGACCAGGCCACCGCGGCGATTGTCGAGGAGCTCAGCAAGCTTTCCCGGGCTGTCACGACCGGCCGCGAGATCACCCAGGTGGGCACCATCTCGGCCAATGCGGATGAGGAGATCGGCAGGCTCATCGCGCAAGCGATGGACAAGGTCGGCAAGGACGGCGCCATCACCATCGAAGAAGGCAAATCGCTTCAAAGCGAACTCGAGGTCGTAGAGGGCATGCAGTTTGACCGCGGGTGGCTGTCTGCCTATTTCATCACCGATCCCGACAAGCAGTCCGCTGTGCTTGAAGAACCGTACATCCTCGTGCACGACAGGAAGATCTCGTCGATCCGCGACCTGCTGCCCCTGCTGGAAGCGGTGGCCAAGGCAGGCAAGCCGCTTCTCATCATTGCCGAGGACGTCGAGGGCGAAGCCCTGACCACGCTGGTGGTGAATTCCGTGCGCGGCATCCTGAAAACCGTGGCCGTGAAGGCGCCTGGTTTCGGCGACCGGCGCAAGGCGATGCTGGAGGACATCGCGACGCTGACGGGCGGGATCGTCATCGCGGAAGAAACGGGCGGCAAGCTCGAAAACGTCAAGCTGGAGGACCTCGGACGGGCGAAGCGGGTGGAGATCGAAAAGGAGGCAACAACGATCATCGATGGCGCCGGTAACCGGAAGACGATCGATGGGCGCGTCCAGGCGCTCCGTCGCCAGATCGACGAGACGACGAGCGACTATGACAGGGAGAAGCTGCAGGAGCGCATTGCGAAGCTGTCCGGTGGCGTTGCCGTCATCAAGGTAGGAGCCGCTACCGAGATGGAGATGAAGGAGCGCAAGGCACGAGTCGAGGATGCGCTGCACGCAACGCGCGCGGCGGTCGAAGAAGGCATCGTGCCGGGCGGCGGCGTCGCATTGCTGCGTGCCCGGGCCAGCCTCGGCGACGTACGGGGCGCCAATGCCGACCAGGACGCGGGCATCCGCATCGTGCTGCGCGCACTTGAAGAGCCGCTGCGCCAGATCGCCACCAACGCGGGCGAGGAGTCCTCGGTTGTGCTGAACAGTGTGGTCGGGGAGACGGGCAATTTCGGCTGGAACGCGGCTTCAGACACCTACGGCGATCTGGTGGAGATGGGGGTGGTCGACCCGACCAAGGTGGTGCGCACGGCGCTGCAAAATGCCGCGTCGGTGGCCGGTCTTATCCTCACCACCGATGCCGTGGTTGCTGAACTGCCGAAAGACGAGGCAAAGGCGGTTGTGCCTCCGGTAGTCGACTATTGATACGGCGGTCCGCACGGCGGCAGAGGGCGTCCGCCTGAGCGGGCGATGCAGTGCAAAGACTGAGCATCGGCGAGGACATCATGGGCAAGATCATCGGTATCGACCTTGGCACCACCAACTCATGCGTGGCGCTGATGGAAGGCAAGCAGGTCAAAGTGATTGAAAACTCGGAAGGCGCCCGTACGACGCCGTCGGTGGTCGCGTATCTCGATGACAACCAGATACTCGTCGGGGCGCCCGCCAGACGCCAGGCCATCACCAATCCCGGGAATACGCTGTTCGCAGTGAAGCGCCTGATCGGTCGCCGCTTCGAGGAAAAGGAAGTCCAGAAGGACATCGGCCTGATGCCCTACAGGATCATCAGGGCCGATAACGGCGACGCGTGGGTCGAAGCGCACGACGAAAAACTCGCGCCACCGCAGGTGTCCGCAGAGGTGTTGCGCAAAATGAAGAAGACGGCCGAAGACTACCTCGGCGAGCCAGTCACGGAAGCCGTGATTACCGTGCCAGCGTACTTCAACGACAGCCAGCGCCAGGCGACCAAGGACGCGGGCCGTATCGCGGGGCTCGAAGTCAGGAGAATCATTAACGAGCCGACCGCAGCTGCCCTCGCGTTCGGTCTGGACAGGCAGGAAAACCGTGACCGCAAGATCGCCGTATTCGACCTCGGTGGTGGCACCTTTGACATATCCCTGATCGAGATTGCCGACGTGCGCGGTGAAAAACAGTTCGAGGTACTGTCGACGAACGGGGACACGTTCCTCGGCGGTGAAGATTTCGACCAGCGCATCATCGACTATCTCGTCGGCGAGTTCAGGAAGGAGCAAGGCATTGATCTGTCGAAGGACGTGCTCGCACTGCAACGCCTGAAAGAAGCGGCCGAAAAGGCGAAGATCGAACTGTCTTCGAGCCAGCAGACCGAGATCAACCTGCCCTACATCACGGCAGATGCCTCCGGGCCGAAGCATCTGAGCGTGAAGCTCACGCGCGCCAGACTCGAGGCACTCGTCGAGGATCTGATCGAGCGCACGATGGAGCCGTGCCGAATTGCGATCAAGGACGCCGGGTTGTCCACGGACAAGATCGACGACGTCATCCTCGTTGGCGGCATGACACGGATGCCAAGGGTGCAGGAGGCGGTCAAGGCGTTTTTCGGGCGCGAACCCCGCAAGGATGTCAATCCCGACGAGGCGGTCGCCGTGGGCGCGGCGATCCAGGGGGCAGTGCTGTCCGGTGAACGAAAAGACGTGCTGCTGCTTGACGTCACGCCGCTCTCGCTTGGCATCGAGACGCTCGGCGGGGTCATGACCAGGATGATCGAAAGGAACACCACCATACCGACCCGGTTCTCGGAGGTTTTTTCGACCGCGGACGACAACCAGTCGGCAGTCGGCATCAAGGTCTATCAAGGCGAACGCGAGATGGCGAGCGGGAACAAGCTGCTCGGTGAGTTCAAACTGGAAGGCATCCCTCCTGCGCCGCGTGGCATGCCGCAGATCGAGGTGATGTTCGACATCGATGCGAATGGAATCTTGCACGTGTCGGCCAGAGACAAGGCGACGGGCAAGGAAAACCGGATCACCATCAAGGCCAGTTCGGGCCTGTCCGAAGGCGAAGTTGAAAAGATGGTGAGAGACGCCGAAGCGCACGCCGCGGAGGACCATCGGCTGCGTGAACTGGCCGAGGCGCGCAATCAGGGCGACGCCCTGATACACCGCACGCGCAAGGCCCTCGGCGAATACCACGAGAAGCTGAGTGCGGACGAGAAGGCGAAGATTGAAGCCGCGACCAGGGAACTGGAGGCCGCGCTCAAGGGTTCCGACCGGGACGAAATCGACGTCAGGACCCGCGCACTCGCTACCGCCTCGCAGCAACTCGGAGAAAAAGTCTACGCAGACGTGCAGTCACAGGGGAGCAGTCCCGGGCCTGCGACCAGCCCGCAAGAGGCAGGCCGCCCGGGGCAAGACGTGGACGATGACGTGATCGACGCGGAGTTCAGGGAAGTGAACACCAAACGGTGACGCGCAGGTGGGCAGCACTGGACGGTAAGAGGCCTTCGCCATGAAGAGACGATTGTGTGGATTACTCGCGGTAGCGGCGATTGCCGGGTTCTGGCCAGAGACCACGATGCCAGCCAGCCCGCCGCTGCCGACGTTGCCTCTGCAGCGCGATATCTGGATCACCGGGACAATCGGACGTGGCAGCGGGACGTATGCGCCGGGCGACTATACGACGATCACGCTGGATCGCCCCTCGACCTCCCCCTGCACTGACAAGGTGGTGACCGACATCCTCCTTGGCGAAGGCGGTGCGATGCCCCCCACACTCCTGCTGCCGTATCTTAACCAGCGAGTCGCCGTCAGGGGCCGCGTGATCTGTCCAGAATCCGGCATTCAGTTTGAGCCGCAGCCGGACTTCGTGTTTCCGATCTGGTGAGGCCCGTGTCCAGTCGCGTGCCACGCGCGCATCGGGCGTCGTGTGTTGCGACCATGGTGAGTTGAAGGTGCCACAGCGGCACCTGACCGTGGCATGGCTTACGCTCACGGCAACAAGACAGCGCCGCAGTGCCCTGAACTACCTGTCATTTTTCCCGGCGGCGGAAAGGCGAGCCGGTCATTCACCACTGAAAGCACTGCGGATACCGAGATAGCGATGGACTCTGCTGGCTTCGGATGTCCGTGTCGGCGTGGATTGCACCGCCAACATCGTGACGGTAGGCCCGGGCATGGAACGCCAAAGCTATCGAAGTGCAAATCAGGCTTCATGCCTTATAAATTAGGGCTTTCCGGGAAAAGTTGAACGCGCTTCTTTAGTACCAACTTTAGCCGTGCAAGCGCGCAATTCACACATGCCTTTTCATGTAACGGGCAGGAGCGACCGTGCCTGTTTGAGAAGCGCATGCGACGGGGCAAACTCGTTACGTCCAGCCATAGTTAGAGCGGGTCACTGGTGCGCGCGAAGAGCTCGTCGTCGGACGTCTCGCCCGCATTCAGAACGAGGCCAGGCTGGTCGAATTGGCGAAAGAACGCGAGCGCTTGGAACGCGTCAAGCCGCCCGTCTCGACGACCAGCCTTGGCTAGAATTTCGGCGGCGGCTGCCAGTTGTCGGGAGGCTGCGAGGAACCTGGTGCGCGCCACGACGGTTCACATTGTCAGACCTTGCTGCACTTTTGCGCCTGTTTTCAGGGCTCAAAGCGCAGATCCTCTGCCTATGTTGGTTGGCAAATACGCCGACGGACTGGAGGTGCTTCGCTGAGGCAGCGAGCAGCTGGTTCTGCCGTCGCTGTCGTCCTAAGTGCCAGTCAGTCACTCTGCGCTAGCAGTCGCTTCGGGGCCGGGCGTCGGCCCGAGCGCGGATTGAATTCGGTGCTGTGAAAGGATCGCCCGCTGGTCTGCTGCGCCGCGTGCTTGCGCGCGGCAGCCTCGACGTAGAGGCTGATGTCAGTCGTGGGCTTTCAGAGGCAGGTCAACGAGATGCACGCATGATATCCCGACCGCGAACTTTTACGGGATTAAAGTTATTCCTATCGGTGCCACGCCGTCACCTAAAGTTGTTCCTTCCAGCCCACCCACAGGGACGCGAGCGGCCGGTTGAACGTCATTGTGCCGTCGGAGTTCGAACGGCCCGACGGCAGTAGTACCAACTTTAGTTGAAATTTAGAACCAATTTTAGTTGTGTGAGCGGGGAAGTTTTTCTAAAAATGGTGAGCCGACCCGGCTACAAAGATAATCTTTCTTATCATAACGACCCTATTTCTACGTTAAACTTGGCGTTATGACAGTCCACCACACCTTGATGCCCGCCCCGGCCTCCGCTGACCCGTCCGGCTTCCCCGACGCCGATGAACTCGCCGTGCTGCGGGCGTGGTATGCAGGACTGCCCGTGCGCGAGGCGGTTGAGCGCTACCAGCCTGCCGCGCTGGGCGACGGCAAATCCGCGCGAGGCGTGCTCGGGCGCATCCGGCGCCGGCTGCAGGCGATCGCGCGCGCCGCGCATCGCGAAGAGCTGGCCGCCCTGTTCGATCATCCCGCGGAAGATCGCGTACGGCTCGCGAAGGCCGTCGCGCACGCCATCGAGGCGCTGCGCACCGCGCGTGCGCCCGAACCGCAGATCACCGACGACGTCGCGCAGTGGTTCGCTGCGCGGGCCGTGCGCGTACTGCACGCCCACGGCATCCGCACGCTCGCGGATCTGACCGTGCGCGTGCCGCGCCGCCGCCAGTGGTGGAAAGCGGTACCCGGCCTCGGCGCATCCAGCGCCCGCGCCATCGAGGCATTCTTCGCGGCGTGGCCTGCCCTCACCGAAAAGGCACGCGCGCTCATCAGCGCGAGCCGCCAAGGCGAACTCGTGCCGTGGGAATCGCTGCAGGTTCCGCATGAAGTCGACGGCTCACAGGGGACCTTCCGCGCGCCCAAAGCCACCTGTGCGCTCGACGCCGACAACGACTACGAAGCGGTGCAGACCTGGCTCGCGTTACACGAATCACACGCCACGCAGCGCACCTACCGCAAGGAGGCCGAGCGCCTGATCCTGTGGGCAATCGTCGAGCGCGGCCGTGCGCTGTCCTCGCTCACGACCGAAGATGCGATCGCGTACCGCGCGTTCCTGCGCCACCCGTCGCCGCGCGCCCGCTGGGTTGGCCCGGTGCGTCCACGTACGTCGCCGGACTGGCGCCCGTTCAATGGCAGCCTGTCGGCGCGCTCGGTCGCGCATGCGCTGTCGATTCTGGGCGCCCTGTTCCGCTGGCTGATCGAGCAGCGCTACGTGCTCGCCAATCCGTTTGCCGGCGTGAAGGTCCGCGAGGCCAGCGGCGCCAACGTGCTGGATACCTCGCACGCGTTCACCGAAGGCGAATGGGCGCTCGTGCGCACGATCGCCGATGGACTCGAGTGGTCATCTGGCTGGTCAGCACCCGCCGCACAACGGCTACGCTTCCTGCTCGACTTCGGTTACGCAACGGGGCTGCGGGCGAGCGAACTGGTCGGCGCCTCGCTCGGACACATTGAGACCGATGCACGAGACGACCACTGGTTGCGTGTAACGGGTAAGGGAAAGAAGCTCGCGCGCGTCGCGCTGCCGCTGCTGGCGTGGGACGCCCTCGTACGTTATCTCGCCGAACGCGAATTGCCGATCCTGCCGGTTCGCTGGCGGCCGGAAACGCCGGTCATCGGCAGCCTCGAGGCGGAGAGCGTCGCGGCGATCAGCAGCGTGCGGCTCTGGGGTGTGCTCAGGCGCTTCTTCGTGCTCGCCGCACAGGCGATTGAAGCCGATCATCCGCCGCTGGCAGAGAAGCTGCGTCGTGCGAGTCCGCACTGGATGCGCCACACCCATGCGACCCATGCGCTCGGGCGCGGTGCTGAACTGACGACTGTACGGGACAATCTGCGGCACGCTTCGGTGTCGACGACGTCGATCTATCTGCACAGCGACGAGGTGAAGCGGGCACGGCAGATCGGCGACGCTTTTGGCAGTGACAGACGCCGGTAGACAGGGCGCAACCGGTATTCAGAATCGCTGGCTTCCACGCAGTCCGAAGCGGTGCGTTATGACCTGCAAACCGCCAACTCCGCCCGCACCCGAAATGCATAACCTGTGCAAAAATCATCGTGACCTGATCAGAAGCTCCCTCCACCGCCTATGGAAACCGTCGAACTTGAACCGCAGGTGCTCGTCAATCGTCTCGGCGTGGCATTTTCTCTGGTCTTCCAGAACCGCCCGGTCGAATGCATCATCACGATCACGGCGCTGGAAGCGTATTTCTGGCTGGAACCACGCGCAGGCGACGAGCGCATCCTCAAAACCTTTCGCGATGGCTACGGACGCATTCGCGCGATCGCCGAACGGAAGCTGCTTGCCCATCCCGCGGCACGACTTGAGCTGACGCCGGCAGATTTCTCGCGCCCCTGAAACACCGGTTTTCGCCTGCGGAGCATCCTTCTGCTCACATTCCAGAATCGACTCCGACTGCGACTCCGACTCCGACTCCGACAGCGCGCGTGCAACTGGTCTGCAGTCAGTTGAGCGGCGGTTTCGTGGCTCGCGAGTGCAGGCACTTTAATGGAAGCGTATGGGCCAGTGCTCATCACGTGCATTCCGCCACGACGGCAACTCGGGCCGGCCGCCTTTTGTGAGCAGCTTTTGGGGCGAAGCCCGGGTGCGATGGCGAACGACGTCGACTGTTAGTTGCATATTAAAAAGGAAGCCATTGAACGGCAGCGCCATCGAGACGAGCGACCGGGTGTTCATTCACGCCCTCGCCCCTATCGCACCCGGTAACGAGTTCCTCATCGACTACGGTCTGTCAGTCGACGGTGCGGTCACCCATGAAGTGGCCTGACGATCAGGCGTTGGCACGTCGCGGAAGCCGAGCGATTCGAGGGTCTGCAACTAGTCGAACCATCGCAACCAGCAAGTCTATCCCGGCAAGCCGGCAAGGCCTATTAGTGCACGTTCTCATCCAGCACAAGCAGATTGTCGTGCGAAAAGCCAAGAGCAACTGGCTGCCCGCGCTCCGGCAGGATCCGGTTCGGATCGTTGAACACATCGAGAGTAACGATTGCGCTGCTGACCCGCGCGCGAATACGCACCACGGAACCGAGGAAGCTGATCTCTTCAACCGTCGCCGACAGCGAGTTGCGGTCGTTCGATGGCGGCTCGAGCAGAATTGCCTCGGGACGCAACGCCAGCACACGCTCCTTACCGGCATCGTCCGGTGGGAGCGGCCGCGATGTCACCAGTTCCTGACCGTCAACGGCAATGCGTCCCGTTGCAGGATCGATCACACGCCCGGCCAGAATATTGAGCGTTCCCACGAACGTCGCGACAAAGCGTGTACGCGGAAAGTTGTATATATCGAGCGGCGCCCCAACTTGCTCGACACGCCCGTCGTTCATTACGACGATGCGGTCCGACATCGACAACGCTTCTTCCTGATCGTGCGTGACGAAGATCGACGTAATGCCGAGTTCACGCTGTAGTGTCCGTATATCTTCGCGCAGCGAGACCCGAATTTTTGCGTCGAGCGCGGAAAGCGGTTCGTCGAGCAGCAGCACTTGAGGCTTACTCGCGAGCGCACGGGCCAAGGCCACACGCTGTTGCTGCCCACCGGACAATTGCCACGGATAGCGCCCGGCGAGATGCGGCAGCTTGATCAGTTCCAGCATCTCTGCAACGCGCCCGCTCACCTCTTTCTCCGACCGCTTTGCGACCTTCAACGCGAAGCCGATGTTCTGCGCCACCGTCATGTTCGGAAACAACGCGTAAGACTGGAACACCATGCCGACGGCGCGATCGCGCGTGCGCACACGCGTAACGTCACGACCATTCAGGCGGATCGCGCCTCGCGTGGGCGTTTCGAATCCGGCGATCATGCGCAGCACGGTCGTCTTACCGCAGCCCGACGGGCCGAGAAAGGTGATGAATTCGCCTTGTCCGATGTTCATGTCGAACTGATGCACCGCAACGTTTGCTCCAAAGGCCTTGTGAAGATTGTCAATCTCGAGAAATGCCATGGGTCGCGGCCTCACCGGCTCAAGTTTTATGGCCGGCCAGCGCGCGCGCCGAGCCGAACACCTGGATCAATCCCATCGATGCCCACGTGACAATGAAAGCGATGATCGCCAGCGCCGAGGGCTCGTAAGCGCGGTTCGCGCCGATCAGTTGCAAATACGGTCCGAACGCCGGGCGATCCAGCAGGCTCGCGATCGTGAATTCGCCGATTACCACGGCGAACGTCAGAAACGCGCCGGACAGAATCCCCGAGCGCACGTTCGGGAAAATCACGCGGAAAAGGATCGTCGTCCAGCCAGCGCCGAGACACTCGGCGGCCTCGGTCAGCGAGCGTACATCAACGGCGCGCATCCCCGCATCGACGGCCCGGTACATAAAAGGCAGCGATAGCGTGACGTAACCGAATACGAGTAGCAGATCGGTCGCGCGTTCGTGACTGGTGAACGGCAGAATCGAACTGCTGTTGTAGATGCGCAAGTAGCCGAAGACGATCACGATGGCCGGGATCACGAGCGGCAGCAGGGTGATGAACTCCACGACCGGCCGAAGCTTCGGTAAACGCAGTTGCACCCAATACGCCGTAGGCACGACGAGCAGCACGCCGATCACGATGGTGAGCAATCCCATCAACACTGAATAGCCGAACGAAGCCTGAAAATGGGGATCTCCCAAGACAACGCGGTACGCATCGAAGCTGCACGCGTCGCGACGCATCCGCAGACTGAACTCGAAGGTCGCGGCGAGCGGAGTCAAAAAATACAGTGTGCCGATGATCACGGCGATCCAGGCGCCCGCGCGCGATTGCGATTTCATCAGCGTCCCCTTTCGGCTCGCGCGCGCAACCAGATGTAACCGCCGTTCGACAGTCCCGTGACCACGATCATGCCGAGCGCGAGGGCATAACCGAGATTCTGGTTATGCAGCACGTCGCCGCGAATCTGCGCGAACAGCAGGATCGGAACGATGTTGAGGGAACTGCCAGTCAACGCGTAAGCCGTGGCGACCGCGCCGAACGCGTTGGCGAACAGCAGCAGGGCCGCACCCAGAAAGCTCGGCCAAAGGACCGGCAACCCGACGTAGAGCCAGTATTGCGCCGCCGTGCCACCGAGGCAGTCGCACGCTTCGCGCCACTCGCGTTTCAGGCCATCGAGCGCCGGCGTGATGATGAGCACCATCAACGGAATCTGGAAGTACAGGTATGTAATGGTCAGCCCGAGGAAGCTCAGGATGCTGAACCCGGTGGAATAGAGATTGAAACCGAGATATTTCCGTGCGAGCACCGTCACGAGGCCCACGCGCCCCAAAGTACTGATGAACGCGAAGGCGAGCGGCACCCCCGCGAAGTTGGATGCGACGCCAGAAAAGGTCATGAGCGTCGGCCGGATCCACGCGGGCAACCGACCGTGCACCGCGGCCCACGCGAGCAGCGCGCCGAAGATGGCCCCGCCGGACGCGGATGCGACGCTCACCTTCACGCTGATCCAGTAGGCATCGAGTACAGCCGGTTGAAACAGCTCGCGAAGATTCGCAAGTGTGAAGTTCCCCTGCGCATCCTGAAACGCGCCGATCATCAGAAAAGAGGTGGGCAATAAAAGAAATAGCAGCGCGAACGCGAAAAACGGCACGACGCCCGCATAGGTCAGCCAACTTGCACCGCTGCTGCCGCGCACGGGACCGGATTTCGGCGCGGGCCCGGCGGGCGTCAGCAAGTCCGGGGCCGAGGCGCCTGGCTGCGGAGATGCGCTCATCCCGGCGGTCTCGCGCGTGCCTACTTCACGTTCGCGCCAACAACCTGATCCCAGCCTTTGGTCACGATGTCCTTCGTGGCGTTCTGCTGATCGAGCGTCGGAAAGACCGCGCTGCTGTAGGCCGATGCAGGCGGCAGCTTCGCGAGCAGCGCCGGCGGCACCTTCTTCTGCGCGACGAGTTCGTTGTAGCGCATCGGATGACAATAACCCGCAAGCCAACCGAGCTGCCCCTCGTCAGAGTAGAGGAATTCCATCCACAGCTTCGCGGCATTCGGATGAGGCGCATAGGCACTGATCGCCTGCACATAGACGCCCGCCACCACCCCTGTCTTCGGCACAATGACTTGTACCTTCGGATTGCCTTTGAGCGTGTCCCGATCGGCAAGCGCGTTGTAATCCCAACGCACGATGATCGGCGTCGTGCCCTGCGCCAGTGACGCGGCCTTGCCGATCACGGGCACGAAGTTGCCGCTCTTGTTCAGATCGGCGAAGAACTTGAGACCCGTTTGGTCAGCCTTTGCTGCTTCGCCTTTGCCTTGCGAAAGGCCCGCGGCATAAACAGCCTGAATGGCCTGATTCGCCGAGCGCGGGTCACCGGCGAGCGAGACTGCATTGCGGTAGTCCGATTTGAGCAGATCGCCCCAATCGGCCGGCGCCTTGTCGATCATGTCCGCGTTGACTTCGAACGCAAGCACGCCGTAGTAGTCGCCGTACCAGTAACCTTCCGCATCCTTGGAAGCTGCGGGGATCGAGTCCCACGTCGATACCTTGTAAGGCTGCAACAGGCCTTCTTTTTTCGCAGACGGTCCGAACGACAGGCCGACATCGATCACGTCGGGCGATTGCGGTCCCTTGTTGCCTTTGTTCGCCTTGATCGCTTCGATCTCATCCCCCGAGCCTGCATCAGGGTTCAGTTCGTTGACGTGGATGCCGTACTTCTTCTGGAATGCGGCGATCAGCGAGCCGTACCCGCACCAGTCATGCGGCAGGGCGATCGTGGTCAACTGCCCTTCCTGTTTGGCGGCGGCCACGAGCGCGTCCGGTGGCGCCGCCGATGCAGGGTTAATGCCCCCCGCAGCGAGTCCAGCCGTTGCGGAGATCGAAAGGACACGGCCCGCCCAGATACGCTTCATCGTCATCGCTGTTTCCGAAAGGAAGGTAGTGCGTTGAGGGGATCCGCCGATTGCTGAAGCAGGCTAGATTTAAATCCAGAAATTTGCAAGCTGCCAAAAAAGTGCAACTTCACGTTTTGGCGGATCTGAGCCGCGCACCGTCGCGCCGACGAAACCCTGATTGCCTGATCCCACAATCGAGCATTTCATCTGTGGCAGAAAGACCGTCAAGCGTGTCTATGCGCACCATCGTCACGAGCTCGGTCGATGTCGCGCTCCGATTGCGCAGCGCATCAGAAACGCCTGAGAGCGCGCGGGCCATGCTCGGGCGGCCGCCACCACCGGCCCGATAACCGTGCTGGACATCGGTAGTTCTAGTTGACGCCAGACAGACGTCGGTTGATCCTATGCCGAATCTATGCACAAGCTGGCGTGATCAGCGGTACTCAGGGCATCGCGCGATGCAGTTCTCCCGATACGAGTCCTCGGGATTGACCGCTATACGGTCTGCACTGCCGCGTCGCCCACGAGGGTCTGGTCGCGCCGCATAGCTGACAACGACGCAGAATCGCGCAGTGAGTTGGTTGCTTCGTGACTGAACAGAAGATTGACGATTTCGCGTGTCGGCATGCTGGTCATGAACGTGGACATTTTTCCGGGGCGAAAGCAGCGGCACCGCAAGATTTCATTGCTCGGTTCCGGCCGGGTATCTTCAGGCAAGATCAGAAAAAACACGTGGTGTCGTTTGTTCAGGCCGCCGAACTGGAACAGGTACCACTGTCGGGCGCTTCTCAATCATCCAGGGCCTCGCGCTCAAGTCGGTCGCGCGAAATGTGACGGACATCCTTGCCCTTGACAACATAGATGACAAGTTCTGCCAGATTCTTTGCGTGGTCACCGATCCGTTCGATAGCCGACGCAATGGACACGTAGTCGAGCGCGGAAGAGATCATGCGGGGATTCTCCGCCATGAATGTTGGCAGTTTGCGCACGAATGCGCGGTACTGCTCATCGATCGCCTCATCCTCACTCATAATCCGGGCTGCCTCAACCGTATCGAGCCGCGCGAATGCAGCAAGCGCGTTGTGGAAGATCGTTCCCGCCATCTGACCGGATGACCGGATTTCCGCGATATTCATGCTCCTGCCCGCAGCGTCATTCGCGATTTTGCGCGTCCGCTTTGCGATCTTGCGCGCTTCGTCCCCTGCGCGCTCGAGATTGCTGATCCCCTTTGAGAAGGCCAACAGTCGACGCAGATCGGACGCGATGGGCTGGCGCCGCGCAATGATGTTGCTGCAGTCGGCATCGATCTCGACTTCCATCGCATTGAGTCGATGCTCCGCATCAACCACCTTCTCGACCAGACCCATGTCGAAGCGGCTGAGCGCCTCCATCGCATCGGCCAGTTGGGACTCAACCAGTCCACCCATTTCGAAAAATCTCGACGACAGGTGCTCCAGGTCAGCATCGAACTGCCTGGAAATGTGCTTGTCTGACATAGAAAACTCCCTCTTTCCAGAACGACGATAAACTGTTTGTACGGTTTGTCAAACCTGAAAAAACCATGAAGCCAAAGGCTACCAGGAACAGAAGCGGCAAGCGGGCGCATGTATCCCCGGACGACGGTGCCAACGAAGCGGTGGCCGGCGGGAAGTCAGTCCAGACTGTGCAAGACCGACGTGTTGCGGACAAGCCACAGACCCGGAAGGCGATGTCTGTTGAAGCGCCTTCTGCGCGCGCTGTCCGGCACCGCAGGGAGCATGTCAACCAGGAAAAAGTCGTGCGCGACACCTTCACGATGCCCAGGAGGGACTACGAACAGCTCGCGGTACTCAAGCAGCGGTGCCTCGATGCTGGCCTGGACGTGAAGAAGAGCGAACTCGTCCGTGCAGGGCTGCTTCTGCTGGCATCTGAGCCAACGAAACGTCTTCTTGCGGCCGTCAAGGCGGTCGAACCGGTCAAGACCGGTCGGCCGCCGAAATCGAAGTGAGCCGCGCTCGCGGCCAAACAGGAGACGCCCCTATGCTGGCTCTCCTGTGTGCGCCTGCCTGCGAAGGAATCGAACCGGTAACTGTCAGGTCTTGACCAGTCAAATCAGTGCCGGTCATGGCAAAACAGATCATCGACGAGCTTGCACGCGGCGTTGTATCCGCCCATGAGCGCGTCGGCCTCTGTTGCGAAGGGACGGCCGCGCGCTTCGCCAAAGCGCAACGGTGAAAACACGTCGCGTGTGATGAGCAACGGACTTCGCGATTGAGAGAGCCTCCATCAAACCGAGAGACGCAATCGCAACCGCGCTCGACGATAGCTGGCCGATCCAGTTCCAGTGAATCTCCGGAATATGCGGCGACGGCAGCCCCGACTTCAATGTGCCGATGACGGCCACCGCGGTATGCCCGCCTTGCTCCAACCTCGTCCAGCCGAGCGCGTACGCAGCCCCCGAAACGATTATCGGCACCACGAACATATCGATTTGCGGCAACCGGTAACGCCGCACCGCGCGACGCAGCAGCAACGCCAGCACGACCGAAGCGACACTGACGGCGGCGGCCTTCAGATTGATGGGGTCGCCTGTCAGCGTCAGCCAGAGCCTATACAGCACATGCCGGTGGCCTGAACCCTTCTCGCGCACGCCCAACGCATTGCCAATCTGCCCGATCGCCAGCAGCACCGCCGCGCCCGCCATGAAACCGAGGATGACCGACTCGACCCCGCCCTGCTGACGGCAATTCAAGCAATATGAATGCAATGGACGACCCGACGAGCCAGGTGCCTAGTCCACGAACGCACGTTCGATGACATAGTGTCCCGGCGCATTGCTCTTGCCCTCCACGAGCCCCGCCCGTTTCAGCAATTCGGTCGTATCGGCAAGCATGGCCGTGCTGCCACACAGCATCACCCGGTCGCTTTTAGGCGAAAACGGCGCGACATCCAGGTCGGAAAACAGCTTGCCCGACGCAATCAGGTCGGTGATGCGCCCTTCGTTCTCGAACTCTTCGCGCGTCAGCGTGGGATAGTAGACGAGCTTTTCCTTGATCACGTCGCCGAGGTACTCATGGCCCGGCAGATCGTGTTTGATGTAATCCATATAGGCCAGTTCGCCTTTCAGGCGACAGGTGTGCGTAAGAATCACTCGCTCGAAACGGTCGTAGATGGCCGGATCGCGGATGATCGACATGAACGGCGCGAGACCCGTGCCTGTCGAGAGCATCCAGAGAGTTTTGCCGGGCAGCAGGTTATCCGCGACCAACGTTCCCGTGGGCTTCTTGCCAATCAGGACGCTGTCACCGACGTTCAGATGCTGCAGACGGGACGTGAGCGGACCATGCTGCACCTTGATGCTGAAGAACTCGAGATGCTCCTCGTAGTTCGGGCTCACGATGCTGTAGGCGCGCGCGAGCGGCTTGCCATCGACTTCGAGGCCGACCATCGTGAATTCGCCGTTATTGAAACGCAGACCCGGATCGCGTGAGCACGTAAAGCTGAACAGGGTGTCGGTCCAGTGATGAACCGACTGGACCGTTGCGATGTCGTACTTGCTCATAGTTTGTTAGCCTCGGTATCTCGTCGTCCTTACCAGCCTCGCCCACAATAGCGAAGCCAGAGGAAGGATGCATTATGCAATGCGCGGCTCGCGACGACAGTCCGTGTTGCCGAATGACCGGAACGAAACCGGCCCCTTCACTCAGTTCGCCTTATTTCGCTCGCGCGCCCGGGAATTTGTCGATATACGGCGCGAGCGCTGAACGAAGCGAACCGTCATGCTTGCCGGACAACTCTCTTTCCAGGCACGCAAGAGCAAGCGCGACGATCAGGACGGCGACAAGGGTTCGGCGGCGCGCTCGCACGGCGTCGCCGCCTGGCACGCTCCAGACGCTGCCGGCATCCCTTTCACGTCCGACAGGCCAAGGCATTTTCAGCGCTCCTCGTTCCGTTCGATGTCAGGCTAGGTGTCGTGACCCAGCCCGCCGACTTGCCGACTCTTCTCCCGCGCATGCAGGAGTCTTCAGGCACATAGCCGATGGCTTCATCGCATTGTCATTCGCCCGCCTGGCGCGATGGAACGAATTTGTTCTGATATCCAAAGGAGCGCCGGTGACTGCGCGCCTCTTCGTAGGCATCGGTCGCCCGGCTCGCCAACGTATGCGCGGCCCGGTGGATATTGGGATTCTCGTACGCGTAGAAGCAGGTCAGCCGGTCGGTCACCGCCTGCGGCTTGTGTGTGGTCGCGGCATTGTCGAACCAGATCGGCTGCCTGCCGTTGACCCGCTCGTGCAGGATCGGGAAATCGCGCCGCACGGCGTTCACGTCGAAGCGCGGATGGACGGGCGGCGCGAGCGGCGTCGCACCGTACTGCGCGCCCGATGGAGTGCGCCGCGACCTCACGGGCGCCACATGTCGGCAACTTCGAGCAATGCGCCGGAGCTGGAAAGTAAAGAATAAAAAACTGTTTGTCATCGCACTGGCAGTCGGCCTCTAATTGCAAGCTCGACCTACGAGAGCTATCCCCTTTTTTCAGTAAATGTTCCTTATACGAATCGCAACGCGAAATGAAATCGCCGTCAAGTGGGTTGCCCCGTACTGGCTCCAGTCTGGAGCAATCTTTTTGAATGTTTATGTGGAACAAAATGGCTGACATTACTGATTCTCGCAACAGCCATGTCACTTCGACCCGGTTGTCCGCGGCCGTCTCGAAAGGCACGCTCTACAAGTGGATTTCGTGGATCGTTCCAGCACTGGTGCTGGTGCTCTGGCAAGTTGCGGCGCTCATTGGACTCATCTCGCCTCAGGTTCTTCCAGCCCCGAGCAGCGTCGCGGCAACCGCATTCGATCTGGCCCGCGACGGCGATCTCTTCGTTCACCTCGGTGTTTCGCTGTTGCGTGCCGCGACAGGCTTCGCAATCGGCGGAACGATCGGACTTGCGCTGGGTATTCTGGTCGGCTTTTCACCGCTCGCGCTGGCACTGCTCGATCGTTCAATCCAGATGGTGCGCGCGATTCCATTTCTCGCGATGCTGCCGCTCGTCATCGTCTGGTTCGGTGTCGGCGAGGTGGCGAAAATCTTCCTGGTCGCGCTCGCGGTGCTGTTCCCAATCTATATCAACACCATGCTTGGCATTCGCCAGATCGACCCGAAACTGATGGAGCTCGCGAAGGTCATCGGGCTGGATCGAGTCGCGATTGTGCGACGGATCATTCTGCCTGGCGCGATGCCATCGATCCTGACTGGCGTGCGTTATGCGCTGGCTCATGCGTGGCTCGCGCTCGTCATTGCCGAAACGTTGGCGACGACGAAGGGCATCGGCTTCCTGGCCATGGATGCGCGCGAATTCCTGCAAACCAACGTCATCGTATTGACCATGATCATCTACGCGATCATCGGCGTCGCGGCAGACGCGTCAGTGCGGCTGCTTGAAACGCGCTTCCTCTCATGGCACGCGAATTACGCCAAAAGGAGCCTACATGTCCGTTGATTTCGCGTTGTCCCGCGAGACAGATATCGCGACGCTCACCGCTGAGCGAGTGAACCCGTCGTCTCTCGCAGTATCGGTGCGCGGTCTGCGGCGCCACTATGGCAGCCGGGTCGTGATAGACGCTCTGGATCTCGAGATCCGCGCAGGTGAATTCGTCGCGCTGCTCGGCGAAAGCGGATGTGGAAAGACCACCCTGCTGCGTGCGCTGGCCGGGCTCGATCGGCCCGACGCCGGCCAGATCAGCGCGCCCGAACGCCCTTCCGTCGTTTTTCAGGAGCACAGGCTACTGCCGTGGGCGACGCTGTGGGAGAACGTCGCGCTCGGTCATGAAACGTTGGTCGGTCGTGCCGGGGCGGCGCGTGCGTTAGCCGAAGTCGGGCTTGCCGGTCGGGAAGACGACTGGCCGCGCAACCTGTCCGGGGGACAGGCGCAACGCGTGGCGTTGGCGCGCGGCCTCGTTCGCGATCCTGCATTGCTGCTGCTCGATGAACCGTTTGCGGCGCTCGACGCGCTCACGCGGATCAAGATGCACGGACTCGTCAAGGAACTGGTCGCACGTCATCAGCCCGGCATTCTGCTCGTGACGCATGACGTCGATGAGGCGCTCGCGCTCGCCGACCGGATTCTGGTGATGCGCTCAGGGCGCATCGCTGTTTCCTTCCAACCCAAAAACCATACGCCGCAAGCACTGCGGTCGATCCTGCTCGAAGAGCTCGGCGTTCAGTCTCACTGAACGCTTTTCCGCATGACCTTAAGGACCTGACAAGAATGAACGAGTCTTCGCTGAACCGCCGCCAACTCTTGCGCGCGGCGGGCAGCCTGCTGGCCGGTGCCGCCGTCGGTAGTCTGCTTCCCGCTCGCGCCGCCGAGCCGCGCAAGCTGACACGCAACACCGATACGGTTCGTATCGGCTGGGGATACGGCAGCCTGCCGGACATTGCCAGACAGCGCGGCGTGTTTGCGAAGACCCTCGCTGCAAAGGGCATCAAGGTGGAATGGGTCGGACCGTTCCCGAATCATGCTCCGTCGATCCAGGCAGTCGTCGGTGGCAGCGCGGATTTCGGCTTCTGGGGATCGACGACGCCGGCGCTCGCCGCGATGCTGGCCGGTTCCCCGCTCGTATTCAACGCTTTCGACATCTATTCGCCGCGCTCGACGGCAATCATCGTGAAGAAATCGAGCGGTATCAATTCGGTGGCCGATCTCGCGGGCCGCAAGGTCGCGATCAACCGGTCGGGGTTGGGTGAGTTCCTGCTGATCGCAGCGCTCGAAAAGCATCATGTCGAGCGCAGCAAGGTCGAGTTCGTCTACCCGAATCCGCCCGATGCCGCACCGGCATTTGCGCAAGGCGTGGTCGACGCCTGGTCGATGTGGTCCCCTGGCGTGGACATCGCACGCTACACCAACGATGCCAGGGACATTTTCAACGAAGGACGCGACCTCGATTTCCTGATCGATTACAGTTCCCTCGTGACGCGCCGGAAATTTACCGAAGAGAATTCGGAGCTGATTCGCGCGGTCATCGATGCGTACTACGTCGAAGGTGCGTGGCAGTCGGCGCATCCCGGCGAATCCGAACAGCTCGTGCAGCAGGAAGCCAGATATCCGGATCAGGTGCGTGACTATCTGACGAGCCTCAAACGCGTCAACCAGTTCCACGAACCCGACGACACTGCGTTCATCGCGCAGTTCCAACGCGCCGCCGATTGGCTCGCGGAGCGCAAGATCATCAATTCGCGAATCAAGGTCGCGGATTACAGCGTCAAGGTTTAACGAGAGCCCAATGGGAATTCCACTAGTCTCACCCTTGTCCGCAAAACTTGGCTTTGCCGGGATCATCGCGAATATCGCATCGACCTCGGCAGAGCGGGAACGCAATCATCATCGGCCGCACGAGGAAGTCGCGATACTCAAGAATCTCGGCTTCGGCGCGCTGCGCCTGCCGGCCGATGCGGGTGGGCGTGGACTCTCGCTGAGCGAGCTTTTCGTCGTGGCTCGCGACGTCTCGGCGGCGGATTCGAACATCGCTCACGCTTTTCGCAATCATCTTTGGCAGGTCGAGGCTGCGCTCAGACGACGGGATCACCCGTTCCATGCGCACGTTCTCGATCTGACGAGGGACAAGAAAACCATCGGCCTCGGTTTCACCGAACGCGACGCCATCGCGGCTGGCGCGCGCCCGAGCCGGGTGCTGAGCCGGCTAGAGTGGGACGAAGCGCGGCTCGCCTATATCGGCTCAGGCGAGAAGGTCTACGCAACCGGCAACCTTTATAACGACGCATTCGTTGGCGTTGCGGTGGAAAGCCGCGAGGGCAGGACCGTTCAATACGTGCTCGACCGGGAGCAAGGCGTCAGCACCGATGACGACTGGCAAGGATTCGGTCAGCGCCTGACGGCTTCAGGCACGGCAAAGTTTCACGCGGTGACGGTGCCCGCAGCTCATGTCTACCCGACAGATCCGCCACGAACCGACGAAGCAGCGCCTTGGGGATACACGTTTCATCAGGTCTATCTGACCAACTGCATCGCAGGCATCGTGAGGCGTATTGCGTTGGACGCCGTCGACGTCTTGCGCTCACGCGGGCGTAACTTCTATCACGGCGATGCTGCGCATCCTGCCGGCGAACCTGTGCTGCAAACGCTGCTTGGTCGAATTCGCGCCTACGCAGCCAGCGTCGAGGCAACGGCCGACCGCGCTGTGGCAGCGTTGCAGCTTGCGTGGGATGACTATGGAACGGCCAACGAATATGAAACCACACTGGCCGCGACGCTCTCCGCAGCCGAAGCCAAAGTCGTGATCGACGATCTCGCGCCGCAGATCGCCAGTTGGCTGATCGACCTTGGGTCGGGCTCGGTCGTGTCTCGAGTGGGCGCGCTGGACCGGCATTGGCGCAACATCAAGGTGATTGCTTCGCACAATCCGCGCTTGTACAAGGAACGGCTGCTCGGGCAGAACCTGCTGACCGGACAGCTTCCACCCACCGGCGCGTACTTCTGATCGCGAACGCGCGTGACGCGCGATTCGTGACCAGAATCGCTCAATCCGCAAGGAGCCGGCGAACGCGCGGCACGACCTCTTCAGCAAAGCCGCGCATATCGGCTTCGAACGGCTGGAACTGCAGCATGAAGAGTTCGATGCCCGCCCGGTGGAAGGCGGCGATGCGCTGCGCCACGGTGTCGTAGTCGCCGACGAGCCCCGCTGCCGTGCCGCCATTCGATCCCACGCGCGGCGATTGCGCCAAAGTCTGATGCATCACCGCTTTCGGATCGGTATTGGCCTTCTGGCGCTCGCGCAGGGGCTTGTCAAGCTCGGCCAACGCGAACAGATGCGCGAGATGAGCCTCTGCCTGCGCCCGCGTTTCGCGCGCGATCACAAACGCCGACAAACCGAAACGCAACGCGTGCAGCCCGGCAGGACGCGCGCGAGCGGAGACGTCGGCGATGAGTCGCGCAACGTCGTCGTGCGGCTGACCATTGATGAACCATACGTCGCCGTGTGCCGCCACCAGTTCGCGCGCCGGCTCCGATTCGCCCCCGACATAGATGCGCGGACGCGCACGAAACGGATCGGCGGGATGCAATTGATATCCGTCGATGCGGAAGTTGTCGCCGTGATGATTCACGACTTCGCCTCTCAGCAGTGCGGCAACGACTTCGATCCATTCGCGGCCGTACGCATAGCGCTCGTCGTGTTCAGGAAATCCAATGCCGGCTCGTTCGAGCTCTGGACGATTCCACGCGTTCACCAGGTTGATCGCAAAGCGCCCTTTGCTGATGTGCTCGATCTGCTGAGCCATCTTCGCAAGCACGACGGGGTGATAGAGATAAGGCTTGATCGCAGTGATGATCTCAATGCGCGACGTGAGTGCCGCCAATGCCGCCGATGCGGTCCATGCCTCGAGTTGATCGAGCGAAGGGTCATGCGGATTGATCGTGTGCTGGGCGACGAGTACCGAGTCGAATCCGAGACGCTCGGCCTCGATGACGAGGGCCCTGTTGCGGGCCCACGAGGCGTCGTAGGGTTCCGCTGGATCCTGCAATGCGGCACGGCTGCCGTGCACGAGAGCCCAGACGCCGAAGCGGGGAAGTTTGGCTGACATCGTTTTGATAGGCGGTAAACCCCAGACAGAAAACGTCCATGCTAACCTTGCCCGCGCCAGCCGCTTTCCAATTTCTATCGATAAAGAACTCGCGAAACGGCATTAAGGCTCGCGCGGCGCATGCGCACGGCCACTCGACGGCACCTGCGCCAACGCACCCTGGCTTCAGAGCGCCGGCGAGCGAGGCACCGCCGGTTGCGGACCCTGATAGTCTTCAGCGTCGATGTCGTAACCTGAAGGCTCCCACCGGATCGCGAGCAGCACCAACAGCGAAGTCAGTGGCGCAACCGCGATCACCCAGAATACCTTCGTGCCGAGCGCGGCGGCCAGCACGGGAAACAGAAACAGCGAAATGGTGGACGCCGTGCGCACCAGCGTCTGATTGAAGCCGACGCCGATCCCGCGCAGCGAAGTCGGATAGCTGAGCGACGCATAGGTCATCGAATGCGAACCGGGGCCGAAGCCCTGCCCGAACAGATAGCCCCCCAGCAGCAGGATCGCCACGACCACCAACGCGCCGCCGCTGGGTCGCCCGATTAGCGCGAGTCCGATCAGCGAGGCGAATTGCAGCGAATGCCCGAGCACAGTCAGCTTCCACGCGCCGACCGTTGGCGCGGCGCGCACACCGATCAACCCGCCGACGAACGCGAACAGCAGGTTCAGCGAGAGCGAGGCTATGATTGTCGTGAGGGGACCTTGCGCGAAGAAGCTCGTGATGATCACGGGCAGACCAAAAACGATCGCGTTATAGCCAAACGACGACGCACTGCCGATCACGGCGGCAAGTATCGTGCGCCTGCGGTAAGTCGCATTGAACAGCACGCCGTAGTTTCGCCAGGATGCGGAGCGCGGTCGCGCAACGGACTTACCCGTATGTTCGACGACGGCATCAATCCCGTAAGAGCGCTTCAGGATGCGCGCCGCGCCTTCGAGGTCGCCGTGATTCGCCGCCCAGATTGGCGATTCGCTGATGTAACGGCTGCGCACCAGAATGATGGCGATGGCGGGCACTGCGCCGAATGCGAGTGTGAGGCGCCACAGCCAGCCGAGGTGTTCCTGCGGCAGCATTGCGTAAAGGCCGAGAATCAGCAGATAGCAGGTGCTGGTCGCCGCGTACCACGCCGGGCACCAGGCGGCCACGCTCGCGGCCTTGTTGCCGCGCCCCGCCACTCGCGAAAACTCCGCGAGAAACGCCATCGCGACGGGCAGATCGAGCCCGACGCCGAAGCCCATCAGAAAGCGCGCGCCGCCGAGCACCCATGCGTTGGGGGCGAGACCGGCGGCAATTGCCGCGACCACAAAGAACAGCATGTCGGCCATGAACACGCGATAGCGCCCGATGCGGTCAGTCAGATAGCCGCCGAACAGTGCACCGAGGATCGCGCCGAACGTGATCGCCGACGATACGAATCCCACTTGCACCGGCGCCAGCGCGAACTGCTTCGCGATGTCCTTGATGCCATAGGCAAGCGAGGTCAGATCGTAGGCGTCGAGAAAGACGCCGCCGAGCGCGATCGCGATCACGATGCGTGCATTGCTGCCCTTGGCAGCACCCGCGTTGACGATGCGCGCGACATCCTGCGGCGAACGGATCACAGCGGGACGGGAAATCTCCGGCTGCGCGGACGCGTCAAGCGGAGTGGATGGAATAGCGACGGTAGACATGATGGCTGTTCAACACGTGTCAAAAGTTCCTGCATGCTAGCGACGCGCCTGTCGTCTTCCAAACGACGATTGAATATATGCAAAGCGCGGGATCGAACGATGCCCGTGCGGCAATCCGCGACGCGGCGCCTTCGTCCGTTCCGTGCTTTCGATATGCGCAATCGATGGTGGATTTGCACCTGCGTCGATTTCGCGTGGTCAACGACGTCGATACAGCGTTGCCTGAAAGGCACTACGCGGCCGTCATTGCCTCGGGGAGTCGGATGATCTCGCAAGGCGGCTTCGGCAACGGCTGATGGTCGGCGAATGCGGTCCCGCATCGCACTGCAAAAGCGAGCGCCGACTGCCCATTCGCGAAGTGTCCGAGCTCACCCAGCGTGGTCGCTTCTCCGTCTTCATCCAGAATCGATACACGAGCCACGAACAGACTTCCGCTTCTCACGACCGACGGCTGGACGGCTATCCCGTGGTGGTAAAACAGCATGTCGCCTCCTGTGTTACGGAAACTCACCGCTTCGATGTGTCGTCAATGAACGGATCGTCAGGCACAACGTTGAGCGCGATGGCAACGCTGCGTCTGGATTTATTGCCCACCAAATTTCCGAAAGCTCGAGGCCGTGTGCTGTTCGGGCAATCGATCGTCATGGCCAAACAACTTCCGTCGCAGCGTTCCATCGGCATAAGCGGTCTTGTACAGACCTCGGTTCTGAAGCTCGGGCACGACATGATCGATGAAGTCCTCGTAACTCTCCGGTACAACCGTGCGGCTCAGATTGAAGCCGTCAATACCGGTTTCTTCGACCCAGCCCTGCAGTTCATTCGCGACCTGCGCAGCGCTGCCCACGATGGCCGGATACCGCCCCCCCAGTTCGAACATCTCGAGCAGCTTACGGCGCGTCCAGCCGTGCTGCTTCGCGGTGCGCGTGGCGGACTCGATTGCATTGGTGGGCGCGTAGTCGACAGGCGCGTCGAGATCGTATTGGGCGTAGTCGATGCCCGTACTGGCGGCAAAATGTGCAAGCCCTGCTTCGCGGTTCGCATAACGCAAATAGTCCGCGTATTTCTCGCGTGCTTCGCGCTCGGTTGCGCCCGTTACGACAGCTGCGCCAGCAAAGACCTTGACGTCGTCGGGGCGTCGTCCCGCTTCCACGAGTTGCTCGCGCAGCGTCCTGACGGTTTCGCGCGCAACGGCCCGATTCGGCGGTGAGATGAATACGCATTCCGCGTGACGGGCGGCGAAACGCTGGCCGCGTCCTGAACTACCGGCCTGGAAAAGAACCGGAGTGCGTTGCGGCGACGGCTCCGCGAGGTGATATCCGTCAACGTTGTAATAGCGCCCGGCATGTCGAACCTTGTGGACCTTCGCGGGATCCGCGTACACCCGCCCGGACTTGTCGCGCAGCACTGCGTCGGCTTCCCAGCTTCCTTCCCAGAGCTTGTACAACACGTCGAGATATTCGTCCGCGCGGTCGTAACGCTCGTCGTGCGGCAACTGCCTTTCGAGTCCCATCGCCCGCGCCGCGCTGTCGAGATAGCCGGTCACGATATTCCAGCCGATTCTTCCCTGCGTCAGATGATCGAGCGTCGAGAAACGTCGCGCCAGCAGATACGGCTGCTCGTAAGTCAGGTTGACCGTTACGCCGAAGCCGAGATGCTCGGTGACGGCGGCCATCGCCGAAATGACAAGCGTGGGATCGTTGACGGGAAGCTGTATGGACTCGCGCAGCGTCACGTCGACGTTGTGTTGATAGACGTCGTAGACGCCCACGATGTCGGCCAGAAAAAGTCCGTCGAACAGTCCGCGCTCGAGCGTGCGCGCGAGGTCGGTCCAGTATGGAAGCGTTCGATACTCGAGAGAGCGGTCGCGCGGATGGGTCCACAATCCATGGTTGATATGGCCCACGCAATTCATGTTGAACGCGTTGAGCAGGATCTGCTTTTTTGCCATCACAAGGCTCCGTGCCTCGGCGGCAGTTTGTCGTTGAGATAGAAATTGCCGACGGCGTGATATTTCCATCGCACGGGATCATGCAGCGTGTGCGTGCGCGCATTGCGCCAGAACCGGTCGAGGCTGAGATCGTCGAGCGTCGCGGCGGTGCCGGCGAGTTCGAAAAGGCGCGAGCCCGCGTCCAGCGAGACCGTCGTGGTGAGCGCGCGCGCTTCGGCCACGGCGATCGATGCCTGCGCGACCGAACGCTCGGTGGGCTCGGCCTGGGCCGCATCGACGAAGCGCCCGGCCCGGCGCACCAGCGCTTCCGCCGCGCTCAACCGAACGGCGAGATCACCGAATTGGGTGATGGTCAGCGGATCCTGCGACGCGTGTTCCACCTTCGCGTCGATCCACGGCCGCGAACGCTCCCGTACGAACTGCAAGGCCGCCTGAAGTGCCCCGCGCGCCTGCCCCAGATCAATCGCTGCATGGATGATCTGCGCGAACGGCCCGATTGTAGTGGGGCGTTCGAACGATGCCTGAAACGGCACGATCCACTCCGGCTCGACGCGCACCTGACTGAATTGCACCGAACCACTACCCGTGACGCGTTGCCCGAACCCGTCCCAGTCATCGATCACTTCGACGCCTGGCGCGTTGCGCGGCACGAACACCAGATACGTGACATCACGTCCCTCTTCTTCGCCAATCGCTAGCGTCGGAATCCAGTGCGCGAATAGCGCGCCTGTGCAATAGAACTTGCGGCCATCGATTTGCCAGCTGGTCGCGCTACGCGTGAACCGCGTGCGGCGCTTGAAGTCTTTATGCCCGATCTCCGCGAGCGCGTTGCCGAATCGGTCTCCCGCCAGTACGCGTTCGTAGAAAAAGCGCTGCTGGTCCGGTCTCCCGCCGACACGCAGCACTTCGAGTGCATAGAAATGATTTTGCGGAATCTGGCCCAATGAGCCATCGGCCGCGGCAATGATCGCCGTCACTTCCGCGAGCGTCCTGCTGCCGACGCCTGCGCCGCCATATTGCCGTGGCACGGTGATACCCCACAGACCGCTTGCCACGAACGCGTCGAGCTCGGCCCACGGCAGCCGGCGCTCGCGATCACGCGCCGCCGCTTCGGCTGCGAAGACTTCGGCAAGGCGTTGCGCGGCTTGCAAAGCCTGTGCGTCATCCGCTATCTGTTCGGGCCTTACGCGCGTCGAGTCTCCCAGTACGGGGCGATCGAGCGTGCCATCATCAAGTTCTGTTGCCATCTTTCAGTTCCACGAATGCCGCGCAGGCAGCACATGATTCAGGAGGTAGTTGCCAACCAGGTGCAGCTTCCAGCGCACGGGGTCGTGCAACGTATGGGTACGCGCATTGCGCCAGTGGCGGTCGAGGTTGTGCGCCGCACGCGTGGATGCGGACCCGGCCAGTTCGAAAAGCTTCTCGCTCGCTTCGAGCGCGATGCGCGTGGTTAGCACCTTCGCGTGAGCCACGGCGACAGACGCACGCGCGCTTGCCTCGGCGTCGACTGGCTGCGCGGCGATGACATCGAGCGTGCGGCCTGCCTCCAGAAGCACCTCGCGTGCGGCATGAAGTTCGATTTGCAAACGCCCGACGTCGGCGATGATGTAAGGATCGTCGACGGCGCGCTCGAGCCCTGAATCGATCCACGGCCGCGCGCGTGCTCGCACGAAATCGATTGCATCGGCCACTGCCGCCTCGGCGATTCCCTGGTCGATTGCTGCCTGGATCAGTTGCGAAGTCGGCCCGAACAGCCCCGGACGGTCGCCCAGTTGCCAGATGGGCAACACGTCCTCAGGGTCGACTAAGACTTGATCGAAAATCACGGTTCCGCTCGCGGTCGTGCGTTGCCCAAACGAATTCCAGTCGTCGATGACACTCAGGCCAACGGCATCGCGCGGCACCCATACCTGTACGGCTCTTCCCTCATCGTCGATCGCGCGCGCCGGCACGCGGTGCGCGAACAGCGCGCCCGTGGAGTAGAAGCGTGTGCCGTCGAGCCGCAGGCCGTCCTGCGTCGCGCGCAAGCGCGTCGTGCCTTGCACGATAGTCGCGCTCGATGCGGAGCGGCGCTCAGGGCCCGCATTGCCGAGCCGCAGGCCAGCCAGCACTTCGCCGTAGAAACGCGCCTTCTGAGCCGGCGTGCCGATCTCGCGCAGTACGCCCAGCACGCCAAAATGATTCTGCGGAATCTGACCCAATGCGGGATCGGCTGCGCAAAGAATCACGAACACTTCTGCAAGCGTCGCGAACGAAAGGTCGGCGCCGCCGTATTCGGCCGGCACGGTGATCGCACCAAGTCCACTTTCGGACCAGCGGTCGAGTTCTGCCCACGGCAGGATGCGCTGGCGGTCGCGCTCCGCAGCGACCGCTGCGAAGTCTGCCGCGAGGGTGCGCGCGGCTTCGAGAGCTTCGGTATCTCCCGCGATACGCTTGACGCGCACCGGATCGGGACGGCGCGGCAACTGAGCCGCGGAATTGGATTCGGATGTAGACATGTTGGCTCGAACACAAAAGTGAGGCTCGTCTGCCTGCGACGCTGCTTCGCAAACGAAGGAGCGAACGTCACGCTCTGGCACGGAGCAGACCAATCACGTATTGGATCAGTACCCGCTCGCCACGCCTACTATCGAATCCGGAATTGCTTATGACGATCCGCGATCGCGGTGAGGCTTCACACGGACATGAGGTTCACGACCCAATGACTTGCGGCCGCCAAAGAGGCTTGGGCTTTGATGGCGCCCGATCCCGGGCCGCAGCCTACTGCGGCCTGATCTCGGCCGCCTGCCTGCCTTTGGGTCCCTGCTTGACTTCGAAACTCACCTTCTGATCTTTCTGGAGCGACTTGAAACCCGCCGTTTGTACCTCGGAAAAGTGCGCGAACAAATCTTCACTGCCGTCATCCGGCTTGATGAAGCCATAACCCTTTGCATCGTTGAACCACTTTACGGTGCCAGTTGCCATGAAGATTCCCAGCGGGTCTATGGGCTGGACCGCGGCGTAGGCGTTTCGCCCGCGATGCGCTCCGTTGCTGCCGGGTCCAGCTTGCATCACGTCGCTTGATCGCCGTGACGCATGTCGAACCATACGTCATCCGTGGAGTGCGTTGAACCAACAAATTCTTCGATGTTTAGCAGAGCACGCGTGCTGGCCGGATCGGCCGCGCGTCTGGCCACTCTTGACAGGCTCAGCGCGTGGGTCGGGCTGCGGATTCGGCGGCTTGGAGAAGTTCTTCGCCAAATTCGATCACGTAGGCTTGCGGAGATCCGAGTTCACCGGCTGCACGAATACGTTCGTAGATGAGCAATGCACCGACCAGCTTCGAATTGCATCGTGATCTGAAATCTGCCTGGGCGGCGAGCGTCAGTCCTTCGTATATGGCGAGCACGTCCTGCTGGAAAAGAAGCCGGATAGCGGGTGTATCGGGCCCGCGTGGGTTATTGACCATTAGCCCGGTGAGCGTCCCTTCGCGCGATTCATGTTCGACGATGTGAACGTCCCGATCGAATCGTCCCGCGAGGAAGTGGGCGACCTGCTCCAGAGATTGTCTTTCTATTGCATATGTCGCCATTGCCCTCTCCTGCGAAAGTATGCTGGTTACGAACCGATTCCCTGGGCGCGAAAAGGACCTCATACAGAACGGTGCCCAGATATCGCTCGCCTGAGTCGGGCAGAATGACGACAAGCGTCTTTCCTGCGTTTTCCGGGCGCTTTGCGAGCCGCACGGCCACGGCGACGGCCGCGCCCAATGAAATTCCTGAAAGTATGCCCTCTTCTCGGGCAAGACGTTGTGCGTACAGGATCGACTCTTCATCGGTGACCTGTTCGATGACATCGACGAGCGAGAGATCCAGAACATCGGGTGGGTTCGATGATTTACTTGCCGGGACCGGGCAGACCGCGTGATTTCGCATCCCAGATCATCGCGGCGCCGATGCGGCACTTGACGGAATAGGCTGCCGGCAAAAACACGAACAAACCAAAAAAATGGCCTGGACGATCGGGCCCAGGCCATAAAAAGCTCGCGATTCGCGGGAACGAGCTAGACGTGAAAGCCAAGTGGTTAAATCGGCCTGTAAAAGATATCGGACGCTTGCCTTTACGCGACCTCAGCGGCGCACGAGCATCGCAAGCGAACGATGCGCGTCGAGTTCGCGGTCGTAGCCCATCAGCACGCCATCTATCCGGCGCGTCAAAGACGGAGTGGCTACCGTCGTCACCTCGCAGAGTGCCGTCGACCTGGGCAACGGGGCAGCGCCGGCCAGACAGTAGCCCACATCGCGCCGCGCGCTGGTGCAGGCGCGCACCTTACCCTCGTCAACCAGCGTAGCGAGCGCGGCTTCCACGGCCTTCTCCGATTCACCGAACAGCCGTGCGAAGGTGGCAGCGGTGTAGACGCGGTTATAGCGCATTTTCAGCAGCAGACTTTCGATCAACGGATCCTTGCTCATAGGGTCGCCATGACGGTTTGGAAATCAACGACGCGGTTGACACTTCCGCGTTCAGCGCGGTTTGCGACGAGACTGATTCGACGGGTGGCTCACCCTACCTGCCAACCCAGATCGGCAGTCAGATCTTGCCCACCAGATCAAGCGACGGCGTCAGCGTTTCGGCGCCGGGCGTCCATTTGGCCGGGCAGACTTCGCCTGGATGCGACGCGACATATTGCGCGGCCTGCACCTTGCGCAACAGTTCCTTGGCGTCCCGGCCAATACCGTTGTCGTGCACTTCGTAGAGTTTGATCTGACCTTCGGGGTTGATCACAAACGTGCCGCGCAAGGCAAGCCCCTCTTCCTCGATCAGCACGTCGAAGTTGCGGGCGAGCGTCGCCGTCGGATCGCCAACCAGAGGGTATTGCACCTTGCTGATCGTATCCGACGTATCGTGCCAGGCCTTATGCGTGAAATGCGTGTCCGTCGACACGCCGTAAATTTCGACGCCAAGCTTCTGGAACTCGGCATAGTGATCGGCGAGGTCGCCCAGCTCCGTTGGGCACACGAACGTGAAATCAGCGGGATAGAAGACCACGACGGACCATTTCCCCTTGAAATTTTCTTCGCTGACGGGCACGAATTCACCGCGGTGGTACGCAGTCGACTCGAACGGCTTAACCTGGGTATTGATCAGAGACATAACTTTCCTTGAACGTTTGAGAACCAACTGAAGATGTCGTTGAACGTTATCTGGCTTGCCGAGACAAGAGAAATAATCATTTTGCAAAAGCAAATGCCGATCTGTTCGTCGTTGGATGAACCAAGCTGGGTTCCATGAGCCGTCTCCACCCTCACAAACAATCCGCATGACGTTCACTGAAAAACACCTGAAGCGCGCATTGATATCGATATCTCATTTTCGTCGTTGCCGAATCGGTGTCAGACACGCGATCATCGACCGTTCGCAATCGAGTGCCTGTCACTGCGTCAACGCTATCTCTGCACTATCGTCACCGTCCAATCATGCATAAGATTTCGACCTTCTTTCGCGGACTCGCACTGGCGGCCGCCCTCTCCTGCGCGGTTGTCGCGCCGTCCCACGCAACGAGCGCCGCGCCGGCAGTCGATCGCGATACGGTCGTGATCGGCGTTGAAAAGGAGTTCTACAACCTCGACGGACTCGTAGCCGTGAGCGGTGATTCGCTGCGCTACGGATGGCAGATTTACGACACACTCTACGGTTTTGATATCAAGGGCAATCTCGTCCCGCGTCTTGCGACGAGCCTGACAGTCTCTAGCGACGCTCGGGTGTTCACGTACAAACTCCGCCGCAACGTCAAATTTCACAATGGCGCAACACTGACGTCGCGGGACGTGAAGGCGTCGCTCGATCATATCCTCGACCCACGCAGCAAGAGCACGCGCCGCCCGTTCTTCGCGCCGGTGGTCGAATCGGTGGAAACGCCTGACCCGCTCACTGTCGTATTCAAGTTGAAGGCTCCGGACGGCGCGTTCGCCAACAAGGTCGCTGGCTATCTGTATATCGTGCCGGCCGATTACCTCGCGAGCTTGCCGAATCCGGATGCATTCGCACAAAAGCCTATCTCACTCGGCCCATACAAGTTCAAGTCGCTGTCTCCGGGCGGCAATGAACTCGTGCTGGAACGCTTCGACGACTACTGGGGTGAAAAGCCGCGCGTGAAAACGCTCGTCTTCCGCGCAATCACCGACCCTTCGAGCCGTGTCAACGCGGTGCTGCGCGGCGAGGTGGATCTTTCGGTCGCGCTCCCGTTCTCCGACTACGCGCGCCTCAAGAAAGAAAGCGGACTCGACGTGATCCAGAGCCGTGTGGCCTCGCCGATATATGTCCGCGTCTACACCAATCAAAAGGATTCGCCGCTCGCCAACGTGAAGGTCCGCCAGGCGCTTAGCTATGCGCTGGACACGAACGCCATCATCAAAAGCGTGCTTTACGGCGTGGGCGAGCCACTCGGCACGATGATTTCGAACTACTATCCCTATGGCGCGGATCATTCGATCAAGCCTTATCCGTATGATCCGGCCAAAGCGCGCGCGCTCCTCGCCGAGGCCGGTTATCCGAAGGGCTTCGAAACTACGCTCAACATCCAGGGGGACATGCCGCAAGGCGTGGCCGAGGCAATCGCAGCCTACTGGGGGCAGGTTGGCGTGAAGGTCAAGCTCGATCGCCTGACCTACGCAACGTTCCAGCGCCTGAACAACACGCACGCTTCGGGGCCGCTCGCGCTTAGCCAGTTCACCAATGCGCTCTACGACCCCGTCCATCCGGTCGCCGGTGCGTTCGCGTCAAACGGCAGCTGGTCGGACTATTCGAATCCCAAAGTAGACGCGTTGCTCGTCGACGTCTCGAAGGTCAGCGAGCCGACCCAACGCGGAGAGGTATTTGAGAAAATTGGGCGCGAACTGCACGACGACGCGGCGGCCATCTTCATTTCCGAGTTCACTTACGTCTACGCGAAGAAAAAGACGCTTGAGTGGCTGCCGCAGCAAGGCGGCGGTTTCCTGAATTTCCGCACGATCGCGTGGGCGCCCCACACGGTGGCCGGGAACTGACCCATGCTCGCCTATGTTCTGCGCCGGCTCGGCTCCGCGCTCGCCACCGTGTGGCTGATGTCTGTCGTGATCTTCGTGCTGGTGCGGATGGTGGGTGATCCCGCCTATCTGCTGATGCCGCCCGAAGCCACCGAGGCGGACCGCCAGCTCTTTCGCCAGCAGCTTGGTCTCGCCGATCCGCTCCCCGTGCAATACGCTCACTTTCTGGCTGGCATTGTGCGCGGTGACATGGGCAATTCGTTTCACTTCGGCGTACCGGCGCTCAGTATGGCGCTCGGTCGCCTTGGCGCGAGCCTCGAGCTCGTCGGCATCTCGCTCGCGCTGGCGCTCTTCGTGGGGCTCGCGTTCGGCATCGGCGCGGCTGTCGCACGGGGCTCGTGGGTGGATCGATTCGCGACGTTATTCGCCGTGCTCGGCCAGGCCGGTCCGCCGTTCTTCGTCGCACTGCTGCTGATCCGGCTCTTTTCCGTGCAGTTGGGCTGGCTGCCCACGGGCGGCCACGGCAGCTGGAAACAGCTCGTGCTGCCTGTCGTCTCGCTCGCGTGGTATTCGGCTGCCGGCATCGCGCGCCTCACGCGGGCCAACATGTTGAGCGTGCTCGAGTCGGACTTCATTCGCATGGCCCGGATCAAAGGGTTGCCCGAGCACGTAGTGATCGGTACGCACGCACTGAGAAATGCCGGGTTGCCGATCGTCGCGTACACCGCATCGCAGTTCGGCGTCTTGATCGGCGGTGCCGTATCGATCGAAACGGTGTTCTCGTGGCCCGGCTTCGGCAGTCTCATGGTGGAAGCCATCAGCACGCTCGATTTCACGGTCGTGCAGGCCGCGGTGGTCGTTTCAGTGCTGCTGTTCGCCCTCATCCATCTCTTCGTCGATGTGCTGTGTGCGCTCGTCGATCCACGCATCCGACATCAGGCATGAGTGCGCGACTCCTCTTTGCCGGTATACGCGGAGAACTCGGCCGCGACCTATGGCGGCAGCGCGGCGTCCTCGCCTACGCGGCGGTCTTCGTGTTGCTGGTCGGTGCATCGGCGCTGGCGCCGTGGCTCACGCGCATCGATCCGAACGCGATCGACCTGTCCGCTACTTTCCAGGCGCCCAGCGCCGCGCACTGGTTCGGCACCGACCAGATGGGCCGGGACGTCTTCGTGCGCACGCTCTACGGCGGGCGCCTTTCGCTTCTCATCGCGTTTTGCGCCGTGCTGCTCGCGGGCTTCGCGGGTGCGCTGGCCGGGCTGCTGTCGGCGTACATTGGCGGACGTTTCGACACCGTGCTGATGCGCCTCGTCGACGCGCAGTACGCGTTGCCACCCGTTTTCCTCGCCATGCTGATCGTCGGCATATGCGGGCCGAACGTGGTGAACATCATCATCGTCGTGACGCTCGCGAACTGGGGGCGCTTCGCGCGCATCATTCGCGCCGAGGCTCTCAGCCTGCGCGAGCGCGATTTCGTGCTGCTCGCGAGGCTCGCCGGCGCCTCGCCGCTCTATGTGGCGCTGCGCCACCTGCTGCCCAACGTGCGCAACACGTTCGTGGTGCTGCTCACGCTCGACATCGGTCTCGTGATCTTCATGGAGGCGGCGTTGAGCTTCGTGGGCCTTGGCGTGCAGCCGCCCGACCCGTCATGGGGCGGCATGCTCGCCGAAGGCCGCAATTACCTCGATACCGCCTGGTGGCTGACCGCGCTGCCAGGGCTCGCGCTCATCGCCACCGTGCTGTGTAGCAACCGGATCGGCGATGCGTTGCAGCGCGGCGAGCGTAGCCAAGGGGGCTGGAAATGAACGGCAGGACCGAGGCGGCGCCGGTGCTCGCGGTTGAAGGCCTGATCGCGCAAACCGATTCGCCGCAAGCGCCGGTGCGGCTCGTCGACGGTGTGAGCTTTTCCGTGCGCGCGGGCCGCACGCTGGCCTTGGTCGGCGAATCCGGCTCCGGGAAAAGCGTGACCTGTCTGTCGGTGCTGGGCCTGCCGCCCGCCGGCGTGCGCGTGGCGGGTGGACGCATCCTGCTGCGCGGCAGCGACCTTCGGGACAAAACGCCTGCCGAGCTTCAGGCGCTGCGCGGCCGCGAGATCGGCATGATCCTTCAGGACCCGATGAGCTCGCTCAATCCACTCCTGACGATAGGTCGGCAGCTCACCGAGATGTTCCGCTACCGCGCGAACGTCAAAAGCCATGCCGAATGCGAGGCGCGCGCGGTCGATCTGCTCCGCCGCGTGCGCATTCCGGCGCCGGGGAGCCGCTTGAGGAGCTATCCGCACCAGTTCAGCGGCGGCATGCGCCAGCGCGTGGCCATCGCCATGAATCTCGCGTGCAACCCCGGCCTGCTGATCGCCGACGAACCGACCACGGCTCTCGACATCACCGTGCGGCTCCAGGTCCTCGACCTGCTGCGCGAACTGCAGGCCGAGCGCGGCACCGCGATCGTGCTTGTCACGCACGACCTGCATCTCGTGCGCCGCTATTGCGACGACGTAGCCGTCATGTACGCCGGACGCATTGTCGAGCAGGGACCGGTCGAGGCGGTCTTCGCGCAGCCGCGCCATCCTTATACGATCGGGCTGCTCGGCGCCGTGCCGCGACTGAGGCAGCCGCAGCGGCGGCTCACTGTCATTCCGGGTCAGCCGCCGTTGCCGGGCAGCATCGCACAAGGATGCCTCTTCGCACCGCGCTGCCCGCGAGCCGACGCTGATTGCACGGCGCACTATCCCGCAACGGTCGAGACGCTACCGGGACGCGGCGTGGCCTGCTGGCATCCCGAGCCTGCATTTGCGTCGGCCGCGGCGTCGAACGCGGCTTCGATCCCTCTCGAACAGTTCCCTCTCGCTACAGCATCATGAATACACAGGCATCGCCCGTGGCGGCCATCGAGGTGACCGGGCTCGGACGCGCATTCGCCGTTCGAAGCGGTCTGCTCTCACGCACGAGAGACTTGCAGGCCGTCGTGGACGTCTCTTTCGTACTGCCCAAGGGCGGCACATTCGGGCTAGTCGGCGAGTCCGGTTCCGGCAAGTCGACGCTCGCGAAAATCGTTCTCGGCGCCGAGACCGCGAGCTGCGGCGAAGTCCGCGTCGGCGAAAGGATGTTCGGCAAGGGTGCAAGCGCCGAAGATCTGCGCTGGCGGCAACGTTCGGTGCAGGCCGTACTCCAGGACCCGTCGGCATCGCTCGATCCGCAGATGACGGTCGCGGATATCGTACTCGAACCGTTGCGTATCCAGCGCAGTGGTTTCGCGCGCGCCGCGCTCGAAGGCCGCCTCGACACACTGCTCGCCCAGGCGGGTCTGCCTGCCGGGTTCAAGCACCGACGGCCCGCCGAACTGAGCGGCGGGCAGCGCCAGCGCGTCGCCATCGCGCGCGCGCTCGCTCCCGAGCCGGAGATTCTGGTGCTGGACGAGCCGGTCTCGGCGCTTGACGTTTCGATCCAGGCGCAGGTGCTCAACCTGCTGAAAGATCTGCAGGAGACGCTGGGCCTCAGCTTTTTGCTGATCTCGCACGATCTCGCCGTCGTCGCGTACATGAGCAGCCACATCGGCGTGCTCTACCTCGGGCGTCTCATGGAGCAAGGCACGCGTGATGACATCGTCGAGCGCGCGGCGCATCCGTACACGCACGCGCTGATCGCTGCCTCCGAACCGGACGCGCTGCACGTTCAGGCCGTCGGCGGCGACATGCCTTCGCCACTCTCGCCGCCGTCCGGCTGCGTTTTTCACACGCGCTGCCCGGTTGCGCGCGAAGTGTGCCGCGTGCAGGCGCCGCCTGTGCATCAACTCTCCGCGACGCATCGCGTGACCTGCCACTTCCCGGTTGCGTCGCACCTTCCCATCCTTCCGGCCTAGAGGACGCTTCGCATGAAGGAAATCCGCATCAACGCGTTTCTGGCTTTCGCGCCGACGCACCTCTCGCCCGGTCTGTGGGCGCACCCGCGCGACCGTTCGCTCGACTACAACAGCTTGTCGGTCTGGACCGATCTTGCACGCACCGCCGAGCGCGGCGGCTACGACGCGCTCTTCTTCGCCGACGGCATCAGCCAGTACGACGTCTATGGCGGCTCCAACGCGACCGGCGTGCGGCTCGGCCTGCAGTTTCCTCGCCTCGATCCGCTGCTGCTGATTTCGGCAATGGCGATGGTGACCGAGCATCTGGGCTTCGCGGTCACGAGCAGCGTGAGCTATGAGGCGCCGTTCCTGTTCGCGCGTCGCATGTCGACGCTCGATCATCTAACGCGCGGACGCATTGGCTGGAATATCGTCACGAGCTTCGGCAAGAGCGGCTCGCGCGCGGTCGGCCAGCAAGGCGCGCGACCGCATGACGAGCGCTATGACCTCGCTGACGAGTACATGGAACTCGTCTATCGCCTGTGGGAAGAAAGCTGGGAGCATGGCGCGGCGCTGCGCCAGCGCGAGACTGTGACGTTCGCGGATCCGCAACGCGTGCATGAGATCCGCCACGAAGGCCGTTACTTCTCAATGCAGGGCACGCATTACGCCGAGCCCTCGCCGCAGCGCACCCCGCTGCTCTACCAGGCGGGCACGTCGAATCGCGGCAAGGACTTCGCGGCTCGCCATGCCGAATGCGTGTTTCTCTCCTCGCCCACCGCGCATGTGGTCGCGCGCGACGTCGCCGATGTGCGCCAGCGCACCGCCGCGCTCGGACGCGATCCCGCCTCGGTCCTGTTCTTCTCGCTCGCCACGGTTATCGTCGCGCCGACCTCCGCGCAGGCCCATGCCAAGTGGGACGACATCCAGCGTCATGTGAGTCTGGAAGGCGCGCTTGCGCTGTTCTCACGCTGGAGCGGCATCGATCTTTCGAAATACAGCCCGGACGATCCACTGCGTTACGTCAAGAGCGAAGGCATGCAGTCGGCCATCGAGGCTTTCACGGTGGCCGATCCGGAGCGCGTCTGGACCATTCGCGAGTTGGCGATCTTCAACGCGATTGGCGGCAAGGGGCCCGTGTTCATCGGCTCGCCGGCAGAGGTGGCAGACGCGCTCGAAAACTGGAAAGCGCAAACGGGCGTGGACGGCTTCAATCTGAGCCATGCGTTGCTGCCCGGCACGCATGAGGATTTCGTCGATCTCGTGGTGCCGGAACTGCGCCGGCGTGGCGTCTATAAGGAGGCGTACCGGCCCGGCACCCTGCGCGAAAAACTTTACGGCGACGGCGCCGCGCTCATCGCGCCTCCGCATCCCGCAGCGCTTCATCGCGCAGCCCATTCACGCGACGCCCAGGCGGGCCCGCAAATCGAGACCGCACCCCATGTCTGAAACCGACCAACCGTCCATCGCCGTGCAGCCGCTCACGCGCCATATCGGTGCGCTGATCGACGGCATCGACCTGACCCGTCCGCTTGGCGCGACGCAAGTGGCCGAACTGCGCCGGGCGCTGCTTGCCCACCAGGTCATCTTTTTTCGCAATCAGCCGATCAGTCTCGATCAGCATCTCGCGCTCGGCCGCCATTTCGGATCCCTGCACGTGCATCCGAACAGTCCCGGCCCCGAGGGCTATCCGGAGATTCTCCAGATTCACGCGGACGAGAATACGCGCCGCATAGCTGGCGACCGCTGGCATTCGGACGTGTCGTGCGATGTGGAACCGCCCATGGGCAGCATCCTCCATCTGCACACGCTTCCGTCACACGGGGGCGACACGCTCTTTTCGAGCGCCTATGCGGTGTACGAATCGCTCTCGCCGGGATTTCGGCGCTATCTGGAAGGGCTGAGCGCCACGCACGACGGCGAGCCGACCTACCGGCAGCGCAACCGTCTGCGCGGCATCGACGATACCGGCCGGCGCTTCCCGAAAGCTTCGCATCCGGTCGTGCGCACGCATCCCGAGACCGGCCGCAAAGGGGTCTTCGTCAACGCGAACTTCACGACGCATATCGACAACGTGCCGGCCGCCGAAAGCGAAGGCATCCTGCGCCTGCTCTTCGAGCGCTTCGCCGCGCCCGAATATCAGGTGCGCTGGCGCTGGGAACCGCATTCGATCGCCTTCTGGGACAACCGCGCGTGCCAGCATCTGGCCGTGTGGGACTACTACCCCGAGGTGCGCTCCGGATACCGCGTGACGATCAGCGGAGACAAGCCCTACCTATGAGTTGCGCAGACCATCACCACAAGAAGCAAATACGCATCAACGCGTTCGCGCTGCACAGCCCCGTGCATCATTCGCCGGGCATGTGGCGGCATCCGCGCGACCGCTCACTGCACTACAACACACTCGACTACTGGGTCGACCTCGCGAAGACACTGGAACGCGGCCTCGTCGATTCGCTTTTCATGGCCGACAGCATCGGCGTGAACGACGTATATGGCGGCAGCGTCGACACCGCTCTGCGGCACGGCGCGCAGGTGCCCAAGCAGGATCCGGTCATGTCGCTTTCGGCGATTGCTTACGTCACGCGCGATCTCGGTCTGTGCGTCACCAGCAACGCCAATCACGAGCCGCCTTATGTTTTCGCGCGACGCATGTCGACGCTCGATCATCTGACGCGCGGACGGATCGGCTGGAACATCGTCACCGGTTTCGCGCAAAGCAGCGTGAAGGTGCTCGGCAAGAACGGGATCGCCTCGCGCGACGAACGCTACGACATCGCCGACGAATACATGGACGTCGTCTACAAGCTCTGGGAAAGTAGCTGGGAAGATGACGCGCCGGTGCGCGACACGGCCACAGGCGTTTTTGTCGATCCGTCCAAGGTGCATCGCGTCGATCATGAGGGCCGCTATTTCAAGGTTCACGGCATCCATATGACCGAGCCTTCGCCACAGCGAACACCGGTGCTGTTCCAGGCGGGGTCGTCGGCGCGCGGTCAGCGCTTTGCCGGGCGGCACGCCGAGGGCATTTATCTCAGCGGGCCAAGCAAGAAAGTACTGACACCCGTCGTAAGCGCCACGCGCGCCGAGGCCGTGAAGGCAGGACGCGCGGCACACGACCTCAGGTTCTACACGATGGCGACCATCATCACGGGCCGTACCTCGCGCGAGGCACGCGACAAGTACGAGGACTACCGTCGCTTCGTGACACCCGAAGCAGCGCTCGCGATGTTTTCGGGATGGACCGGCATCGACTTCTCGAGCTGGGACCCGGACGAGCCGATCCGCTACATGCAGCTCGATGCGGGCACGTCCTCGGCGCTCGAGGGTTTCACGCGCCTCGATCCGGAGCGCGTCTGGACCGTGCGCGAGCTTGCGTTGCACAACGCGATCGGCGGGCGCGGGCCTGTCTTCATCGGCGCACCTGGCGAAGTGGCCGATGCGCTCGAAGAATGGGTGGACGAAACCGGCATCGACGGCTTCAACCTGAGCTATACCGTCACGCCCGAGGCGTACGAAGATTTCGCAGATCTCATCGTACCCGAGCTGCAGGAGCGCGGACGCTACAAGACGCGCTACGAGCCCGGCACGCTGCGCGAAAAGCTCGGCGGCGACAGCAGCCGGCTCAACGACCGACACCCAGGCGCCGCCTTCCGCCGTGCGCCGTACTCCCTTCAGGAACGCTGACCATGAGTAGCACCACCCTGCACGCATCTGCCTCCACCAGCCGTCTGCGCGACGCACTCGCTGCGCTACCCGCGCTGGCCGAGGAAATCGGCGTCGACGCGGCTCAACGCGAAGTCCGCCGTGAGCTCCCGTTCGCGGCCTTCGATGCATTCCGTCGCTCCGGCCTCGGTTCCCTGCGCATTCCCGCGGAGCGCGGCGGGCTCGGCGGCTCGCTCGAAGACGCAATCCACGTGGTCACGACACTGGCCGCCGCAGAATCGAACGTCGCGCATGCGCTGCGCGTGCATTTCGACGTGGTCGAGTCGATGCGGCTCGCACCGCACACGCCGTTCCACGACCGCCAGATCCGCCGGATCGTCGAAGGTGCGCTGTATGGTGGCGCGTCGGGCGAACAGGGCACCGCGCGCGCGGGCCAGATCGAGACCGTCCTGCGCCGCAAGGGCGATCACTTCCGCGTGTCGGGCAAAAAGTACTACACGACCGGCACTGCCTACGCCGACTTCGTACGGACCAATCTGGTGGACGAGCGCGGCAACGGCGTCACCGCGATCATCCCGGTGCGCTCCGAGGGATTGGCCGTGCTCGACGACTGGGACGGCATGGGTCAGCGCATGACGGCGAGCGGCAGCGTGGTGTTCGAAGACGTGCGGGTCGAGCCCGCCGAAGTCGTCGAGAAGGGCTATCCGTCGCTGATCGGCCGGCATGGCGGCGCTTATCGTCAGCTGCATCTCGTGGCGGTGGCGGCGGGGATCGTCCGCAATATTGTCGCCGATGCCCGTGCATACGTGACGGCGCATGGTCGCCCGGTCTTGCACACGACTGCGCCCAGTGCTCGCGAGGACGTATTCATCCAGCAGGTGGTGGGCGAACTTTCCGCACTGAGCCACAGCATCGACGCGCTCGTTCGCGACAACGCGCGCACGCTCGGGCGGTCATCCGATGCGATCCTGCACGCCGATCCGGCTGCGGACGAACTCGTTCTGGAAAGCGCGCTCGCAACCGCGCGTACCCAGATCGTGGTCGGGCGACTCGCACTCCAGGCGGGAGAGCGACTCTTCGATGCAGGCGGCGCTTCGGCCACCTCGCGGAAATACAATTTCGACCGGCACTGGCGCAATCTGCGCACGATCTTCAGCCACAATCCGCTCAGCCACAAGGCGAAGGTGATTGGCGACTATGTGCTGAACGGCGTCAAAACGCACCTTGTCGAAGGACGGACGTTCTAGCGAAGCGCCTCAGTTGGGCAGCGCGGATTCGCCGAGCGGAGCCAGCGGTTTTTGTAACCTCGCATCCTGCTGCGCGAGCAGTTCCGCCGCCGTCAAGCCAAACGCACGCGCCAGCCTGTCTATCGTATCAAGCGATGCGACAACGGTGCCCCGTTCGACTTTGCTGACGTATGAGCGACTCAACCCCGCCAATTCTGCGAGCTGCTCCTGGGACCATGCACGCGCCGCGCGCAGATCCCGCACTGCGAGGCCAAACTCTTTTACAAGGGTCCTCACGGCGAAACCCTTGTCGTACTGACCGCCTCGGCCGATTTCACCCCGGAGCCGTTCACGCTATAGAAGAAATTCTGCAATGTTTAGTAGGACATGGAATTCGCGATGGGAAAGACCACGCGAATAACCCGACAGCGATTGCGCCGAAAACTCGACCACCGCCCGGTCAGGCCGCAACCAGCCCCCGTTCCTTGAGCCACTCGGGATTGAAAAGACGGGCACGGTAAAGCTCACCGCGGTCGCACAGCAGTGTGACGATCGTATGGCCCGGGCCCATTTCGCGGGCAAGCATGACGGCGGCCGCCACGTTGATACCCGTCGAGCCGCCCACGTAGAGGCCTTCTTCCCGCAGCAACCGGTAGACCATCGTGACGCAGGACTGGTCATCGATCCGGCAGGCGTCGTCGATCGGCGTGCCCTCGAGATTTGCAGTGACGCGGCTGGAGCCGATTCCCTCGGTAATCGAACTGCCTTCCACCTGGATTTCGCCCGTCTTCACGAAGCTGTACAAGCCGCTGCCGTGCGGGTCCGCCAGAACGATCCGCACGGCAGGGTTCTTTTCCTTGAGGAAGCGTGCCACTCCGGCGAGCGTACCGCCCGTGCCTGTGGCACAGACGAACGCATCGACCGTGCCGGCGGTATCCCGCCATACTTCAGGCCCCGTCGTCTCGTAGTGCGCCTTGCGGTTGGCGAGGTTATCGAACTGATTCGCCCAGATCGCGCCGTCGAGTTCTTCAGCGAGCCTCCCGGCGATCTTCTGGTAATTGTTCGGATCTTTGTACGGGGCAGCCGGCACCGCGCGAACCTCGGCGCCCAGCACGCGCAAGAGCTCCATTTTCGCGGGTGACTGCGTGTCCGGAATGACGATCACGCAGCGATAGCCGCGCGCCGCGCAGATATGGGCAAGGCCGATGCCGGTATTGCCAGCCGTGCCCTCGACAACGGTGCCTCCTGGCCCGAGTTCGCCCCGCTGCTCGGCGTCCTCGATGATGGAGAGCGCCGCGCGGTCCTTGACCGAACCGCCGGGATTCATGAACTCCGCCTTGCCGAGAATCTCGCAGCCGGTCTCCTCGCTGAGCCGCGCGAGCCTGATGAGCGGCGTGCCACCGACGCACCCGACAAAACCGTTACAGACGCGCATGGCTTCCCTCCCAACTCCGCACCTGATAACACACCCCTACCACACAGGAAGGATAGACGATGACCCCATGCCCTTCCCAGGGCGTTTCGTTTCGTTCCGCGTGCGCGCCGCCCGCAGTCTTGACAGTTTCACAGATCTTCGGTCAACGCCCAAACGCCACGACGTTCGAGCGGACCGAATCCGCGTTCGCGTTCAGACCGGTGTGATTGAGACGCACGATGTGCCCAGCGACGTCGCCGACCCCGGGCGCGAGTTCTCCACCGTAACGCAAAGCTTGTGCGATCAGTTCCTGACCGTCGACGCCACGCGGCACCGGGGCCGACGTGACAAGCGCTGAAGCGGCGTCGTCGCACGCGATCCACGGCGATACGCCGAGCGCCCGCAGCGCCGACCGAGTCGCGCGCGAGGCCTGCTGATGACGTTCGATCACGCGCTCAATGCCCTCGGCTTCGATACGGTCGAGCGCCGCTTCCAGGGCCCAGAATTCCAGCGCCGACGGTGTCCCCGGCAACCCGGGCCGTCCACGGTCCAGCCAGTCTCGTTTGAGCGCCGCCAAGGATAGACTCGAAGGCGCAAAGTCGGGCATCTTTGCGATGTGGTCCAGGGCGCGTTGACCGAGTACGACAGCCGACACACCGGCTGGACCTGCTAGCGCCTTTTGCGGGCCGATTACCGCGATATCGATTCCGAGTCCATCCACGTCGATGACATGCCCACCGATTGACGCGACGGCATCGACGGCGAAAAGAGCATGACGCGATTTTGCGAGCGCAGCCAATTGCGCGAGCGGATTCAATGCGCCGCTGGACGACTCCGCGTGAACAGCCGCTAAGATATCGACATGCTCCAGCGTCTCAAGGCAGTTCGCGACGGCGGATGACTCGACGGGTTGTCTCATTGTCGCCGCCACATCGTGAACGATCGCCCCGCCCCGCCGCAACCAGCCGCCAAACCATCTGCCGTAGGGACTCGTCACGACATTGACGGCTACGATCCGCTGCCTCGCGATACTTGCGGCAACGGCTTCGAGCGCGAGCACCGCCTCGGCCTGAACGAACAGGACGTCGGCAGCCCTCTTCAGCAAGCGTTTGATGCGCTCGGCCAGCAGCGCATAGCCATGATCCGGATAACGGGGCACATCTACGAGCCAATACCGATCGAATGTTTGCATTGCTTGAATTCCGCGCTAAAAGGATGGCTTCTCTTATCGGTTCCCAGCGCCCGTCAAGATCACCCATCTCCGACAGGTGGAGAGGAACAGTCTACGTATATCGGGTTGCCAGTGACGCTCCAGTTACGATCGCTTTGGGACAATTTCAGTTAGTTTCCAGCCATACAGGCGAAGTCTGCACAAAGTCAAATCGTGTACATCTCCATCGTGGATCTGATCCATCACGGTCTCCCAGCACGTGACCCAATAACCACGGCTCGGCGCACACTCCGGAAGTGCTCGCATGCGCCCCCGGCGGCAGCACGGGAATATGCTTTCAACGAATTGTTCTTTTGAGCGGCGTGGTGCATGCCCTTAGCATGCTTAGGTCGAACTTACCATCATGGCATCGGAATGTCCGCGCAAACAGACAAGGTCGTTCACTGGCTGCTATCGAGCCTGGAACCTAGAAGCGAACTCTTTCATGTCGGGCAGTATTGTGGCGACTGGCAAGCGTCGACCGCCGGTCGTGCGAAGGCCAGCTTTCATATCGTCCTGCACGGTTCGATGTGGCTTCACTTCGCTGATGGTCGCGAGAGCATTCCGGTATCCGAAGGTGAAGCGGTCTTTCTGCTGCGCGATGTACCGCACTGGCTCTCGCCCGACCCGATCAATCCGAAGGTCGGGACCGTCGCAGGCGATCAGCCGATCGAGCGCCGCGGGACAATGCAGCCGCTCGACGAGTCAATAAGCGGTAGCGTCGGGCTGGCCTGCGGCTTCGTCGAATTCCAGTCAGTAGTCTCGCGCGCCATAGTCTCGCTTTTCCCGGAAATTCTGATCGTGCAGCACGGCGACGACGCCTATCGGGGTATCCACGGCCTGTTCGATCTCATTCGCGTCGAAGGTCAGCGCGGCATCGACGAGCCCTCGCCGCTGATCGACCGGCTCGTCGAACTGCTGCTGTTCTACGCGGTGCGGGACGCCGCGCATCACGACACCGTCACTAGTGGACTCGCGGCCCTCATGCAGCGGACAGGCTTCAGCACGCTCGTTGCCACGATTATCGAATCTCCCGGCGACGCCTGGACGACAGACTCAATGGCTGCGTTCGCCAATATGTCGCGCACGGCCTTCTACAAGCACTTTAGCGAAGCGTCGGGGCATCCGCCGATGCAGTTCGTCACTCTGATTCGCATGCGTCTCGCGGCAGATCTGTTGCAGCAGGGCTTGCCGATCTCGCGCGCCGGCGAAATGGTCGGCTACCAGTCCGAATCAGCGTTTGCCCACGCCTTCAAACGCACGATGGGCACGCAGCCCGGCGCATGGCGTCGGCAGCGCGACGGCTTGTCGCAGTCGGTCGCTCGCCTGCACTAGCGGAACTCGAACGCCCCGTTTCTCGGGACAAACGCACAGGAATCGCGAACGCTCGCGCATTGTCCGTGACCGGGGCAGCCTCGACAATGATCTCACTGCTTCTCCTGGAGAAACCTGTGAGCCGTCTTCCCCTGCAAACCGTTGAAAGTGCCCCCGGTGCAAGTCAGCCATTCCTCGAAAAGTCGCTGCGCGCGAATGGCTTCCTGCCAAACCTGGTTCGCTCGCTCGCGAATGCGCCGGTCGCCCTCGAAACCTATCTGACCGTCTCCGAAATCAACAGCCGTTCGGGTCTAACATTCGCCGAACGCGAAGCAGTCCAGATCACCGCAGCCGCCATTCATGGTTGCAGCTTCTGCGTGGCCGGGCACACCGCCGCGGCGCTGAAAAAAGCCAACGTCGATCGTGCCGACGTCGACGCGCTGCGCGACGGCAAGCCGATCACGGATGCACGGCTGGCCGCCGTGGCCGGTTTAACGCGCGCAGTGATCGCCACGCGCGGTGCAGTTGCTGATGACGCGCTTTCAGCATTCCTCGCAGCCGGCTTCACCGAAGCGAATGCCCTTGAGGTCGTGCTCGGAGTAAGTCTCGCGACGCTGTGCAATTTCGCGAACAATCTTGCACGCAATGAACTCAACCCCGAACTGGCGGCTTACAGATGGGAACCTCAGACACAGGCCGCTTAATAGCGCCAGCCCTCGACGCATCGCTCGTCGACTGGCTCGACTCGCATGCCACGCGACTCGACACGGGCACTGACCTGAACGCTGATGTCGTGCCGCGCCTCGCGTCCGCCGGGCTGTTCCGGATCGGCGTGCCGGCTACGCTCGGTGGTTCGGGTGGAACGACGATGGACGCCATCGCAAGCATCGCCGCAGTGGCAGAGCACTCGTTGACCGCTGCGTTCGTTTTCTGGGGGCAGCGGAGTTTCATCGAGTATCTGCTGCAAAGCCCCAATGCCGACCTGCGCAAGCGTTTGTTGTCGCCGCTGCTCGACGGCACGCTTGCAGGTGCGAGCGGCCTGTCGAACGCGATGAAGTACCTGTCCGGGATTGAATCGCTTCAGATCGAAGCGGCGCAGGACACCCATACCGCCAGGAACTGGCGGCTAACGGGCAAGATGGCCTGGGTGACAAACCTGCGGGCCGAGCAGTTCGTCGTGGCCGCAGCCGTGTCGTATCGCGATGGTCGCCCTTCCGCGATTTTCGCCATCCCGAACGACGCGCCCGGCTTCACGCGCAGCGCGGATCTCGACCTGATTGCGCTGCGTGGCAGCAACACGGCCGCATTGCTCCTCGAGAATGTGCCGAGCAGTGCCGACTGGCTGATCCACCCGGACGCACAGGAATTCCTGCCAGCGGTTCGTGCCGCATTCCTTGGATTGCAGTGCGGTCTCTCGATCGGACTCGCGCGGCGCTCGCTTGCCGAGGCGCGGCGCGCGGCGGAAACGACACGCAGCATTCTCGGACCAGAGGTGCAAGGGTGCGTAGAGGGGCTGACAACCGCATGTAGCCTTCTCTCGTCTGGCATCGCTGATGGAAGTCTTCGGGCGCGACCGAACCGGCTGTTCGAGCTGCGCATCGAGATTGCCGCGTTGGTGGCAAACGCGGTGAACCTCGAACTGGAGGCGAGCGGCGGGCGCGGATATTTGCGCGATGCCGGACTCGGCTTTGATCGCCAGTGGCGCGAAGCGGCGTTTATTCCGATCGTCACGCCGAGCGTAGTCCAGTTGAAGGCTCAGCTTGCCAGGCAGGCACGGAGTATCGCAGCGTGACGCGCCCGACGCTTCACGCGCAGGCGCTAACGCTCGGCTATGGCCAGCCGGGTCGGACGGAGGTGCTGGCCGGCGTTTCGCTCTCTATCGAGACGGGGGAAGTGGTCGCGCTTCTCGGGCCGAGCGGCTCAGGCAAGTCGACGCTGTTAAGGGCGCTCGCAGGCCTCGTGCGCCCATCGTCGGGCTCGGTGTCGGTCGAGGGCGCGTTGCTCAATGGCCCGCATCCCAAGGTCGCGCTCGCGTTTCAGGACCCCTGTCTGCTGCCGTGGCTTTCGGCCGGGAAGAATGTCGGTTTCGGGCTCACGTTCGCGCACCAGGATCGCCTGACGCGACTCGAACGCGCGGAGCGCGTCCGCTCCGCGCTGCACGCGGTCGGCCTGGAATACGCCGCGGCGCTCCGACCGTCGCAACTCTCCGGTGGCATGGCGCAGCGCGTCGCACTCGCGCGTGCGCTTGCGCGTCAGCCTCGCGTCCTGCTGCTCGACGAGCCCTTCTCCGCGCTCGATGAGGTGACGCGTGCGGCGATGCAACAGTTGCTGGTGCGGCTCGTCTCGACGCTCCGATGCGCGACCGCGCTTGTGACCCACGATATCGACGAGGCGCTGCTCGTGGCCGATCGCATTCTGCTGCTCGGATCGCACGGCCGCTTTGTCGGTACATGGCACGTCAATGTCCCGCATCCGCGCGACGAATTTGTCGGTGAACTCGGCGCGATGCGCATCGACATCCTGAGATCTCTGCGCGCCGACATGATGCGCCCCCGCGCATCCAACAGCTATCCCCTGACCTGACTGCCGACCCATGTGCCAAATACCCATGTCCCGCCGCGAATGGCTGAAGCTTGCGGCGCTATTCACCGCCACGGGCGCAGCGCCCCTGCTCCCAGTCTGAGCGCGCGAGCCGCGACGGAGCCTGACGCGCCCGTTCGCATCGGCTATCTGCCGATCACCGATGCTGCGCCACTGCTGGTCGCGCACAATAACGGTTACTTCGAGTCCGAGGGACTTGCGGTCGAGCAGCCGAAGCTCTTGCGCAGTTGGGCGCAACTGGTCGAGGCATTCCTCTCCGGCCAGGTCAACGTCGTGCATCTGCTCGCACCGATGACCGTATGGGCGCGATACGGCAGCCGTGCGCCGGCGAAGGTCGTCGCGTGGAACCATGTCAACGGTTCGGGGTTGACGGTCGCGCCCGAGGTCAATTCGCTGCACGATCTCGGTGGCAAGACCGTTGCGATCCCCTTCTGGTACTCCATTCACAACGTCGTGCTGCAGGACATGCTGCGTCAGCAGGGTCTCACGCCGGTTCTCAAGCGCAGCGGCGCGCCCGCTGCGAACGAGGTCAATCTCGTGGTCATGGCGCCGTCCGACATGCCGCCCGCGCTCGCGTCGCGTCAGCTCGCCGGATACGTCGTCGCCGAGCCGTTCAACGCGACGGCGGAACTGCTGAAAATTGGCAAGATACTTCGCTTCACGGGCGATGTCTGGAAGAACCACGCGTGCTGCGTCGTGTTCATGCATGAAGCCGACCTGACGCAACGCCCCGGCTGGTCGCAGAAGGTCGTCAACGCGATCGTGAAGGCGCAATTGTGGGCACGCACTCGTCCGCAGGAAACCGCGCAATTGCTCTCGAAGGACGGTACGCACCGTTACACGCCGCATACGCTTGCGGCACTGGACCGCGTGTTGGTCCCGTCGACGACGCTCGATGACACCTATCGGGCAAGTGGCGCAATCCGCCATGTCGACTGGCATGAGAAACGGATCGACTTCCAGCCGTATCCGTTTCCAAGCTACACCGAGGCGCTCGTTCGTCGCCTGAAGAACACGGTCGTCGACGGTGACAGCAGGTTCCTTTCGTCGCTCGACCCCACGTTCGCGGCGAACGATCTTGTCGACGACCGGTTCGTGCGCAGAAGCATCGAGCTGGCCGGTGGCCTCTCCGCATTCGGGCTCCAGGATGCATTCAACCGCGAGGAGACCATCATTGTCTGACGCGATTTCCGGCATCGATCGCAGCGCCCCCGCACGCGGAACGGCACCCAGGCGCGACACGGGTCGCGCCGTGACTTCTCGCGCAGTCTGGCTCGGTGCCGCAGGCCTCGCCGCGACGCTCGTCATCTGGTGGGTCGCGACTCACGCGATGACCGGGCCCGGCTCGCTTGGCCGACAGTTTGCGCCGGATAGCGCGTTTGCGAGCCTGCCGTCGCTGTTCTCGGAGGACCACCTGGCCGAGCACGCGCTCGTCAGTCTGCGGCGCGTCGGCACTGGACTCGGGCTGGCCCTGTTGGTAGGAGTCCCGCTCGGGATTCTGATCGGCCGCGTGCAATCGCTCGAGCATACGCTGTCGCCGACTTTCCAGTTTTTGCGCATGGTGTCGCCGCTGTCATGGATGCCGCTCGCGGTGATGTCAGTCGGTATCGGAGACCGCGCAATCTATTTCCTGCTGGGTTTCGCCGCCTTGTGGCCGGTTCTGATGAGCACGGCCGCTGGCGTCGCGCAGATCGACCGGCGGTGGCTGCGGCTCGGCGAAAGTCTGGCCGCGACGCGCAGCGAACTGCTGCTGCACATCATCCTGCCCGCGATCGCCGGTCCACTTCTCAATGGCATCCGGCTCGCGATTGGCATTCTATGGATCGTACTCGTGCCGGCCGAGATGCTTGGCGTCAGCGCCGGACTCGGCTACCTGATCCTCGATACGCGGGACCGGCTCGCCTATTCCGAGCTAACCGCGGTCATTCTCGTGATCGGTGCGCTCGGCTTCGCGCTCGACGGCATCGCCCGGCTTCTGGCGCGAGCACTGCTCAGATCAGATCGCTAGCGTTTCCGCATTCGCGTGCAGTCCTGCGCCAGGTGCAATCTATGGATATATCAAATACTTCTATGGCCCCCCGTTTTTCGGGCCGTATCTGAACATCGGCCTCGGGCGACGGCGCCAGCGCCCAGGCAATCGCCACGCGCTGCTGCTGTCCGCCCGACAGCGTGGCGGGCCACGCATCGGCCTTGTGTGCGATGCCAACTTTCGTCAGCAGCGCGCTGGCCCGAGTTTCAGCCACTTGATCAGCACTCCGGCACGCAAGCCGAAACAACATCCGCCCCAGCGATCATCCTCGCTATGGAACGTCCTCAAGCCGCTCTGCGACACGCATCCGTCCGGTCCAGCGCCACCTCGTGGAAACAGAAAAGCACGGCCGCGCATATCCATAGCTGCAATGCTTCCTTGTTCTTAGGAGATGCGTCGACAAGAATTAGCACTCCACGACCACGCCGCGCTGCGCATCGTCCCGATCCATGGCTAATCGAATCCCACGAAACTTTCTGCGTACGCTCTCCCTGGTGAAATCCGCATTGCTCGCCGCCGCACTGGCATTCACGGTGTCCCAGGCGCACGCAGACAAACCTGCAGTGATCCGCATCGGCGTCGCGCAGCAGGGCGCAGGCGACCCACCGACCTTCGGCGGCTCGCCCGCCGCCACCGTGCAGCAGCTTCAACTGCTCGAAAAAGAATTCGCCGCCGACGGCATCAAGGTCGAATGGCTGTTCTTCAAGGGCGCGGGCCCCGCGGTCAACGAAGCGATCGCCGACAAGTCGCTCGACTTCGCGTTTCAGGGCGATCTGCCGTCCGTGCTCGGCCGCGCGAACGGATTAAAGACGCGCATCCTGCTCGAATCGGGTGTGCGTGTCGGCGTGAAGTTCGCCGTGCCGCCCGACTCGCCCGTGCAGAACATCAAGGATCTGAAGGGTCGCCGTGTGTCGATTTTTCGCGGCACCAACTTGCAGCTCGTCGCCGACAACGTGCTCGCCGCCAACCAGCTCGACGAGCGCGATCTGCGCGTGATCAATCTGGATTCGGCCAGCTCGCTCGCGGCGCTGTCGTCCAAAGGTATCGATGCGTCGGTCAACGACTATCACGTCTACAAGCTGCGCGACCAGGGTCTCGCGAAGATCGTCTACGAATCGCAGACGGCCGGTCCGCAGTTCACGCGGCAATCGCACCTGCTCGTGCTCGATGATTTCGACCGCGCGCATACCGACATCGTGCAACGCGTCGTCAACGTGTTCGTCAAAGGCGCGCAATGGTCGTCCGATGAAGCGAACCGCGACGCGCTGTTCAAGCTCTGGGCGAAGAGCGGCGTCAGCTACGCCTCGTGGCAGGCCGAGTTCGCGAACCAGCCACTGAAGTCGCGCAACTCGCCGCTCATCGATCCGTTCATCGTCGCGCGCTACAAGGCCGTGGCCGGCGATGCGCTGAAGCTCAAGCTGATCCGCCAGCCCGTCGACGTCGACGGCTGGTTCGAGCCGCGCTATCTCGACAACGCGTTGCACAGCCAGTCGCTCGACCACTACTGGACGCGCTACGACGCGCAAGGCAAACCCCTCGGCTGACCGGAGATCGACGATGAGCAAGGTGCTTGGCGAATGGTCCCCGGCCGCGGCGCACGCACCGGCGCGCATGGCGAATGAAGCGAAGGCGAAGGCGACGCCGAAGGCCAATCTGCAGCGGCGTGCGCGGGCCTTCGGTTGGCATCTCGCGCCTTGGCTGCTGCCCGCCGCGCTGTTCGCGCTGTGGAGCCTCGGTTGCGAACGTGGGTGGATCGCGCCGCAAATCCTGCCGCCGCCGCAGATGGTGTTCGACACGCTGTGCGACCTCGCGCGCAGCGGCGACCTTGCGCACCATACGTTCGTGAGCCTGCAGCGCGTGCTGCTGGGTTTCGGCGCAGGCACGCTGGCTGGTTTCGTCATCGGCGCGGCGCTCGGTCTATCGCGGACCATTGAATCGTATGTTTTGCCGGGCTTCAATGCGCTCGTGCAGATTCCCGTGCTCGGCTGGCTGCCGTTCCTGCTGCTGCTCGTCGGTGTCGGCGAGCCGCTCAAGTACATTCTGATCGCGCATGCCGCGCTCGTGCCCGTCACGCTGAGCACGATGCAGGGCTTTCGCCAGACGCCCGCCGCACTCGACGAAGTCGCGCGCGTGTTCGGCTATGGCCGCTGGCAGCGCATCGCCTACGTGGTGCTACCCGCCGCCGTGCCGACGCTCGCCACCGGCGTGCGGCTCGCCTTCACGAAAGCGTGGCTCGCGCTGGTCGTCGTCGAACTGGTGGCGTCCTCGGAAGGGCTCGGCTATCTGATCGTCAATGGGCGCCAGCTCTTTCAACTCGACCTGGTCATGGCGTCCGTCGTGATCGTCGGCGCGATCGGCTTTGCGATCAACCGTCTGCTCGATGCGTTCGAAGCACGGCTGCGGCGCGGCCAACCTTCGGCGTTTCGCGAGTAGGCGCTTCGTTTCGGGACTCTGTCATGTCACTCACTGCTGCTTCCGAGGCGCTGCGCCGCTTCTTCGAGCCACGGCGAAGCGCTCCGCCGCCATGCAGTTGCGAAGCCCCTGCCCGGCCGACTCGCGTGGCAGCGCTCAGGAGCCGTCTTAGCGCCTTCAACTGGCGCGGGCTCGTCCTGCCGCTCGCAGTGTTCGCGCTGTGGTGGCTCGCCTCGGCGTTGCACCTCGTCAAGAGCGGCCTGCTGGTGAGCCCCGCCGAGGTCGCGCATACCTCGTGGCAGCAGATCGAGAGCGGCGCGTTGCTGCGCGCGCTGTCGGCTTCTTTGGCGCGCGAGGCTAGCGGCTTCGTGATCGGCACCGCAGGCGGCCTCGTGCTCGGTTCGGCGCTCGGGCTCTCGCGCGTCGCAGCGCGACTGATCGGACCGACGTTCGATACGTTCAAGCAGATCTCGCTGTTCGCGTGGATCCCATTGATCTCCGTCTGGTTCGGCCTCGGCGACATGGCGAAAGTCGTGTTCCTGTCGCTCGCGGCGCTGCTGCCCGTCGCGGCCCATACCTGTGACGGCATACACGCGGTGCCGCGTCGCTATGTCGAGGTTGCGCGCGCGTTGCGCTACTCGCGCATCCAGCTGATCCTCTACGTGATCCTGCCCGCCGCGTTGCCGACGATTTTCACCGGTCTCTATCTGGGGCTCATCTATTCGTGGCTCGCGACTCTCGGCGCCGAATATCTGCTCGTCGCGGGCAGCGGCATCGGCAATACGCTGATCGACGGCAGCGAGCAGTTCAGGATGGATCTCGTGCTGTTCGGCGTCGGCGTCGTCGGACTGACGGGCTGGGCGCTCAATGCGCTCGCCCGCGGCCTCGAGCGGCGCGTGATGGCGCGCCGCAGCGGTGCGCCGAGGGAACGCGCGGTCGCTTGAGGCGGCTCATCAGTCAAGCGGCTCATTAACAGGAAGCGAACTCATGACCACCACGGTTTCCGAAGGCATCCGCATTCGCAGTGTCAGCAAACGTTATGCGCGCCAACGCGATGCGGACGACGACCTGCTGGTGCTCGACGATATCTCACTCGACATCGCGGCCGGCGAATTCATCAGCGTGCTCGGCGCCAGCGGCTGCGGCAAGTCCACCCTGCTACGGCTCGTCGCCGGACTCGACGCCGACTATCGCGGCGAGATCAGCGTCGACGGCGAGCGCGTGCGTGATACGTCGCTCGAACGTGGCATCGTGTTTCAGGATCACCGGCTGTTTCCGTGGCTCACGGCATCGCAGAACATTCTCGCCGCACTGCGCAACGCGCCGCTGTCGCCGCAGCACAAGCGCGACGCGGTGGCCGAGCACGTCGCGCTCGTCGGCCTGCAAGGCTTCGAGAACGCGTATCCGCATGAGCTCTCGGGCGGCATGGCGCAGCGCGTGGCGATCGCGCGCGGACTCGTGAATCGCCCGCGCGTGCTATTGCTCGACGAACCGTTCGGCGCGCTCGACGCCCTCACGCGCGCGCGTCTCCAAAACGAGCTGCAACGGATCTGGGAAAGCGAACGCATCACGATGATCCTCGTCACGCACGACGTCGACGAAGCGATCCATCTCGGCGATCGCGTAGTGACGATGGCGCCGCGCCCTGGCCGCATCAAGCGCGTTACGCATGTCGGCGTGCCGCGGCCGCGCGATCGCAGTGACCCGCGTTTCGTGCAATTGCGCGAGCAGATCCTCGCGGATTTCTCCGAGCGCACCGAAAACGCCGGCTGACGTCCGCACCGATCGAGACCATCTTTCCTCGAAGTCCATCACAAGGAGCGAGCAGTGAGCGCAGCATCACATCACAAACGACAGATGAGCCTCGGTGCCTTCCTGATGGAGACGGGCCATCACATCGCCGCGTGGCGTCATCCCGACACGCATGCGGCGGGTGGCCTCGACTTCGCGCACTACGCGCAGCTCGCACGCATTGCCGAGCGGGCGAAGTTCGACGCCATCTTTTTCGCGGACAGCGTCAGCGTGAGAGACACACATCTGCCGTCGCTTTCTCGCACCGCGCGCGCCGATCACTTCGAGCCGCTGACGCTGCTGTCCGCGCTGTCGGTCGTGACGGATCGCATCGGGCTGATCGCGACCGTGTCGACGAGCTTCAACGAGCCCTACAACGTCGCGCGCAAATTTGCGTCGCTCGATCATCTGAGCGGCGGCCGTTCCGGATGGAACCTCGTCACGTCGAGCACGGAAACAGAAGCGCACAACTTCAGCCGCGACAAACACCTCGATCACGCAGTGCGCTACGAGCGCGCGAAGGAGTTCTACGACGTGGTCGCGGGCCTATGGGACAGCTGGGAAGACGATGCGTTCGTGCGCGACAAGGCGAGCGGCATCTATTTCGATGCCGACAAGCTGCACGTGCTCGGCCATCGCGGCAAGCACTTCAGTGTGCGCGGACCGTTGAACGTCGCGCGTTCTCCGCAGGGCTGGCCGGTCGTCGTGCAGGCGGGCGCATCGGAAGCCGGGCGCGAGCTGGCCGCGCAAACGGCCGAGGTGATCTTCGTCGCGCATCAGACGCTCGACGAAGCGCAGCAGTTCTATCGCGACGTCAAAGGACGGCTCGCGCGCTACGGACGCTCGCCCCAGCACCTGAAGATCATGCCGGGCATCTTCCCGGTGATCGGCAAGACGCAGCAGGAAGCGCGCGACAAGTTCGACTCGTTGCAGGAGCTGATCGATCCGGTGGTCGGCCTCGCGTTGCTGTCGAACATGTCGGGTGGCATCGATCTGTCGCAGTATCCGGTCGACGGACCGGTGCCGGAGCTTCCCGAAACCAATGGCGGCAAGAGCCGGCAACGGCTGCTGCTCGACCTCGCGCGACGCGACAACCTGACGATCCGCGATCTGTATCTGCGTATCGCGGGTGCGCGCGGACATCAGCAGGTGATCGGCACGCCGCAAAGCATCGCCGACCAGTTGCAGCAATGGTTCGAAGAGGAAGGCGCGGACGGCTTCAACATCATGTCGCCGTGGCTGCCGGGCGGGCTCAGCGAATTCGTCGATACCGTCGTGCCCGAATTGCAGCGACGCGGACTTTTTCGCACCGAGTACACGGGCCGCACGCTGCGCGAGCATCTGGGGCTGTCGCGTCCAGTCAACCGCTACACACGGAAAGCGCCGGCGCACGGCGAACTCGCGGCGGCCGCTTCTTGAAGTGGACAGGGAACGCCACCGGCGCTCGGCACAATCAGCGCGCCGGCCAAACGCCTGTCACAGTCTGCCCGGCCGTGGGTCCGGCACGAAGCCATCGCGGTTGGGCATGTTGATGGCGGCCAGCGACCGGGCGTCGAGGCGCGCATCGTCCGGCACGATGCCGTTGCGATTCAAGATCCACGCGCTGAGCGCGCGGCACGGCGAATCACATTCGCTTCATGCGCCGACGGCAGTCCGTACGGGTGTTCGAGAATCGGCGCGCCGGGTGTTTTGGGTCCACGGATCGACGCTCAGCGGCTTTAGCAGGATTTGCGTTTGCTGCGACTTAAGGTTCTCACTCTGGCGCGCCTACCCCGAAAAGCGACGCGCCCCGTTTTCTTTTCAATGGCATAGACATGACCACATCGAACTCCCGTACCGCCGACCATCCGATCGACAGGCAATTTCTCGAGCGCTGGTCGCCGCGCGCGTTCACCCAGGACACGATTGCCGAATCGACGTTGCTGACTTTTCTCGAAGCGGCGCGCTGGGCGCCCTCGTCGTATAACTCGCAGCCGTGGCGCTTCGTCTATGCGCGTCGCGACACGGAGCACTGGGCGCGTTTTCTGGGCTTCCTGAACGAGTTCAACCGCAGCTGGGCACAGCATGCGGCCGCGATCCTGATCGTACTGTCGAAGCGCACGTTCACGCCACCGGGTGCGGCGACGGAAGTGCCGCTCGCGTCGCATTCGTTCGATACAGGCGCCGCGTGGGCCTATTTCGCCCTGCAGGCAAGCCTGTCGGGGTGGAAAGCGCACGGCCTTGCCGGCATCGAACGGGAGCATATCCGCGCGGAACTCGTGATCCCCGAGGACTATGCGATCGAAGCGGCGGTCGCTATCGGTCGTGCCGGCGACAAAGCTTCGTTGCCCGAGGCCCTGCAAAAGCGCGAGACGCCGAGTCCGCGCAATCCGCTGCCGACGTTCGTCGCGGAAGGCCGTTTCGCGCTCTGAGTGCTACGTTGTCGGGCCGCGTAGCCATCATCGGACCGCGCGGCCCGCGGCCAATCGAACCGGAACGCCCAACGGGCGGTCTTCGTTCAATTCAGCGCAATGGCGGCGGCCGCTCCCACCGGCGAACCTTCGAGCGACACCGACGGCCGCCCGTCCGGTCCGACCGGCACATCGCCGACCAGCGTCGTGCGATACAACTGGCGATCGAAGTCGAGATCGAAGATATCGGTCGGCGCGAGATGCGCGGTCGTGCGGTTGTCCCAGAACGCCACGCTGCCCGCTTCCCATCTGAAGCGCACCGTGAATTCCGGTCGCGTCACGTGTTCCCACAGCAGTTCGAGCAGTGCCTGGCTTTCGCGCGGCGTGACGCCGGCAATCTGCTTCAGAAACCCGGGGCTCACGTAGAGCGCGCGCTCGCTGGTCTCCGGATGCACGCGCACGAGCGGATGCTCGCTGACGAGCGCATGCTGTTCGACCGCCGACGCAAACGCTTCGGTGCCTTTCGCTCCTTGCGGCGGCACGAAGCGATGCACGCCGCGCAGACCGTCGACGAAGTTGCGCAACGGCTCGGACAGCTTTTCATAGGCGATGACGAGGTTGGTCCATTGCGTGTCGCCGCCGTAGGGCGGAATCGTGACGCCACGCAGAATCGACGCGAATGGCGGATTGACGGCCGCCGTCACATCGGTGTGCCAGCCGGTCCACGGCCGCAACAACGGCTGACCTTCGAAGCGCGTCGCCTTGCGGAACTTTGCAATCGAGTAGATCTGTGGGTAACCTTCGACGTGGCCGAACACAGGATGCCCGACCGTCAGTTCGCCGAATTGCGCGGAGAAGGCGACATGCTGCTCGTGGCTTAGAAACTGCTCGCGAAAGAACACGACGCGCCATTTCAGCAACGCGGCGCGGATCGCGTGTATCTGCTTCTGATCGAGGGGTCGGGTCAGATCGACTCCGCTGATTTCCGCGCCGATATGAGCGGACAGTGGGCTGATCTGGAGTTCGGCTTGTTCGGTGATGGGGGCTGCACTCATCATTGCTCTCCTAGGTTGCGGCCTGTGCCGCGACGTGAGTCGGGGGCTCATCGGCGAAGCGGTGGCGAACAATGCGCGCAAATGCGTCATTCGTCCACCCTTCCCTGGCCGTTCATCATGGCTTCAGGCGCTCGATGTCTCCCGGCGCCAGATGCTCGCCGCATACGCGGACTCATCGAATTCGGCGGGCACGTCCGCAGAGAGCCGCCGCTGGTGCGAATCGATATCGGCGAGAAACAGATCGCGGCTGATCCTTCGCACTACCGCGGGGATATCGCGCTTCATGCTCGGCACGTCGCCGACGGGCACGCCCGCGCTGACGAATCCGGCCGGATTGTAGACGTGGATGTCCTTCAGAAAGGGCGCCTGTCCCGCTACTTTCTGCTGGTATTCGAGTGCCTCGCCGAGATACGGATGTGCGCCGAGTTCGTCATCTGCATCGCCTTGCGGCGGTGTGAACCGGTCGCGCCACAACAGGATTTGCGAGGCAAAGCCGGCGAGCTCGGGACGCGCGGCCGGATCGATGAAATAGCCGGTTCCCGCAATCGCGAAATCGAAACGAAGCGATTCGCCCGCTGCGACGGCCTCGATCTGCCCTGCGGTTTCACGCGCGGATTCCCATTGCGTGCCCAGATGCAGATGAAAATTGTCGAAACGCGTCACGCGTTCGATCGAATCCGGCGGCGCCGTCGAGCCAGAGCGCTTGAAGCGCAACGCCTGCGCCCAACGTAGCGCGTCGGGCAGATCGAAGTAGTTGTCGTACGCACCGGGATAGGCGCGCGCGCGTGACACAGGCGTGGCCGCGAGCGACGCGCGACGCGCGAACAGATGGACCTCGGCCGCCCCCGCTTCGAGCGCGGTCGCGGCGGCATCGAACGCGGACGCGGCGCCGCCTACTACCGCGACCGACTTGCCGCGCAGCGCAACGAAGTCGATAGGATCGGATGTATGCGCGACGAACCGCGCCGGCAGTTGCGCGAGCACAGGCGGCACGAATGCGCCGCCGTTACCCGCGACGCCGTTGCACAACAGTAGCTTGCGAGCCGTTTCCACATGGGTGCTTCCGTTCACGTCCAGATGCAGACGGAAATGCGCATCCTGCGGCTCGATGCGCACGAGCCGCGTGCCGTAGCGAACGGGAATCTGCAGAAACTCGCGATACCACGCGAGATACTCCGCCCATCGTTCACGCGGAATCCGATCGATCTCCTGATAGGACGCCTCGCCGAAGCGCGCTTCGTACCATGCGCGAAAGCCCAGCCCCGGCAAACCGCCCTCCGGTCCGACGAGAATCTTCGGTGTGCGCAGCTTGTTCATGCGCGCGCGGTTCAGCCACACGCCAGCCTTCGCCGCATTCGCCGCCGCGTCGATCACGCTGACGCGGCCAATGCCCGCGCGCCGCAGCGCAAATGCGAACGCGCACCCCGTCTGCCCGCCGCCCACGATAAAGACGTCGTGATCGATGCCGGGCCGCTCGGGCACCCAGTTATCGGGCGCAGGTCCGAGCAGTTCGAGCGTTCGGCGTGCGTCGCGGTCCACATCGGCAATCTGTGTCATATCATTTTTCCTTGTTGGCGGCGTATTGCTGATGCCAATCGAGCAACTGTTTTGAAGGCGGCATGTGCCATTTGTTGCCTTCATCGATCAGGAAGCCGGTGTTGTGCCAGTCCTTGACGATCTTGTCGAAGGCGGCAATGGTGTCCGTCTGCCCTTTGCGAACCCAGATCACCGAAGGCGATGGAATCAGTTGTGTCGGCATCGGCGACTCATAGTCCTTCCACTCGCCCGTGGTACTCGCAATGCGCGCCTGAATACCCGGCGTCACATGAACCGATGCGACACAGGTCCCGCCTCGAAGCGCGAGCAGAGCTTCGGGCATGCCCTTGAAGGCTTTGACCTGCGCACCGAATTGTTCTATCAGCGGCTTCGTGTAGTTGCTGCCTTGCGAAACGCACACCGGCCTGTCGCGCAGATCTTTCCAATCGTGGATGCCCGACCCTTTGTGCACCATCGCGCTGCCGCCAATCTCTTCGAAGGGCGTCGGCACATAGCCGAGGATTTCGTCGCGCTCTTTCGTGTACTGCATGCTGGCGATCAACGCGTCGACCTTGCCCTGCTGCAGGAACTGCACGCGGTTGGGCGGCGTCACTTCGACCGCCTCGAACTTCACGCCGAGATGATTCGCGAGGCTCTCGGCCAGTTCGACGTTGTAGCCGACGGGTTTGCGTGTCGCCGGATCGAGCGTGCCATAGGTGCCGTCGAGCACAACGCCTACGACCAGCGTGCCGCGCGCCTTGATATGGTCGAGCGTTGCGTCGGCGCGGGCGACCCCGCTCACAGCGGCAGCCGAAAACACCGCGGCCAGCAGCGCGCGTTTCGATCTCCCGGCGATCATGAATGAACCGCCTCGGCAAGCGTGCCCGCATCGGACGCTTGCGGGTCGAAGCGAAACTGTTGAAGCTCGTCCGGCGCGCACTGCGCGATCAGGCCGGTTTCCCACGCGAGATAGGCGCGCGCCGCATCGAGATTGCCTTCGTGGCGGTCATGCACGAAGAACAGATAGTCGATGCGCTCGCTATCCGCCGGCGCTTGCGGTGATGCCTCGATCGCATAGCCAGCTTGCCTGAACGTATCGATACCGTCTTTCGCAATCGATACCTGACCGATGCCCGCCTCACGCAGGTCGAGCGCCGCCAGCGCGGCTAGCGACCGCGACTCCGCCAGCAACACGATCCGCTGCGACGGAGCCACCTCCGCGAGCGCCGCAAGCAATCGCGGACGGATCGACCACTGCGCCCGCTCGGGATGCCCACTGCGATAGGCGGCGCTCGAGCGCAGGTCGAGCACATGCACACCTTCGGCGCCGCGCAACTTGCGCAGTCCGTCCGCATCGATCAGTTGTTCTTCAACGGCGCCATGCGCGGCGGCTTGCGGCGCGAGACGCCGCAATGCGTGCGCATCACGGGCCGCGACCAGCGCGGTTTCAAGGCCCAGTTGCACCAGCCAGGCCGCAATGACGGGCGCGCGTGTGCCGTCGTAGTCGACCAGCAGCACGCGTGCACGGCGTACGCCGATGGTCTGGTCCGTCGCCTGAAGCAGTTGACCGCCGGGCGCGTGCACGGCGGCCGGCACGCCGTCATGCGCGAATTCAGCGGCGCTGCGGATGTCGAGCAGATAGGTGGTGCGCTCGACCGCGTCGAGCCATGCCTGCGCTGCCTGCACGTCGAGCGTGGTCACGGCGAAACGTGCGGCGAGTGCCGTTGCACGCTCACGCGCTTCGCTCGATACAGCTTCTTCGATCGTATCCGGATAGCGCCGCGTGCTGCCATGTTCGAGTTGCAGACCTGCCAGCGCCCAGCCTTGCGTGCCGTTTTCGAGCGCGACGACCGGATTCGGCACGCCCAGACTGCGCAACACCTGCGCGCCGATGATGCTGCGCGTACGGCCCGCGCAATGGATCACGACCGGCGTGCGAGCGTCTGCCGCCAACGCACCGAAGCGATAGGCCAATTCGCCGTTGGGGCAGCTCACCGCGCCCGGTATCGTCATCTTCGTGTGCTCTTCGACGGTGCGTCCGTCGAGCAGAATCAGCGGCGCGCGTTCCGCCTGCAATCGGGCGAGCTCGGCGGCCGAAATGTGCGGCGTCCCGTACGCATGCTCGACGAGTTCGCCAAAGGTCTTCGACGGCACGTTCACGCCCTTGAACAGCGTGTAACCGGCCGCGGCCCAACCGCGCGCACCGTCCTTCAGAACGGACAACCGCGTGTAGCCCAATGCATGAAGCCGCCGTGCCGCGCGCCGTGCTATTGCTTGGTCGTCCGTGCCGGCATCGAGCAGGACGATGCGTACATCACGCCGTGGCGCGAGTCGGCCGATATCGAGTTCAAGCCGGCTATACGGCAGCGGAACCGCGAAGAACGGATGGCCCTCGCCGAACTCGCCGGCTTCTCGCACGTCGAAAAGCGCGATCTCGTCGTTGTCGTTCAACCATTCGCGCACGGTGGTCGCGGGGATCAGCGAAAAAATGTCTGCCATTGGAAGTCGAAGAGCAAGAAGTTGAGAAGGGACGGCGCTTATTGAAGGACGTGCCGAAACGCTTGCCGCAAATCACCTATCAGGTCGACCGGATCTTCAAGTCCGACATGCAGGCGTACGACCGGCTCGCTGCCGCGCCAGTAGCTGTGCTCGCGCAAGCGCGACTGCGGCGCGACGAGCGCGAGGCTCTCATAGCCGCCCCACGAAGCACCGATGCCGAACAGCCGCAGGGCGTCGACGAATGCGCTCGCCTGCTCGCGGCTCGCTTGCCGCAAAGCAAACGATACGAGTCCATTCGCGCCCTTGAAGTCGCGACGCCACAATGCGTGTCCCGGATCTTCGGGCAGCGCCGGATAGAACACCCGCGCAACCGCACTGCACTCGCTCTGTAGATAGCGCGCGACTTCGAGCGCATTGCGCCCATGCTGGGCGAGACGCACGGCCAGCGTGCGGATGCCGCGCAGCGCGAGGGAGGCGTCGTCGGCGCCCACGCTCAGGCCGAGGGCGTCGTGTGTGTCGCGCAACGTGCGAGCGAGTTGCGGGTTCGAAGTCGACACCGCCCCTTGCATCAGATCCGAATGACCGCCCAGATATTTGGTGGTCGCCTGGACGGCAATATCGGCGCCGAGCGCGAGCGGCTGGTAGAGCAATCCCGCGCCCCATGTGTTGTCCGCCGCCAGCAGCACCGAATGCTCGCGCGCAAACGCCGCAAGCGCGGGCAGATCGATCACTTCATACAAGAACGACGATGGCGATTCCGCGTAGATCAGGCGCGTTTCAGCACGCAGGAGCGCTGCGGGCACACCGTCGCTCGCGCTGAAATAGCTGAACGACACGCCAAGCCGTGTGAGCAGAGGTTCCACGCGCTCGCGCACCGGGCCGTAGACGCCGTCCTGCACGAGCACGTGATCGCCCGGCGACAGCAGCGCGATGAAAACGAGCGAGATGGCCGACAGACCCGAAGGCGCCAGCAATACGTCGCTCGCCCCCTCCAGTTCACCGATGGCGGCCTCCAGCGCACGATGCGTCGCCATGCCATGACGCCCATACATGCTGACGGGCTCGCCCGCTTCGCGCCGGTGGTGCAGGCTCGCGCGAACCGCCTCACTCGCGAAGCGCACCGTGCTGGTACGCACGACCGGAACGTTCACGGGCGCGACGCCGTCCTCGAATGGCGGCGAGCCCGCGTGCACCACGCGCGTGTGCAGTCGATCGCCAGGCGACGCCATCAGCCGACCGCCTGGGTGGCGCGCTGCATGTGCTTCGCGTTGTAGCGCACCACGAGGCCAGTATCGGTTTCGAAGCCGAGGCGGTCCGTCAGCGTTTCGAGCGGACGGCCATAGAGATGGAAGTGAAGCGTCGGCTCCGCGCCGCCGACATGAATGCTGTGGATGTCGTCAGGGAGAAAGGCAATCGGTACACCCGGCCGCACCACCACTTCGTGCGACAGTTCGAGCGTGGCGCGCGCCGGATCACGGCCGTCGTCGGTACGTCGATAGATACGGTTCAGCTCCGCGCCGTCGATAGCCGCAATCACGGCCCATGTGTCGTGGTTGTGCGGGATCGTCGTCTTGCCGGGCTGCAGCGAGTTGAGGTACAAGGCGAGCCCATCTTCGCCGGGATTGAGCCGGTAGCGGGTCGAGGTGTCGCCACTGTCGGCCCGCGGCGGCGGAAAATCGGTGGCGTCGAACAGTGCGCGCCGCGTCGCGAGTTCGAGCAGCAGCCCGCTGATCGCATTCAGCGCTTCGCGCGTGACGCCCTTTTCAGCGATGATCCGGCGGACGTCGGCAAGCAGATCCTGCACTGCTTCGCGGCGCTGTGCGGCAATTGGGCTGCTCGCTTCGTTCGTGGTTGTCGTCATGGTCGTGTCATGGGTTGTCGTGGGGTAACGTCGCCGCGCGGCTCGCACGGTCTTCGCCGCGGGCGCGTTGCAAAAAGAGTCGAGTTCTGTCGTGGACGGGGTTGCCGAACAGCTGCTGCGCACTGCCATGTTCGACGATCACGCCGCCTTCCGTGAAAAACACTTCGTCGCTGATGTCTTCGGCAAAGCGCATTTCGTGCGTGACGAGCACGCAGGTCTGCCCTTCGTCGACCAGTTCGCCGATCACGTTCAGCACTTCGCCCACCGTCTCGGGGTCGAGCGCCGAGGTGACTTCGTCGAACAGGATCAGGTCGGGCCGCATCGCCAGCGTGCGCGCAATCGCGACCCGCTGCTGCTGCCCGCCGGACAGCGCGCCCGGATAAGCCTTTGCCTTGTCGGCGAGACGCACCTTGGCTAGCAACGCGTGAGCGTCGCTTTCCGCCTGGGCACGGCTGCGGCCCAGCACCCGCACCGGCGCGATGGTCAGATTCTCGAGCACGCTCAGATGCGGAAACAGGTTGTATTGCTGAAACACGAAACCGATCCGCTTGCGCAGCGCAACACGCTGCGCATCCGTCTTTTGCGCGCGCACGTCGATGCCGTCGACGGTGATCTCGCCGCTTTGCGGCGCGAGCAAGCCGTTGATGCAACGCAGAATCGTCGACTTGCCCGAGCCAGAAGGGCCGATGATCGAAACGGCCTGGCCACGCCTGACCGACAGATCGATGCCGTTGAGTACGGCTGTGCTGCCGTACGAAAGCCGCACGTCGCGCAATGACAGCAGTGCATCGCCAGGCGAACCGGTGGCTGCGCTTGTCTCGTTGCTCGCGCGCACCGTGGCACCCTCAGTGGATGCGAGACCGATACGTGCCGCACGAACCGAGAAAATCAATTCAGTCATTGGGTGTCCTGTCGTCAAAGCGGAGCTGCGGGCACAAAAGCACACTTCGCACTCTTCCCGCTTTACAACCAGGCATTCTAGGAATCAGCCCGCCAATTACGAACCAACGAATAAGCGAAAAGATATTCGGCGATCTGCAATGTAACCGATAACCTCGCAATGGCATGCGAGCACACGCTTTAACATCCGTGTGCTTTGCTTAGCAGATTCATTTGGTTTGCCGCGCATCGGCTTTGGCATAGGGTATGCGTCGCAGTGGCATTTTCGTCGACGCGAGACACACATCTCCCTCCTCCTATCCCATCGCTCATGAAATCAGGCAAAGCGGCATATACCAAACGACTGTCATCCTTCTCCCTGCTCACCTCGATTGCCGCCGGTGTTGGCGTCGCGGCCTTCTCACCGGCGTATGCAGACCAGACCCTCGACAAGATCAATTCACGCCATGAAATCGCGGTCGGCGTGCTGATCGGCGGCAGTCCGTTCGGGTCGCTCGATCCGCAAACCCAGCAGCCGCGCGGCATGAACGTCGACCTCGCGAACGACATCGGCAAGCGTCTCGGCGTGAAGGTTCAACTGGTGTCGGTCCAGCCGTCCACGCGCGTGCAGTTCCTGCAGCAGGGCAAGGTCGACATCCTGATCGCGAACATGGAGTACAACGCGCAGCGCGGCGAGATTCTCGACCATGTGCCGACGCCTTACTATCGCGTCGGCGGGACCGCCATTACGCCGAAATCGAGCGGCATCACGAAGTGGGAAGACCTGCGCGGCAAGCCCGTCTGCATTTCGCAAGGCAGCAGCTATATCCGGCCCGTCGTGGAGAAGTACGGCGCCGTGCCGCGCGCATTCCCGGGCGCGTCGCAATCGCTCCTGGCGCTGCGCGGCGGCAGTTGCGTCGCGGCCGTTCACGACGCCGCACCGCTGCTTTATCCGCTCCAACAGCATGATCCCGAATGGCGCGACTACCGCACGCTGCAGCCGGAGCTCGAACCGGCGCCGTCGGTGATCTGGGTACGGCAAGGCGAAAAGGACACGGCCGCGAAGCTCGATGCGATCGTGCGCGACTGGCATCGCACCGGCTGGCTGATCGATGACGAGGCGAAAAATGGCCTGACGCCGCCGTCTCCGGCGCTAGCCGAGTGGCACCGGCAATTGCCCGCGCTGCAATGAGCATGGCCGCCTCGTTCCATGCGCTGATCGACGCGGCCGCGCACGCCGGGCTCGACTATCGCTTTCTGCTCGATGCCTACGAACGCGTGCCCTTCGTACAAGGCATCGCGGTCAGCGTCGAACTGGTCGTCGCGACGATGCTCGGCAGCGCGCTCGCCGGCCTCTTGCTGCTGCTCGCGCTGCGTCACCGCAATGCGTGGATTGCCGGCGCGGCGCGCGCGTTCATTGAGCTGACACGCAATACCCCAACAATCGTGCAGCTTTACTGCGCGTTTCTCGTGCTGAACATGCTCATTACGCAATGGCTGCGCGAGACCCACCTCGACAATCCGTTCAAGCCGTTCTTCTGGGTCGTGCTGGTCCTGTCGCTGCACAAGGGCGCATTCCACGCGGAAGCGTTACGCGCGGGCTTCGACGCATTGCCCGTGCAAACGCTCGAAGGCGCGGCGTCGCTCGGCTTCGATCGTGCGACGCGCTTCTGGCGCATCGAATTGCCGCTCGCGTTTCGCACGGCCCTGCCGGCACTCGTCAACAACTTCGTCGAACTGGTGAAGGCGACCGCGCTTGCGTCCGCAATCGCGGTGGGCGACCTCACCTACCAGTCGATCATGATCTGGACGCAGCGCGACAACGTGCTTGCGCTGATGGTACTGATTCTGCTGTTCTTTGGCGTGCTGACATGGCTAGTCAGCCGTGCAGGTCGATGGCTCGAAAAACGTTTGTGGATTCCCGGCTATGGCGTATAGATCGCTCGACCCGGCTGCCCCCAAGGCTGCCTCCAACCTCGATCGTCTTCGCGACGACCCCGCTCGCACAAAAGCGCTCACGCCCGGCATAGCCGCCGCGCTTGGCGTGCTGATCGCCGGTGCACTGTTGTGGGTGTTTTCGCCCGACTCAGGCTCGCGTGGCGAAACGCTCGCGCGCTTCGTCGAGTGGACGCCCGCGCTCGCCTACGGCTTCGCGTTGAATGTCCTCATCAGCCTTGGTGCGATCGTGGCGGGCTCCGTCCTCGGTCTGCTGATTGGCGCGCTCGCACTTGCAGCTTCGTGGCCGGGACGCCTCGCGAGGATCTGGGTTCAGGTCTTTCGCAACGCGCCGTGGCTGGTTCTCGTCTATTTCACCACTTACGTCTTTCCCTTCGAATTCAGCGTATTCGGCACGACATTGCCGTTTCCCGACTGGATGAAGGTGACGCTCGCGTTGGCACTTCCGGCCAGCGCGAACATTGCCGAAGTGTTTCGCGGCGCGGTGGCATCGATTCCTACTACGCAGTGGGAGGCAGCGGGCTCACTGGCGTTTTCGCGCGCGCAGATTCTGCTGCACATCGTGCTGCCGCAGTGCGTGCGCCGCATGCTGCCGCCGTGGATGAACGTCTACGCGATCATCACGATGGGGACGGCGTTGTCGTCGCTGGTCGGCGTTCACGATCTGATCGACACCGCGCAGATCGCGAGCAGCACGGTCGCCAGGTCCAGCTTCACGGTTCTCACTTACCTGGCGACACTGGCGATCTTCTTCGCCTACTGCTATCCGATCTCGCTGGTCACGCGCTGGCTCGAACGACGGTTCGTCAACGTCTAGCGCCAGCGGTTCGGCGCGCGGGATCGCAGCGGCGGGTCAGTCTTTCGACGGGATCGGCCAGATCGCTTTCTGCGCCGCATTGAAGCGCGGATCGTATTCGACGTCGACCTTCACCTTCTTGCGGATCGCGTGTCCGTCGTAGAGGATGTCGGCGATGTTCTGTTCCTCACCGAGCAGGCCCTTGTCGAACTTGACGAAGCTGCCGCTGCGCACCTGGTACTCGAACGCGGCGCGTTCGTCGGAGATCTTCAGCGTGTCCTTGAGAATGCCGATCACCTCATCCTTGTGCGCATCGTGCCAGGACCAGTAACCCGACATGCGGAAGAAGAAATCCTGCAGCGCCGCTACCTTGACGGGGTCTTTCAGATCGGCCGACGTGGTCGTCCAGACGTTGAGCGCCGGAATCTGCGTGTCGCGGTCGCTCAGCAGAACGTGGCCCGCGCCCGACCTGATTGTCGGCAGGACCGGGCCAAGCGCGCCCGCATAAACGTCAACCTGCCCCGCGTTGAAGCCCGCCGCGGACGTCGCACCGTCCGCGAACTTGATCGGCTGCACGTCTTTCTCGTTCAAGCCGGCCTTGACCAGCGTCGCCAGATATTGCGCATGGTTGTAGCCACCGTAGTTGTAGCCGAACTTGTGTCCCTTGATGGCCTGAACGCTCGTGATGCCCGCGCTCGTGCGCAGCGCGGTGATCTCCGGCGGATAGTCCTTCGAATACGCGTTGCGCCAGCCTGCGACGATGCGCAGCGGCGTCGAGTCCTTGGTCCAATCGGTGCGCGCGTTGGCCTGCTCGATCGTGAGCGAGGTGTCACCCATATGACCGAGGTCGATCCGGCCCGCGTACAGCGCCGACAGATTGGCGGCCGGCCCGGTCAGCAGCACCCATTCGATCTGGTAAGGCGTGCCGTCGACCACGCCCGACTTGCGGATCAACGCGGGAAACGCAGGGTCCTGGTAGGCAATCACGAGCTTGGTGTTCTTCACATCGACCTGCTGATTTTGGGCTTGAGCCGTGCCCGAGGTGGCGAGCGTGAAGCTGGCGAGCAATGCGGCAACGCCTGCGTAGAGCGATTTTTTAAACGACATGGCAATCCTGGGTGATGAATGGAAAAAGTCAGGCGACACTGAGCGAGAACTGTCGGAGCAGGTCGCGCTTCAGCGCATTGAATTCGGGCGAGGTCACGTCACGCTCGCGCGGCAAATCGACCCGCGTCTCGTGGCAGATCCTGCCTTTCGAGAGAATCACGATCCGGTCGGCGAGAATCAACGCCTCGTCGAGGTCGTGCGTCACGATCACGACGCCGAACCGGTAGTGGTCCCACAGCTTCAGCACGAGGCTCTGGATGCTTCGCCGCGTGAAGGCGTCGAGCGCACTGAACGGCTCGTCGAGCAGCATCAGGTCGGGCCGCCGATACAGCGCGCGGGCCACGGCCACGCGCTGAGCCTGGCCGCCCGAGAGGCTGACGGGCCAGCTCGACAGCTTGTCTTCGAGACCAACGTCCTGCAGCGCGGCGCGCGCCCGTGCCGTCGCATCGGGCTTGTGCGCGTCGTCGAGCAGCACGTTCGCCCACACCCGCAGCGCACCGATCAGGCGTGGTTCCTGGAACACGACCGAGGTATTCGCCGACACTTCCGTGCGGCCGCTCGTCGCCGATTCGAGTCCCGCGAGTAGCCGCAGCAGCGTGGTCTTGCCGGTGCCGGACGGTCCGACGAGCGCGACTACCTCGCCCTTGCGTACCGTGAAGTCGACCTGATCGAGCACGCTGTTCTCGCCGTAGCGCTTGCCGACGCGCGACAGGCTCGCGACGACGGGCGCGGTGTCCTGTTCCGTTTCGTATGCGAGCTCAGACATGTGCACCTCGCCAGGCGAGCGCCTTTCGCTCGATATAGCGCAGCAGCGCGTCGACGCCGATACCCAGCGCCGCATAGACGAGGATGCCCGCGATGATGATGTCGGTGCGCTGGAACTGGTTGGCGTTGTTCAGGATGTAGCCGATCCCGGCGCTGGCGTTGATCTGCTCCGCCGCCACCAGCGCCAGCAGCGAGATGGCCGCCGCGTAGCGAACGCCGACGAGTATGCCGGGCAATGACATCGGCAGGATGATGAGGCGAATCTGATGCGCACGCGTCAGGCGAAACGTGCGGCCAAGTTCCAGCAGCTTGGGGGCGATGCCGCGTATCGCGTGCCAGGTGCTCAGATACATCGGCGAAATGGCCGCTCCGACGATCAGCGCGACCTTCGACACTTCGCCGATGCCGAACCACACGACGAAGATCGGCACGAGCGCGATGAACGGTATGGTACGCAGCATCTGCAGCACGCTGTCGAAGCCGCGTTCGGCGGACTTGCTCAAGCCGGAGGCCACGCCCAGCAGCAGCCCCGCGCCCCCGCCGATCAGGAGGCCCAGCGCCGCACGCGCGAGCGAAATCTTCAGCGCATCCTGCAGATCGCCCGATTGCCAGAGCTCGCGATAGGCGGCGAGCACGGACGCGGGCGACGGCAGCACGAATTCGCTTGCTACACCGAGCGACGAGGCCAGTTGCCACAGCACGATCAGCAGCACCGGCACGATAGAACGCAGCAGCGGTTCGCGCAGCGTCAGGCGTCGCAGCGGCGTCGCGCCGGCAGCCGGCGCGGGGGCCACCGCAAAAGTGGATTCACGTGTAGACATACTCACTCCTTCAAGAGACCGCATCGGCCACGGCCGCGCCGATGCCCGCTTGCGCATCGGCGTAGCGGCTCGGCGGCCGTGGCAGACCATAGTGTTCACGCAGCGTCGTGCCTTCGTACTCGCGGCGGAAGATGCCCTTGCGCTGCAACAGCGGCACGACCTGATCGACGAAATCCGCGAGCCCCGACGGAAACACATCCGCATTCAGGTTGAAGCCATCCGCCGCGCGGCCGTTGAACCAGCGCTCGATGTCGTCCGCGATGGTCTCCGGCGTACCCACCAGCATCCGGTGCGCGCCGGGATTGCGATCGAGCAGATCGCGCACCGTCAGGTTCTCGCTGCGGGCGAGCAGCACGGTCGAGCGGATGAAGCCGCCGGAGACGTCGGAACGCGCACCGCTGTCGATCAGCTCATACGGCAGCGGTTCATCGAGACGCAGGTCGGCGGGCTCGACACCGAGCGCGCCGGCGAACTTCGCGAGCTCGGCACTGCGCTCGAGCAGCGCGTCCATCTCGGCCTTGCGTTGGCGCGCTTCGGCGAGCGTGCCGCCGATCACCGGATAGAGGCCGGGCAGGACCAGCAGATGAGCCGGATCGCGGCCGTGCGCTGCGGCGCGTGCCTTGATGTCGCGGTAGAACGCCTGTGCGCCCTCGAAAGTGGTCTGCGCGGTGAACACCGCATCGGCATCGCGCGCGGCGAGCGCGACGCCCGCGTCCGAGCCGCCGGCCTGCACCAGCACCGGCCGGCCTTGCGGGCTGCGCGGCAGGTTCAGCGGCCCGCGCACCTGGAAGTGCGGGCCGTGGTGCGCGATCGCATGCACGCGGGCCGGGTCCGCATAGAGCCCGCTCGCGCGATCGGCGACGAGCGCATCGTCTTCCCAGCTATCCCACAGCTTCAGCACGACATCGACGAATTCCGCCGCGCGCGCGTACCGCGCCGGCTTGTCCGGCGCTTCGCCAAAGCTGAAATTGGCGGCCGCCTGCGGGTCGTACGTCGTCACCGCGTTCCATGCGACCCGGCCGGCGCTCAGATGGTCCACCGACGCGAAGCGGCGCGCGAGGTTGAACGGATCGTTGAACGTCGTCGACGCAGTGCCGATCAGCCCGACGTGCTGCGTGACACCCGCGAGCGCGGTGAGCAGCACCGTCGGTTCGAGCGACTGCGCGGGACCGTTTGCGTGGCCACGCAACGCCAGCGCGTCGGACAGAAACACGGCATCGAGCTTACCGCGCTCGGCGATCTGCGCGATCGCGGTGAAGAAGCCGAGGTCGATGATCGACTTCGGGTTGTCGAGCGTGCGCCAGCCCGCGGGATGACGGCCCGTGCCGGTAACGTTCGTGTTCAGATGCAGTTTGCGAGCCGCACTCATGTTCCTATCCCCTGCAACGATGAATCACGGGGCGCGCTCATACCGTGCTGCTCTGCAACGTCGCCAGCCATTCGGCGCTGCGCGCGCGGTTGGCGGTGTCGAAATCGATCACGTCGATCGACGCGATGCCGTCGCGCTCGAGCTGCGCCACCAGTTGCAGCTCCCAGGCGAGGTACGACTCCATCTGCTGCGCGGCCTGGCCTGGCGGGTACTGATACGGGCTGTACCACGCATCGTCGTCGCCGGTCAGGTTGCCGTCGTCGCCTGCGGCCTGCGGCAGGCCGAGCGCGAGCCAGCGCGCGGTGCCGCCGAGCAGCGCCGCGACGTTCGCGTGCCGCTCGCGTAATTCGTCGGCGAGCAGGGCCGCCAGCACGCCGTCGCTCGACGTCAGCACGAGTTGGCGCGCCGCGTCGTCGATGCGCGGGAGCAGGTCCTGCAACGCGCTCGCGACAATGAAGCGCGCGCCGGCAATGTGCGCGCGGCGAAACGCGAGGCTGTTGTCCACGTCCACCACCTGCGCGCTGCCGGCTTCGAGCGCGCGCGCCAGCTGGTCCGCTTCGACCCATCGCGTGCGCCCCGGCCTGCGCAGCACTTCTTGCGGCTCGGCGCCGGTTTCGAAAACGACGGAAGCGTCGTCATCGGCCAGCACGAACACCTGCAGATAACCGAGCTGCACGAGCCACGACGCGGTCATGCGCGCCCGCACGCCGTCGTCGTCGCTGAGCACGACGCGCGCGTGCAGCGTGCCGACGTACTCATCGGTCGCCTGCACGAGCTGGCCGCCGGGCGCGGAGCGCCAGCCGGCGCGGTGGGCCGCATCGTATTCGAGCGGACTGCGCACGTCGAAGCGATACAGCGTGTGCGCAGCCGCTTCGCCTTCGAAACGTGCGAGCGTCGTGCGGTCGATTTCGACGACGCCCGCTTTGGCCGCGGCGCGCTGTGCGAGCGTGCGCGCTCTGGCCAGCGTGGCGTCGTCGGGGCGCGGGGCCGTGTTGATCTGACCGCGCTCCAGTTCGAGCCCGGACAACAGCCACGACATCGAGCCGCCGGTCAGCGCGGCGACCGGATTCGGGATCCCGGCATTGACGAGCGATTGCGCACCGAGAATGCTGCGCGTGCGCCCCGCGCAATTGACGACGATCAGCGTATCGGGCGAAGGCGCGGCCGCCAGCGCCCGGTAGACGAGCTCGGCGCCGGCGCATTCGACGCCACCCGGGATGTTCATCGTCTGGTACTCGGGAAACGGGCGGCTGTCGAGCACCACAAGGTCCTCGCCGGCGTCCTGCAGACGCTTGAGCGTCGGCGCATCGATATTGGGGGTGTGGAGGCGCTGCTCGATCACCTCGCCGAACGTCTTGCCGGGCACGTTGGTCCCGCTGAACACCTCGAAGCCCGCCGCCTCCCAGCCCGCGACACCGCCTTCGAGAATCGACACGTTCGTATAGCCGAAGCGCGCCAGCAACGCCGCGGCGCGCGACGTGTATTCGCCGGCTTCGTCGACGAGCACGATCGGCGTCGTGCGGCGCGGCACGAGCTGCCCGACCACGAGGCCGAGCCGCCCGACCGGCGCGACGGACGAATAGAACAGCCGGCGGCGTGCGGATACGCCTTCTTCGCGCACATCGAGGATCGCGAGTTCGTTGCGAGCGGCAAGCGCCGCGCGCAACCCGGCAGGAGCAATAAGCGGTACGTTGGATTGACTCATCGTCAGGTCTCAGGGAAGTAACGGATCTCGGAACTCGTTTGTGGTCGCACGGGCCGCAAGCGGTGCTGCAATCGCTCAGAAGAAGGCGGCGCTCGGCAGCGGCACGCCGTTCAGCGCGTGGTTGCCGAGCACTCGCGCCTTGTAGAGCCCCGGGTTATGCGAGGCAATCGTGCGGATGTTGCGCCAGTGGCGATCGAGTTGCGCCGCCTGCTTCGCGGCGGACGCGCCGCCCACGTCGAAGATCCGCGTCGCGCCATGCAGCGCGAGCTGATCGATCACGACCTTCGCTTTGGCGCTTCGCAGTGCCGCTTCCACGAACAGCGCATCGTCGGGCTGGCCGGCGATCGCGCTGTCGAACGCCTCGCCGAGCACGGCCGCCGCGTTCAGCACCGCGGCCTCGGCGACATACGCCGCGCTCTGCAACTCGCCGACCGTCTCCTGCAGCAGCGGATCGTCGGCCGGGCGCCGCGCGACCGCATGGTAGTAGTTGCGCTCGCGCTGCCGCACCAGTTCCACCGCATCCTTCGCGATGCGGCGCAGGATGCCCGCGATGATCGTCGTCAGGTAGAGCTGCGCGAAGGTGGCCTGGTGCGGCAGCTTCACTTCGTCGGCACAGACGAGCACGTCTTCGGCCGCGACCTCGACGTTGCTGAAGACGGTGGTGCCGCTCGCGGTCTGGCGCTGGCCGATGCCGTCCCAGTCCTCGCGCACGTCGACGCCCGGCTGCCGCACCGACACGCGCGCACCGACGGAACGTCCATCCGGAGTCTTCGCATTGACGATGATGTGATCGAAGTACAGGTTGCCGGTGCTGTAGTACTTGGTGCCCGTGAGCCGGTAGCCGGCGCCCGCCGGCTCGAGGCGCGTATTGCCGTCGCCGTCGCCGATGTTCTGCGTGCCGAGTTCGCTCGCGCCGAGACCGAATAGCTCGCCCGCGCGCACGCGTTGGATCCAGCGCTGGTATTGCGGCAGTTGACGCGCACGCAGCGCCTTTTCGACGAACGCGAAATGGTTGCGCAGGATGTGCGGGATATTCGAGTCGGCTTCCGCCAGATCGAGCACGAGCTCGAAGAGCTGCGGCAACGTGGCGCCCGCGCCGCCTTCGTGCTTCGGCAAGCGGAAGACGCCGAGACGTGCGGCGCGCACCCGCGCGATCGCGTCGCGCGCATCGCCTTCCCCGCGCTCGCGTGCGGCAGCACCGGCCGCGATCGCCGCGACAAGCTCGCGCAGCGCGTCGGATTGCGGCTGCGCGACGGCGAGACCGGGATCAGCGGCCAGATTCGAATCGATCGTTCCCATCAGCAAGACTCCGTGTGAATCAGATTCAGATGAACCCGTTTGTATTGGTTGTACCTGCGATGCCGTTACGCCTCGGACTGCACACGCACCCGCAGACCGGCCTGTTCCAGCAGCGGCAGCACCGCTTCGCCGAAGTACGCGAGATCGGGCTCGAAATCGTAGAAAGTCAGTTGCACGCCATCGATGCCTGCCGCTTTCAGGCGCAGCAGATCGTCGACCACATGCTCAGGTGAACCGATGATCTGAATGTTTCCGCCGAGCACCCGCTGCTCGCGCTGATGGCCCTTCCAGGCCTGGGCGTCGCTGCGGCGTCCGGTGAAGCCATCGACCGCGCCGAAGTCGGCATGCGAGAGGATCGCGTCGTGATACGCGCGCGCCTCGCTCTCGGTCGGCCGACAAACGATGGTCGGATTGATCAGCGTACGCACCTGCCGGCCATGCGACTGCGCCGCCGCCCGCACCTGGGCCGTGTGCGCCGGCAGCACGTCGAGCGCCGCGTCGATCTGCGCACCGGCCGAACTCGTGATGAAGATCAGGTCCGAGTGTCTCGCCGCATAGTCGATGCCGGCCGGCGAACTCGTCGCGTTGACGAGCACGGGGCGGCCATAACGCGGCTTCGGCGACACGAACGCGTTGCGCGTGCGGTACCACTTGCCGTCGAACGTCAGGTTGTCGTCGAGCGACCAGAGCCGCTCCATCAGCTCGACGAACTCGCTCGCCATCTCGTAGCGCTGGTCGTGCTCGAAATGGCCTTCGCGACCGAACATCTCGGCCTCGTCGATCGAATGGCCGGTCACCATGTTCAAGCCCCAGCGGCCGCCCGAAATATGGTCGAGCGTCGCGCCGAATTTCGCGAGATGCAGCGGATGCCAGTTGCCGTACAGGATGTGCAGCGTCGAGACCAGCAGGATGCGATGCGTGATCGACGCGAGCGACGCAATCGCCATGAACGAATCGAGCGATTCGCGGCGGTAGCGCAGCGTGCCTCCGTGGCCATCCTTGCCGAGCCATTGCGCTAGGCCGAACACGAGATCGAAGCCGAGGTCCTCGGCCTTGCGCGTGAGGCGCGCGTTGTAATCGAAACTCCAGTCGGTGGTGCGCGGCAGCGTCGACATCGACCAGCCGCCGCTCTGGATCGGCAGGAACAGGCCGAGCATCAACGGCTGGGCTAGCGCTCGGGAAAGCGGGCTGTCGGGGAATTGAGCGGGAGACGGAAGCGACATGAGATACGCGAAAGAAAATGAATGGAGCGCCGTCAGGCAGCTATCCTCATCAATGGATACAGGAGAGGGTTCGAAACAGCGGGTGGCCCCCACAGGTGGCCTGAGCACGCTGCGCCTCTCGATGCCGGGGCTATTTCACTAACTGCGGTGCCGGTACAACCATATTTCGTAAGCAAAAATCCGCTTTATTGTATGGACCGCCCCGGGGCTCACCAACCAAGCAATACATATATGCAATTCTGTCCAAGCCCCGCGCCCTTTCCCGGACGTACGGAATTCACCATCCGCGTGCGGCTCGTCTTCCTCGGGTCGTGACCGGGTGCCGGGCCTATCCACCCGGCGCGCTATGCAATCGACAATCCATTACTAGCGTTTTCGCGGCAGGCTTCGCATACTCGCTGGCGACCCCACTGCGGAGTTCGTCCGTCATGTCGCTTTCGCTCGACCACATCGTGATCCGCGTACAGGATCTCGAACAGACCATCGCCGATTTCACTACGCTAGGCTTTACCGTGCAACGCGGGGGCACGCACGCCGATGGCGCCACGCACAACGCGCTGATCGGCTTCGCGGACGGCAGCTATGTCGAGCTGATCGCTTTTCTGCGCGAGGCGCCGGAGCATCGTTGGTGGGATGCAAGTCATGGCATCGGTGATGGGTTCGTCGATTTCGCGCTTCTACCGCAATCGGTTGCAAGTACCATCGCCGCGGCTCGCGAACGAGGTCTCTCTTACGACGGTCCTTTCGCCGGTGGACGCGTGCGCCCCGACGGCGAGCGCCTCGAATGGCAGATCGGCAAACCGTCGAGCGCGGATCTGCCGTTCCTGTGCGGCGATCTGACGCCGCGCCGTCTGCGCGTGGCCGAAGGTGACGTACGCCATCACGCGAACGGTGCGCGCGGCGTTGGGAACATCACGCTGGCGGTGAACGACCTGAATGCGAGCCTCGCACGATATCGCGCTCTGCTCGGAGAACCCGGCGTGCAGCGTGCGCCGCTCCCCGGTTACGAAATAGAGTTGGCCATCCTGGCGCTCGGTACGACGACGCTCACGCTCGCCAGTCCCACCTGCCACACTCGCGAGCCGGCCGTTGGCCTTGCGGCCGACCTTCGGCGCCGCCTCGCCGCGCGCGGCGAAGGCGTTTTCGCGGTCGCGCTGGAGACGAACGTGGATAACGCAGCGCGCTCCCTGGATCGCGCACTCGCGCATGATTCCATCATCGAACTGATAGCAGGCTCGTCGACCGGCCGCGCACAATAACTTCACGCGCGGTCGGTGCAACGCGAAGCGCGACGGCATCTCTCACGACGCAGTCTGCGCCGCCAGCGATCCGCCGAGATAAGCGTCACGGATTCGCTGGTCGCCGAGCAGTTCGCTCGCGGTACCGGACAGCACCACGCGCCCCGTCTGCAACACGTAGCCGCGATGCGAGATCCGCAGCGCGAGGCTCGCGTTCTGCTCGACCATGAAAAACGTGATGCCCTGCTGGTTGATGGTCTGGATCAGCTCGAGCACCTTGTCGACGTAGAGCGGCGACAGGCCCATCGTCGGCTCGTCCATGCAGACTAGCGCGGGACGGCTCATCAACGCGCGCGCCATCGCCAGCATCTGCTGCTCACCGCCTGAAAGCGTGCCGGCCCGCTGACTCAACCGCTCTTTCACGCGCGGGAAAAGTTCGAGCATGCGTTCGTAGTCCTCGCTGATGCCTGCGCGGTCTTTGCGCGTGAACGCGCCCATCAGCAGGTTTTCGCGCACCGTCATGTCGCCGAAAAGCCGCCGAGCTTCCGGCACCGAAGCGATGCCTCGCCGCACGATCTGCGAGGTCGGCAGGCCGTTCAACGGTTTGCCGTCGAAGCTGATCGTGCCCGATCGCGGTTTGTGCAGGCCAAGAATCACCTTCATCGCCGTCGATTTGCCGCTGGCGTTGCCGCCCAACAGACTCACGATCTCGCCGCGCTTGATGCTCAGATTCACGCCGAAGTGCACCTGGATCTGTCCATAGAACGTGTCGATCTGGTCGAGTTTCAGCAACGGCTCGGTCATGGCGGCTTGTGCGGAGGGTGATGGGTTCGGCGCAACCAGATGCAGACTGGACCTGGTCATGCGGCCGCCGTTTCGTTGCGGCCATTCGCTACGCCGGCCGCGCCGACCTGACGATGTCCAAGGTACGCCTCGATCACGGCGGGATCGTCGCGCACTTCGGCAGGCAGCCCCGATGCAATCTTGCGGCCGTCTTCGAGCACGAGCACGCGGTCGGAAAGCTGCATCACGAGATCGAGCTTGTGCTCGATCAGCAGGATGGTGAGGCCGTCCCGTTTGAGTTCGAGAATGAGTTCGAGCATTTCGGCGGTCTCGGATTCGTTCATGCCGGCGGTCGGTTCGTCGAGCAGCAGAATGCGCGGACGCAGTGCCAGCGCGCGCGCAATCTCGACGCGCCGGCGGTTCGCATAGGACAGGCTGTGCGCCGGCTGATCGAGACGCGGCGAGAGGCGCGTGCCGAAGCGCGCCAACAGCGCCGTCACCTCCTCGCGCAGCGCGGCGTCTTCGCGCCGTACCGATGCGGGCCCGGCCAGCGCGCGCAGCACTTCCGCGAACGCCCCGACCACGGGCCAGCCCCGACGCGTCATCGCGAGCCGGGCATGCGCGCCGATCAGCACGTTATCGAGCACGCTCAGATTGCCGAACACCCGTCCATGCTGGAACGTGCGAGCGACGCCGCGCGCGGCCAGCTGCTCCGGCGCCATGCCAGTCACTTCTTCACCGGCGAACTTCACCACGCCGGCGTCGGGCGTGTCGATGCCGGTCAGCAGATTGAACAGCGTGGACTTGCCGGCACCGTTCGGCCCGATCACGCTCACGCATTCGCCGCGCGCGACCGACAGGTTCACTTCGTCGACAGCCACCAGACCGCCGAAACGGCGTGTGACGCGCCGCACGTCGAACAGGATTTCCGTGCCGGGTGGCAAAGAAGATGTCATGGTCGTCTCCGTCATACCGATCCGAGCAGGCCTTGTGGCCGGAAGCGCACCAGCAGCAGCAACATCACGCCGTAGATCAGCATCCGGTAGTCGGCGGCAAAACGGAACAGCTCGGGCAGGCTGATCAGCGCCACCGCACCGGCCATCGCGCCGATCACGCTGCCGAGACCGCCGAGAATCACCATCGTCAGCGCGAGAATCGACACTTGCGAGTCGAAGGTCTGATAGTTGATATAGCTGTACAGATGCGCCGCGATGCCGCCGCCGATGCCGGCCGCGAGACCACCGCAGGCGAACGCGATCGCCTTGTAGCGATTGGGGCGGATGCCATACGCGCGCGCCGCCACGTCGTCCTCGCGGATCGCGCGCCACGTGCGGCCCAGGTGCGAGTTCAGGAGCCGCGCCTGCAGCAGTGCGAGCAGCATGAGCACCGCGAGTGTGAACCAGTAGACGGCGCGCACGCCCGTCAACTGCCACCCGAACAGCGACAGCGGGGCAATGCCGGTGATGCCGACCGGACCGCGCGTCAGGCTGTCCCAGTTCAGGATGACGAGACCGATGATTTCACCGATGCCGAGTGTTGCAATCGACACGTAGTGGCCGCGCAGTCTGAACGACGGATAAATCAGCACCGTGCCGATCGCCGCGGTAATGAGGCCGGCGAGCGGAATGGTCAGCGCCGGCGACCAACCCAGGTTGACGGACAGCAGCGCCGACGCATACGCGCCGATCAGGCGCAGTGCCGCATGCCCCAGCGAAATCTGCCCGACCGTGCCCGCGACGAGCGTGAGGCTCAACGCGAGCAGCCCATAGATCCAGCCGTTGGTCAGCGTCTGTAGCACGTAAGACGACGGCACGACGAACGGCAGCGCGAATGCGAGCGCAACCATCGCAACGATCGTGCGAGGTGGAATGCGCAGCGCGCGGCGGTTCGACAGAAACGTGCCGGTCAGCGGCTCGGGCGGCAACCTGCGGCTCGCGCTGAAGAGACCATTGGGCCGCCACACCAGAAACACCAGCAGCAGGACGAACGCGAACAGGTCGCGATAGCTGGTGCCGAATAGCGCCACCCCGTAGCTCTCGACGAGGCCGAGCAGCAGGCTGCCGGCAATCGCGCCCGGCACGTTCCCCAGCCCGCCGATCAGCAAGGCGACGACGCCTTTCAACGTCGCCTGAAAGCCCATCGCCGGATCGATGCTGTTGTAGTACATGCCGACCAGCAAGCCGCTTAAGCCCCCGAGTCCGCAGGCAATCGCAAACACGGCCTGATTCACGGCGTTCACGTTGACGCCCATCTGCTGCGCGGCATCGCGATCCTGCGCAGTCGCGCGCACGGCCCAGCCGAGCCGCGTGAAGCGCAGGAACACGTACAGCACGCCCGCCGCGCCGACCCCAATGGCCGCGATCAGCAGATCGAGCGAGCCGATGGTGGCCCCGCCGATCGACAGCGTCCACTCGGGCAGCGAACTCGGCACAGGACGTGGATCGGGTCCGAACACGATCTGCGCGAGCTGGTCGAGCACGAAACTGATACCGATGGTAGCGAGCAGCGGCGCGATACGGGCCGCGCCCTGCAACGGCCGCAGGCCGATTCGCTCGATCAGGATGCCGAGCAGCGCGCAGCCCGTGACGGTCGCGACGAGCGCCACGGGCAGCGGCAAGCCGAGCCGCGTCAGACAAAGCCAGCCGATGAAGCCGCCCACCATATACACGGAGCCGTGAGCGAAATTGATCAGATGCGACACGCCGAAGATCAGCGCGAGGCCGACAGCGAGCAGCGCATAGATATTTCCGACGATCAGTCCGTTGATCGTGTAGTCGAACCAGGCGGTCATGGTGTGTGCACGGCGCTCGCCCCATCCCACAGAGCGAATTTGCCGTCCTTCACGACGAGGTCGAGATTCTTCGCGCCTGCCACGCGGCGCGTCTGCGGATCGAATTTGAACTTGCCGAAGATCACGCTCGGCACGTCGTTGATTTTCGTAAAGCCGTCATGCACGGCCGCGCGATCCGCGCCGTAGCGGCGAATCAGTTCGCCCGACAGAATCATAGCGTCGTATGCGCGTGCGGCGAAGGTGTCCGGATCAGCGCCGTATCTGGCGCGGTAGCGCTGCACGAAGCTTTGTACTTCAGGACGCGGATCGCCGGGGAAGAAGTTCGATTCGGTGTAGACGCCATTCACCGCAGGGCCGCCAAGATCGAGAAACTTCGGTGAATACACCGAGCCGACCGCCGCGATTGGCGTGCTCACACCGGCCGCTCGCGCCTGGCGAACGATCTGGGCACCGTCGGAATAGTACGAGATCAGCACGATCGAATCCGGCTGTTCGCTTCGCACGCGCGTGAGCGTCGCGCGAAAATCCTTTTCGTTCGGTTGATACGCTTCCGCCGCGACGACCTGCGCGCCGTCCGCGGTCGCGGCCTTCGCGAAGATGTCCTTGCTGGTGCGGCCCCAGTCCGTGTTCAGATAGAGCACGGCGATTTTCCTGAAGCCGAGTCCTTTGGTCACATAGTGCGCGAGCAGCGGCTGTTCTTCGGCCTGGCTCATCGCCGTGCTCCACATATAGTCGCCGCCCTTCGTGAATTCAGGATGCGAGTTCGTGAAACCGAACTGCACGAGACCCGCGCGCTGGTACACCGGCGACGCGGCCATCGAGGCACCGCTCGACAGATCTCCCAATTCCAGCAGGATGCGTTTGTCGTCGGCGAACTTCTGTGCGATCGCGACGGCCTGACGCGGATCGCTACGGCTGTCCTCGAAGTCATAGCTGAGCGGATGGCCGTCGATCCCGCCATTGCCGTTGATCTGTTCGAGCGCGAGATCGAAGCCACGCTTCCATTGCTCGCCGTATTGCGCATCCTGGCCGCTGAGCGGTCCGGTCACGCCGACCCAGTACGGATCGGCCGCGTGCGCCACGGGCATCACGCCGCAGGTTGCGAGCGCCAGCGCGCCGGCGAGGTGACGCAGTGTGCTGGCCGCACCGCGCTTGTTGTTCCGCAGAATCGACATACAGGTCTCACGCCTTGGAATTGAGTGAGGCCATGTAACCATGTTGCGCGGACGCGGGCCAACGAAGATGCGCGACGAAGCTTATTCCATTGCATTTGCAAAGCTTGTGAAGGTGAATGCTGATGTTCTTTACGAGAGCGTGTTCGAGATGGCCGACTGCTGCGAAAACCCCCCATTTAAAGCACTTTTTCGCGAATCACGTTCGTAGCGAGCAGATCGCCCCGAAGCGCGCAAGCAGCCGCTCACGCTAACTTTCGTCAATTGCATAGCGGAATTTATTATAAGAATTGCGCATTCAGGCGCTCCTAAAATGCACCCATCACATGGATGAGGCATCGCATGGAGCTGCATCAACTCGAAGCATTCTCGGCGGTTATGTCGACGGGCAGCATGACCGGCGCCGCGCGCCTGCTCGGCCGCTCGCAACCCGGCGTCACGAGAACCATCCAGGATCTCGAACATGAGATCGGCTACGCCCTGTTCGAACGCAAAGGACCTCGTGTCACACCGACGAGCCGTGCGTTCCGGCTGTACGGCGAAGTCGAGCGCTCGTTGATCGGCCTCGCCGCTATCGAGGCCAGCGCGCGGGCAATCGGCCGCGACGAGGTCATGCCATTGCGCGTCGTCGCAACGCCCGCACTCGCTGCGGCACTGGCGCCACGCGCAATGGCGAAGCTCGCGCAAGCAGGCGCGCGCTTCGACACGCAGCTGCGCAGCGCGTCCGCCGAGCAGGTCGCGGAGGCGTTGCTGTCACGTTCGGCCGACATCGGCATCGCGACTTTGCCGCTCGACCATGCTGCGCTCGACGTGCACTACATCATCGAGGCGCCATGCGTCGCGGTGCTGCATCCGAACGACCCGCTCGCGCAAGATGCCGTGCTACGGCTCGCGCACGTCGCCGCCCAGCCTGTCGCCACGCTGGCAAACCGCTATCGTCTGCGCAGCCGGATCGATCGCGCATTCGACGAGGCTGGCGTCGCGCCTAACGTCGCGCTCGAAACGAATGCATCGCTGAACGCGATGATGGCCGCGCAACAACAACTGGGAGTCGCAATCGTCGATCCGGTGACTGCCTTCGGCATGCGCCTCCCGGACGTCGAAGTCCGACCGCTCGATGTGGCGATTCCGTTCCTCTATGGCGTCGTCACACTGTCCGGCCTGCCTCGCAGCGTTGAAGTGAACGCGATGATCGAATCGCTCGCGGAGGTCTCGCGGATGCTTCTGCCTGGGTCCGTGCGTCACGCGGCGTCACGGCATGGCGCACTGGTTGCTCACGATCGCACGGATAGCGCGGCCCCTACCCTGCATTCCAGTTCCTTCACTTACCGCGACATCGGAGCCCCGGCATGAGCGCAACGACTCCTCCACACGCGGCTCCAGGACTCGCCGCGCTTGAAGCGCGGCTTCGCGAGGACCTCGGCTGGCTCGAGCTGCCCGCGCCTTCCTGGGTTCCCGCACGGACCTCCGACGGGCAGCGCGTGCTCGATGTCGCCATCATCGGCGCGGGCATGGCCGGGCTTACGGCGAGCGCCGAACTGCGGCTGCTCGGCATCGACAATCAGCGCCTCTTCGATCAGGCGCCGGCCGGTCAGGAAGGTCCCTGGATCACCTATGCGCGGATGCAGACGCTGCGCTCTCCCAAACAGTTGACGGGACCCGCGCTGCGCTTGCCCGCACTCACGTTCCGCGCCTGGTACGAAGCCCAGTTCGGCCGCGACCAATGGAGCGCGCTCTACAAGATTCCACGCGCGCAATGGATGGACTATCTGCGCTGGTATCGGCGCGTGCTCGATCTGCCGGTATCCAATGACACGCGTGTCGAGAAACTGCAGACGCGCAGCGATGGTCTGATCGAGCTCGCGCTATTGCACGGACCGGCCAACAACACCCGGCAAGCGCGGCGCGAAACCGTGCTCGCCCGCCATGTCGTGCTCGCAACCGGCCGGGAAGGACTGGGCGGCCCGTATGTTCCCGACATTGCCCGCGACGTTCCCTCACATCTGCGCGCGCACTCGTCGGACCCCATCGACTTTGCCGCGTTGCGCGGCAAACGTGTCGGAGTGGTCGGCGCAAGCGCATCCGCGTTCGATAACGCCGCGAGCGCTCTTGAAGCGGGGGCCGGGCGAGTCGATCTATTCGTGCGGCGCGCCGCGCTGCCCCATATCAACAAACTGACCGGCATCGGTAGCCCCGGCCTCGTTCACGGGTTCGCGAATCTGCCCGACGCCTGGAAATGGCGCTTCCTGCACTATTCGACGCAAACGCAGGCCCCACCGCCGCGCGACAGCGTGCTGCGGGTCGCCGCTCACGCGCGGGCTCATCTGCACCTGGCGAGTCCGCTGACGGGTTTGCGCCACGAAGGCGACACGATCGTCGTCGACACGCCCCGAGGGCAATACACCCTCGACTACCTGATCTTCGCGACCGGCTTTCACTCGGAAATCGACACGCGCGACGAATTTGCGCCCATCGCGCCGCACGTGCGCCGCTGGCGCGACCGCTTTACACCGGCGGCGGAATTGTCGAACGAAGAACTCGCTAGCTCGCCGGACCTCGACAGCAACTTCGCCTTCCAGGAACGCGTTCCCGGGGCCTGCCCGGCGCTCGCGCGCATTCACTGCTTCAATCACGCAGCCAGTCTGACGCACGGCAAGGTCGCCGGCGACATCCCCGCGATCAGCGACGGCGCGCAGCGGCTCGCGCGCGGGATCGCCGCAATGCTGTTCGACGCCGACCGCGATACGCACTACGCGGCGCTGCAAGCTTTCGACACCGCGGAACTCGCGGGAGACGAATGGGACGACGCCGATGCCGCTGCCGGCACCGTGCCCGCCGACACCCCTGCCCTTTAATGGACCCACACCTGATGTCTTCATCCGCTGATTCTGTATCGGCCGCCGCGACCGACGACTTCGTCGCGCAACTCGCGGGACTGTCACCCGACGGTGCGACTGCGGCGCTGCGCGCGTTCCGCGGCGACGCGACGCGTTATACGCAAGGCAGTCACGATGCGCTGTTCTCGACCGAGGTCACCGATCTGACGCTTCGCGAGCGGCTCTACGCGGCCTGGTATGCCGCGTTGCTATCGAACGCTGAGCAGACGGCGCTCGCGTATCGCGAGCGGCTGCTGGCACTGGCGAGCGCTGCTGACGCACAGACCGAAACGACGAACTCGCGACTCGATGCGATCGCCGGGCAACGCGCCGTTGCGCTCGCGTCGATCGCGAAGACCGACCAGCGGCTCGCCGCGATCCTGCTTCACACGGAAGCCCTGACGCTACGCCCCGCCGCGACCGGCAAGCCGGCGCTCTCGACGTTACAGGCGGCTGGCCTCACGACGCGCGCCATCGTCGCGCTCTCGCAACTCGTCGCGTTCGTGACATACCAGGTGCGTGTCGTCGCCGCATTGCGCGCATTGGAGGCAAAGGCATGAGTTCGAATCAAGGCTTTACGACACAGACGCTCGGCTGGTCCGACTGGCTGGACACGGTCCCGCTTGCGCAGGCATCGCCCGAGCAGAACGCGGTCCTCGAAGCAAGCCACCCTCAAGCGAAGACCTCGGACTACTACCTGTTGCTGGTGCACGAAGCGGAAATCCTGCGGCAGCGATCGGGCGCCTTCAATAGCATCATGTACGCGCCGGGCGGCTTGTCACGTGCGGAGCGTGAACTCGCGAGCACGGTCGCCTCGCGTGTCAACGGATGCGTGTACTGCGCGTCGGTGCACGCGCAGCGTTTCCAGCAGCTCGCGAAGCGCGACGACGTGATCCAGCAGATCTTCGCCGCTCCCGAAACCGCGGGAACGACGGAACGCGAGCGCGCCATCGTGCGATACGCGATCGATCTCACGCTGCATCCGCAGGCGGTCACAGCCGAATCGCTCGATGCGCTGCGCCGCGCGGGACTCGACGATGCGCAGATTCTCGATCTCAGCCATGCGATCGCGATCTTCGCCTGGGCCAACCGTTTGATGCTGACGTTGGGCGAACCAGTGTTTCCGGACTGACCGGGGCCGCCACCGCATCGACTTCGCAACAGTGCGGTGCCCAGCGAATGGATATGACAATCGCTTCGTTGCCGCACGATGTGATGCGTTAGAGACTTGCAGTCCCACTCATTCCGAGAAAATCCGTCATGCCTACCACGCGTTCTTCCGCGCTGCACCGGCGACTTTTCGCGCTTGCCGGCGCTGTCATCGCTTTCTCTTTCTCCGCCGCTTCGTCCGCGGCACCTGCCAGCGGCGAGCCGGTTTTCTTCGGCGTCAGTGGACCGTTGACCGGTCCGAACGCGCAATACGGCGCGCAATGGAAAGCCGGCTTCGACCTCGCGCTCGACGAAATCAACCGCGACGGCGGCATCGACGGCCATCCGCTGCAGTACGTGTTCGAAGACAGTCAGAGCGATCCGCGCCAGGCGGTCGCGATCGCGCAGAAGTTCGTCGACGACAAGCGCATCCTGATCGAACTCGGCGATTTTTCGAGCCCCGCTTCGATGGCGGCCTCGCCGATCTATCAGCGCGCGGGCCTGGTTCAGCTCGGCTTCACCAACTCGCATCCGGACTTCACGAAGGGCGGCGACTTCATCTGGAGCCCGTCGGTCAGCCAGGCCGACGCGCAGCCGCTGCTCGCGGATCTGGCCGTCAAACAGGGCTTCAGGCGCGTCGCCGTGCTGTTCCAGAACACCGACTGGGGCCGCGCCAGCAAGGACGTCTTCGTGAAAGCGGCAGCCGCGCGCGGCGCGCAGGTCATCGCGGCCGAAGGCTACCAGCCCGCCGACAAGGATTTTCGCGCGACTCTGCTGCGTGTGCGCGATACGAAGCCCGACGCGCTCGTGCTGATTTCGTACTACTCGGACGGCGCGCAGATCGTGCGTCAGGCGCGCACGAGCGGCATCACCCTGCCGATCGTGGCCGCGAGTTCGGTGTACTCGCCGAAATTCATGGAACTCGGCGGTGACGCCGTGAACGGCGTGACCACCAACACGAGCTTTTTCCCGGGAGACCGCAGCCCGGAAGTCCAGCGCTTCGTTCGCGACTTCGAGGCGAAGTACCATCACGAGCCCGACGCCTTCAATGCGTTCGCCTACGACGCCACGATCATTGCCGCTTATGCGTTGCGCACGGGCGGACTGGATCGACGCGGCGTGCGCGATGCGCTGTCGAAGCTGCATGACGTGCCGAGCGTCGTGTTCGGCAAGGCGACGTTCGACCCGGCGACGCGACGCGTGATCGGCGTGAAGAGCGTCAACCTCGTCGTCGAGAATGGGCAGTGGGCGCTGCTTGGCAGCAAGCCCGCGCTGGTAGCCAGGTAGCGGCCGACAGATTCGCGCGGGCCGCCTGCCGATGCGGCTGCGCGCGATCCGCCTCACGCGGAGAAGAACCGGTTTTCAGGCCTTGGCAGCCCAAGATTCTCGCGCAGCGTCTTGCCTTCGTACTCGCGCCGGAACAGCCCCCGTCTCTGCAGCTCGGGAATGACTTTGTCGACGAAATCGTCGAGGCCCGCCGGAAGATGCGAGAACATCACATTGAATCCGTCCGAGCCCTCTTCCAGCAGCCACTGCTCCATCTGATCAGCAATCATCCCTGCAGTGCCGACCATCTCCAGCCCGGAGTATCCGCCGACGCGCTGCGCGAGCTGGCGGATCGTCAAGCCATCGCGCTGAGCCCATTCCACCACGCGTTGCCGCGCGGTACGGCTTGCGTTGGTCTCGGGAATGTCCGGGAGTGGGCCGTCCGGATCGAGACCGGACACATCGTGTCCCAACGCGATCGACAATGAAGCGATGCCGCTCTCGTAATGCACGAATGTATCGAGCCGCTCGCGCGTTTCGCGCGCCTCGTCGAGCGTCTCGCCCACCACGACGAAGGCCGCCGGCAGAATCTTCATGTGCTCGCGGGAGCGGCCGAGTTTCTCCATGCGGCTCTTTACGTCGGCGTAGAAACGCTTTCCATCGGCCAGCGTGGTTTGCGCGGTGAACACGACTTCGGCCGTTTCCGCGGCGATCTGCCGTCCCGCTTCAGATGAACCAGCCTGCACGATCACGGGCCATCCCTGAACCGGCCGGGCGATATTCAACGGTCCTCGCACCGAGAAGTTCGCGCTTTTGTAGTTCAGCACATGCAGCTTTTGCGGGTCGAAGAATGTTCCGCTCGCCGTGTCGCGGATAAACGCGTCATCGGCCCAGCTATCCCACAGACCCGTGACCACATCGAAGAATTCGCGGGCGCGCCGGTAGCGCTCGTCGTGTTCGACGTGCTCGTCGAGGCCGAAATTGAGCGCCGCGTCCGGATTCGATGTCGTCACGAGATTCCAGCCAGCGCGGCCGCCGCTGATATGGTCGAGCGACGCGAACCGCCTCGCCACGTGATACGGCGCGTCGAAGGTCGTGGACGCGGTCGCGACGAGACCTAGCCGCTCGGTGAGCGCCGCTAGCGCGGGCAACAGCGTGAGCGGCTCGAACGAGGTCACCGTGTGGCTGTGCCTGAGGGCGTCTAGCGGCATGTTGAGCACCGCGAGGTGGTCGGCCATGAAGAACGCGTCGAAGCGGCCGCGCTCGAGCGTCTGTGCAAAACGTTTGAGATGCCCGAAATTGAAGTTGGCATCGGGATAGGCGCCAGGGTAGCGCCATGCGCCGGTGTGGATTGTCGTGGGGCGCATGAAGGCGCCGAGGCGAAGCTGACGTGACATGAACCGGTCTCCATCGAGAACTGGGTCGCGCCAGTGTAATGCGGCTGCGCTGAGGCTGCCTGGCGACAGCTCGATTTCTAGTTGCAGCCCGACAGCAGCGACGTTCGAAGCCCGCCGTATGCAGGCGCTTGATGCCCGATGCACTGCGTACGACGAATCGATTTCCATCCTCGCGTGCTTTTCATATGCGCAAACATTGTTTGGATTTGTGCCGGCGCCGACTTAACGTCCTGAGTCTGGCGCCGTGGAGCGCAATGCCAATAGCAACCTGTGAGGAAGGAAAACAACAGATGAGCCTACGCCCTTTACATGATCGCGTGATCGTCAAGCGCCTCGATCAGGAGACCCGCACCGCGTCGGGCATCGTGATCCCCGACAGCGCCGCGGAAAAGCCCGACCAGGGCGAGATCCTCGCCGTCGGCCCCGGCCGCCGCGGTAACGACGGCAAGCGCGTCGAACCGGACCTGGCGGTCGGCGATCGCGTGCTGTTCGGCAAGTACGCGGGCCAGGCCGTGAAGGTCGGCGGCAACGAACTGCTGGTGCTGCGCGAGGAAGATATCGTCGCGGTCGTTCAAAACTGAGGAGAAAGCAAACATGGCAGCCAAAGAAGTCGCTTTCAGCGACAACGCACGTACCAAACTGGTTGAAGGCGTCAACCTGCTCGCCAATGCGGTGAAAGTGACGCTTGGGCCGAAGGGCCGCAACGTCGTGCTCGAACGCAGTTTCGGCAGCCCTGTCGTGACGAAGGACGGTGTGTCCGTCGCGAAGGAGATCGAACTGGCCGACAAGCTGCAGAACATCGGCGCGCAGCTCGTCAAGGAAGTGGCGTCGAAGACCAGCGACGCGGCGGGCGACGGCACGACAACCGCGACCGTGCTCGCGCAGGCGATCGTCCGTGAGGGCCAGAAATACGTCGCGGCGGGCCTCAATCCGCTCGATCTGAAGCGCGGTATCGACAAGGCCGTCGTCGCGGCCGTCGAGGAGCTCAGGAAGATCAGCAAGCCCACGACCACCAGCAAGGAAATCGCTCAGGTCGCGACGATCTCCGCGAACGGCGAAGAATCGATCGGCCAGCGCATCGCCGAAGCGATCGACCGGGTCGGCAAGGAAGGCGTGATCACCGTCGAAGACGGCAAGTCGCTCGCAGACGAGCTCGACGTCGTGGAAGGTCTGCAGTTCGACCGTGGGTACCTGTCGCCCTATTTCATCAACGACCAGGACCGGCAGCTCGCCGCACTCGAACAACCCTTCTTGCTGCTACACGACAAGAAGATCTCGAACATCCGCGATCTGCTGCCGATCCTCGAACAGGTCGCAAAGTCCGGCCGGCCGCTGCTGATCATCGCCGAAGACGTCGAAGGCGAAGCGCTCGCGACGCTCGTCGTGAACAATATTCGCGGCATTCTGAAGACGGTCGCGGTCAAGGCGCCCGGCTTCGGCGATCGCCGCAAGGCGCTGCTCGAAGACATCGCGATCCTCACCGGCGGCCAGGTCATCGCAGAAGAAACCGGCTTGACGCTCGAAAAAGCGACCCTCGCCGAACTCGGTCAGGCCAAGCGCATCGAGGTGGGCAAAGAAAACACCACGGTTATCGACGGCGCCGGAGAGAAGGTCAGCATCGAGGCTCGCGTCAAGCAGATTCGCGCGCAGATCGCGGAAGCCACCTCGGACTACGACCGTGAAAAGCTGCAGGAACGCGTCGCCAAGCTCGCGGGCGGTGTCGCCGTGATCAAGGTGGGCGGCGCGACGGAGATCGAGGTGAAGGAGAAGAAAGACCGCGTCGACGATGCGCTGCACGCGACGCGCGCCGCTGTCGAAGAGGGTATCGTTCCGGGCGGCGGTGTCGCGCTGATTCGAGTGAAACAGGCGATCGCCGCGCTGCAGGGTGCGAATGCGGATCAGAACGCCGGTATCAACATCGTGCGTCGCGCGCTCGAAGAACCGTTGCGCCAGATCGTCGCCAATGCGGGCGAGGAAGCGAGCGTGATCGTCGCCAGGGTGGCCGAAGGTAGCGGCAACTATGGCTACAACGCGGCCACGGGCGAATACGGCGACCTCGTCGAAACCGGGGTGGTCGATCCGACCAAAGTCACGCGCACGGCCCTGCAGAATGCCGCCTCCGTGGCGAGCCTGCTGTTGACGACCGACGCCACCGTGCACGAAGCGCCGAAAGATGCGGCACCGGCTGCGTCGCCGGCGGGACCCGGAGCCGGTGGTCCCGGCTTCGACTACTAGTCGAACTGCTCTAGCCTGCTGACGCCGCGAGGCGTCGGCGCAACGCGCCGCGCATCGCGACCGTCGATGCGCGGCGCGTTGTTTTGACGGGCCAAGCAGCAACCGCTTCGTGCGCCCTCCCCGATCGTGATTCAATCCGTCACGGCCTCACACTGGTAGCGCGACACCGGCCGCCGCAGGCCGAGATGCTCGCGCAACGTGCGGCCTTCGTATTCGTGGCGAAACAAACCTCTACGCCGCAATTCCGGCAACACGAGCCGGATGAAGTCGTCGAGGCTGTTGGGAAGCAACGCTGGCATCACGTTGTAGCCGTCGGCGCCGTAGTTGACGAAACGCTCCTCTAGCGCATCGGCGATCTGCTGCGGCGTACCGACCAGTTGCCAGTGCCCGCGTGCGCCAGCCACGCGCAGATAAAGCTCGCGGATCGTCAGGTTCTCGCGCCGCGCCAGTTCGAGGGTCAGCGACTGGCGGCTCTTGCTCGCGTTCGTTTCGGGTAGTTCGGGAATCGGCCCGTCGAGCGGATAGCCCGACAGATCGAAACCGCCGGTCAGCGTCGATACCAGCGAGAGACCGACCGCAGGGTCGATCAGTGCCTGCAGCGCATCGAACTTTTCGCGCGCCTCGCGCTCGGTCTCGCCGACGATTGGCATCACGCCCGGCATGATCTTCAGGTCGTCGGGCTCGCGACCGTATTGCGCGAGGCGGCCCTTGACGTCCGCGTAGAACGCGACCGCATCGTCGAGCGTCTGTTGCGCGGTAAAGATGACTTCCGCGGTGCGCGCCGCGAGCGCCTTTCCCGCTTCCGACGACCCGGCCTGCACGACGACCGGCCGGCCCTGTGGCGAGCGTTCGACGTTCAGCGGTCCTCGCACGTTGAAGAACTCGCCGCGATGATCGAGCACATGGCGTTTCGCCGGTTCGAAGTAGCGGCCCGCGGCCTTGTCGCGCACGAACGCGTCCTCGTCCCAGCTGTCCCACAGGCCGTCGACCACCTCCGCGAATTCGACCGCGCGCTCGTAGCGCCGCGCGTGCGCGAGATGTTCGTCGAAGCCGAAGTTCTTCGCCTCGTGCGCGCTCGACGACGTGACGAGATTCCATCCAGCTCGCCCTGCGCTGATGTGATCGAGCGACGCAAACTTGCGCGCGATGTGATACGGCTCGTTGAAGGTCGTCGAAGCGGTGCCAACCAGGCCGATACGTTCGGTCAACGCGGCCAGTGCCGAAAGCAGCGTGATCGGCTCGAACTGGGCCACATAGCTATGCGCGGTGCGGCTCAGGAAATCGACATTGTCGCCGCGCGTGCCCGAGCCGTCGGCGAGAAAGACCAGATCGAACTTCGCGGCTTCCGCAGCCTGGGCGAGCTGCACGTAGTGGCGGAAGTCGCGGCCGGCATCCGCATGCGCGTCCGCATGACGCCACGCGGCGATGTGATGTCCGGTCGGATAGAGAAAAGCGCCGAGGCGCAGATGTCCTTTACGTTGGCTCATGGTCTGTACAAGTCGTTGATCAGGCGGTGAGGCGGCGCAACTCTATGCGCTGGCGCGCCAGCGTTGCGGATTGTGTGGACGGCTCAGTCCGAGGTGCTCGCGCAGCGTCGTGCCTTCGTATTCGCTGCGGAAAATGCCGCGCTGCTGCAAGATCGGCACGACGCCATCGACGAAATCGCGCAATCCGCCGGGCAGCGCGTCGGGCATCAGGTTGAAACCATCGGCGGCACCGCCCTCGAACCAGCGCTGGATGTCGTCGGCGATCTGCTCGGGCGTGCCGACCATCACCCGGTGGCCGGTGCCGCCCGCCAGCGAGCGGATCAGCTCGCGCACGGTGCGGCCGTGACGGCGCGCCTCGGCGAGCGTCGCGTGAAAGAAGGTGTAGTTGCCGTTGCCGGCGCCGGGCAGCGCGAGATTCGAAGTGACGGCCACGATGCGCGATCGGATGCACTTTCGACACGTCGACGAAGCGGCCACCGGACTTGTTGCCGACGAACGCGTCGTCTTCCCAGCTATCCCACAGCGCCTTCACCACTTCGGTGAATTCGGCGGCCCGCTCGTAACGCTCGGCATGGTTCGGTACCGCGTCGCGGCCGAAGTTGCGCGCCGACGGCAGATCGGCGGTGGTCACGACGTTCCAGCCGGCCCGGCCGTTGCTGACGTGATCGAGCGTCGCACAGCGCCGGGCAATGTTGTACGGCTCGTTGTAGCTGGTCGAGGCGGTGCCGATCACGCCGATGTGAGTCGTCGCCGCGGCGATGCAGGCGAGTAGCACTGTCGGTTCGAGTGCGGTGATCGGGCGGAAGTCGATCTGATCGACGATCGCCGCGTTGTCGGCGAGGAATACCGCGTCGAGCTTGCCCGCCTCGGCGATCCGCGCGACGTGAACGTAGTGGTCCACATCGATGAACGCTCGCGGATCGGCCTCTTCGAGCCGCCACGCCGATGGCACGAAACCCGAGTGCAGGATGTTGACGTTCAGATGCAGACGGCGCGGTGCAGCGCGTGCCGAAAGCTGACTCATAGGCGATTTCCCTCGCTTTGGCTCAGTGGACTTTAGGAAAGCCGTGCCGCTCGGCGAGCAGATCGAGGATGCGGTGCGGATCGGTGATGAAGCGCCGCTCACCGAGCGACTCGACATCGGCAGGCGCGGGCAGCTCGTCGCCAAATACGAGCGTTGGCAGCCCCTGATGCGCTTCATCGAGCGCTTCGATCACGGCCTTGCGTGGCCGCTCGAACGGCACGCGCAGCACGTCGAGCCGCGCGACGCGCGCGGGGTCGCTCGCGAGCAGCCCCTCGATCGGCGCGCCATGCGGACATATGAAACGCTCACCCGGATGGCGGGGATCGGTGAAGCCCGGTTCCAGCAGGATCAGAAGGTCTCGACTCATTTTGTAGGTTTCCTTGCGAATTCGATCGCGAGCTTGTTGGAAGACTGGCGGCGCTATCTCGTCGCCGCAAAGATTGCGGATGGATCTGCCTGCCTCACGGCTCGTGCTAGAAAACACGCCCTTCCGTCAGGTGGGTCGTCACGCCGTTCAATTCATAGTCGCCGATCACGCGCGCCTTGTGCTGCAGCGGGTTGTGATTGAAGATCGTGCGCAGATTGCGCCAGTGCCGGTCGAAGTTGTGTACGCGCGACGTGACCGACGCGCCGCCCGCCTCGAACATCCGTTCGGCCGCGTAGAGCGCGAGCTTGCTGACGACGAGCTGCGTGCGGGCAGTCGCCAGCGAGCTCTCCAGCACGAGCGCGTCGGCGTCGGCGGCGCCCTCGCGGATCGCCCGCGCCGAGCGGTCGAGCACGCGTGCGTTATCGCGCACGAGCGCGTCGATCGTATGGCTGTGCGCTGCCAGGTCGCCGATCACCTGGTGGATGAAGGCATCCTCGTGCGCGGACGGCGCGGGGCTGTGCAGCACGGGACGGCCATGCTGCAATACGTAATGCTTCGCATCGGCGACGACGTTGCGTACGATGCCCGCCGCCACCGCCACCAGATGCAGTTGCCGCAACGCGCCGCCATGACGCCCAACCAGCGCCGTCTGCACACGTGGTGTCACTTCGTCGTCGCGAACCAGTAACTCATCGAATTCGAGGCTGCCGCTCGCCGTCATGCGTTGCCCCATGCCGTCCCAGTCGTCTAGCACGCGCAGGCCTTCGCGCTTCACCGGTACGATCGCGAGCACCGGGTCGCCGTTCTCGTCCTGCAGGTTCAGGCGCGCGAAGTCGGAGAACGCCGTTCCGGTCGCGTAGTACTTACGGCCGCTCAGGCGGTAGTGCGCACCGTCGCGGCGCAGCCGGGTCGTGATTTCGCCGGGGCGCGCGGTGCCCAGTTCCGTCGAGGCGCCGCCGAAAATCGCACCATCGGCGATGCGTTGTATCTGGGTTTCGTTGAATGGTGTGCGTGGCGACAGCATCAATGCTTCGACCTGATCGAAGTGGATGCGTAGCGCGTGTGCGAGATTGCTGTCCGCGGCCGCAAGCGTCGCGATGACCGCGAACTCGTCTTCGAGCGAACCACCGAGGCCACCCCATTCGAACGGCAGGCGCAGGCGTGCGAGACCGGAGCGGCGCAACGATGCGAAACCGTCGAACGGTAATTCGCGCCGCGCTTCCCGCGACGCGGCGTTCTCTCCGATGGTGCTCGCTAGCGCGGGCAGCGACGCGAGCGCGGCGTGAAGTCGCTCGTCAGCAGCGGTGTTCCGTTGATCGGATGCAGGCATTCGTCGTTCCTCATGCTGGACAGGCAGACCGGCAAACGTGTGCCAGACGTCGACGTTCATCGACAGGACAGCGTGCCAGTATAGGGACGCGGGTTGCCGCAGATAACAACCGATTTGCGCTTACGTTATTCGCGTGTCTGCAATGAAAATGCACTGTGCCTTCTGTGTGCGGCGCGCACCACGCGAATCTGCACAAACCCCGTGGGCAACTGAGGATACAGCGATGGCCATGTCTGCCATAACGGCCGCAAGCATGCTGACGCAGGATGCAAGCCGTGCAGGAAAACCGGCGCACTTAAAGAATCAGAAATGCCTGCCCTGCCCGCGTCGCGGGCGGCGGGAAATAAGAGTAGGCCCGACGATCGTCGGGCGAAACGGGGATGAAGTTCGAGACCGCTTCCATGTCGCTTCAGGAGGCGCGAGGCACGACGCCAGTCGGCGCCATGCCTCGCGTAAGAGAACGACTGATGCCGGGCAGAACCGTTCAGGCCCGCCGTGCGGACAGATGGCGAATCACCGACACCATCGCGTCCACTTCATCGCACGTGTTGTAGAACGCCAGCGAAGGACGCACCGTCGCTTCCAGTCCAAAACGACGCAGGATCGGTTGCGCGCAGTGATGTCCCGAGCGCACCGCGATACCTTCTTGCGACAGCGCACGCCCAACCTCTTCGGTTTCATATCCCTTCAGCACGAAAGACAGCACGCTCGCCTTATCGCGCGCGGTACCGACGAGCCGCACCCCCGGGACGGGCGCGAGCGCATGCGTCGCGTACTCCAGCAGATCGTGCTCATAGCGCGCGATATTCTCGATGCCGACGCGCTCAACGTAGTCGAGCGCGGCGCCGAGTCCCACCGCGTCGGCAATATTGCCGGTGCCTGCCTCGAAGCGGTTCGGCGGCGGCTGGAACACCGTGCGCTCGAACGTCACGTCGGCGATCATGTTGCCGCCGCCCTGCCAGGGCGGCATGTCGTCGAGAATCGCGCGCTTGCCGTAGACCACGCCGATGCCCGTCGGACCGAAGATCTTGTGACCCGAGAACACGAAGAAGTCGGCGTCGAGCGCCTGCACGTCGACGCGCATGTGCGAGACCGACTGCGCGCCGTCCACGAGCGCCTTCGCCCCAGCCCGGTGCGCGAGTTCGACGATCTCGCGCACCGGCACCACCGTTCCGAGCGCATTGGATACCTGGGTAACCGAAACGATCTTCGTGCGGTCGTTCAGCAGCTTGCGGTATTCATCGAGCAGCACCTGCCCCGAATCGTCGACGGGAATCACGCGCAGCTTCGCGCCCGTTTGCGCCGCGAGTTGCTGCCACGGCACGATATTGGCGTGATGTTCGAGATGCGACACGACGATCTCATCGCCGGCGCCGACGTTCTGCACGCCCCACGACTTGGCGATCAGATTGATCGCCTCGGTCGTGCCGCGCACGAACACGATCTCGTCCGGCGACGACGCGCCGATGAAGCGCTGCACCGTGCTGCGGGCGTTTTCGTAGGCATCCGTCGCACGGCCCGCGAGCGTATGCGCGGCGCGATGGATGTTCGAGTTTTCGTGCGCGTAGAAATACGCGAGCCGGTCGATCACGGACTGCGGTTTTTGCGTCGTCGCCGCGTTATCGAACCAGATCAGCTGCCTGCCGTTCACGCGCTCCTGAAGAATCGGAAAATCACGGCGAATCGCGTTGACGTCGAACAGCGGGCGGCCTGCCGGTGTGCCTGCCGCGAGCGCGCGTGAATCGGCGTTGCCCTGCGTGCCCTCGACGAAGTACGGCGCGCCGCCACGCGGCAAGCCAAGCGGATCGCCTACCGGCGGGAAGCGATGAATCGACAGCAACTCGCGCAACTCGTCCTCGCCAGGAAGTCCGAATGAACCGGGTGCGGCAGCGCCGCTCGCTGGCAACGCGATCTGCTGATCGGGACGCGACCAGCCATGCGCCGGCGCCTGCATGAAATAGTAGGGCGAGGCCGGGTGCGAATTTGCTGCCTTCGGCGCCCACGCATGACCTGCCGACACATCCGGTGCGGGCGCGCCGCCCGGCAACGCGCTGAAGAACTCGGTCGCGAGGAGTGCGAGCAGCGCCGGATCAGGCAGTCCCGCCGGCAACACGGACGGCGGCACCGCTGACGATGCCCCCGCGCTGAGCGGACTACCGGTAGGTGTCTGGATAGTCATGGTATTTGCCGATCTCTACGTCGTCGAGCACTGCGAGCGCATCGGGTGAATGAACGGCGAGCGAGCAATACAGCGAGATCAGATACGATGCGATCGCCTGGTTGTTGATGCCCATGAAACGCACCGACAGCCCCGGCCCCTGCTCGCCGGCGACGCCCGGCTGATAGAGACCGACCACACCCTGACGCTTGTCGCCGACACGCAGCAGCAAAATCTTCGTCTTGCCATCGGCGACCGGCACCTTGTCCGACGGAATCAGCGGAATGCCGCGCCACGTGATGAACTGCGAGCCGAACAGGCTGACCGTCGGCGGCGGTACGCCACGGCGCGTGCACTCGCGGCCGAACGCCGCGATCGCGAGCGGATGCGTGAGGAAAAACGCCGGCTCCTTCCAGACTCTCGTCAGCAGCTCGTCGAGATCGTCCGGTGTCGGTGCGCCCGTCAGCGGAAATACGCGCTGTTCTTCATCGACGTTCGCAAGCAGACCGTAGTCCGGATTGTTGATGAGCTGGCTTTCCTGTACTTCCTTGATCGTCTCGATCGTCAGACGCAGTTGTTCCTTGATCTGATCATGCGGGCTGCTGTAGAGATCGGAGATCCGCGTGTGCACGTCGAGAACCGTGCTGACCGCATTGAGGAAGTACTCGCGTGGGTTTTCCTCGTAAGGAACGTACGTCGTGGGCAGCGTGCTTTCGTCTTCGCGCGCGGTGCAGGCGGCCTGAACGGCTTCCGGATCCTTCACTCGGTTCAGACGATAGATGCCCGCCTCGACGGGCACCCATTGCAGCAGATGGGTCAGCCAGCGTGGCGTGATGGTGGAAAGCTGCGGGACTGTTTTAGTGGCGTTGGCTAATTGCCGTGCTGCGTTATCGCCGAGCGCGGTCTGGCCGCTCGCTGACGTCGACATACGAAGGCTCCAGGGTCTATAGAAGAAAAACGGGAATGCTTATGACGGCAGGGAATTATCAGGAGACTCAAATACTGGCTCAACATGCTATAGCCATCATCACGCGTGCAACGGGCCCTGCTTCCCGTCGCGACGCGGCTTACCTGTGCCCGTGAAGCACTGCGAATTCAATCCTGGAGCGCAACGATCAGGCGGGAAGCCGGGATGACGCGGCGCCCTGCTCGTACGCGGACGCCTCGGCCGTCGGCGGCGCGCACAGCAGCGTCGCGATCGGCACGTTGAGCGCGCGCGCCAGCTTGTCGGCCGTAACGATCGACGCGATCGCACTACCCCGTTCGATCTCGCCGACATACGACCGGTTTAGAACCCTTAACAAAATGAACGAGGGGGGCTGTTTACTCTCGATGAATCCTGTTAACCTTTTCATTGTTTCGACGACGAAAAGGACATGGCTAAACCTATACTCGACGACGAACTTTGGGCACTGATCGAACCGTTGCTGCCCCCTCCCAAACCAAGGCGAAGCCGTTATCCTGGGCGCAAACCGCTTGATGATCGTGCGCTCCTCATGGGCATCCTGTTCATCCTGCAGACAGGCCTGCGCTGGGACCTGCTGCCACGCGAGATGGGCTGCGGCAGCGGCATGAGTTGCTGGCGCCGTCTGCGGGACTGGCAGGCTGCCGGCGTTTGGGACCGACTGCATGAAGTCCTGCTAGCAAAGCTGCGTGCGGCTGACCAGATTGACTGGTCCCGTGTCATCGTCGATTCCTCCTCGATCCGCGCAGTGGGCGCAGGTCAAAAACGGGACCGAATCCCACGGATCGCGCGCGACCCGGTTCAAAGCACCATCTCATCACCGAGGCGCAGGGCATCCCGCTCGCGGTAATCCTCACAGGCGCCAACCGTAACGACGTTACCCAGCTTCGCCCACTGGTTGACGCCATCGCGCCCATTGCTGGCAAGCGCGGCCGGCCACTTTCGAAGCCCCATATTGTTCAGGGCGACCGAGGCTACGATCACGACAAATACCGACGTCCGCTACACGCAGCCGGCATCGCGACTGAAATCGCCCGACGCGGCGAGCCACATGGCAGCGGACTGGGCAAAACACGCTGGGTTGTCGAGCGCACCATTTCATGGCTCCATAACTTTCGACGACTGCGTATCCGCTTCGAACGTCTTGCCTCCATCCATGAAGCCTTCATGAAAATCGCATGCTGCATCATCTGCTGGCGAAGACTGAAGAACTCATTTTGTTAACGCTTCTTAGCCCCGCAAACTCGGCAAGCTGCTCCTGCGACCACGACAGCGCTTCGCGCAAGGACCGCACCGTCGCCCCGAAGTCGCGCACAAGTGCTGTCATCCCGGTACCTCCGCCGATATCGCGTTGGCGGCCGGCGCCGCCGCTCGCGCCGACTCACTGCGCAGTACCGCCTGGCTGACGTGCGAGCCCGGCGCGACATCGTGCGTGATCCACACGTTGCCGCCGATCGTCGCGCCACGTCCGATCGTCACACGGCCAAGAATCGTCGCGCCCGCGTAGATGACGACGTCGTCCTCGACGATCGGATGGCGCGCAAGCCCCTTTTCGGGGTGACCGTTTTCGTTGAGCGGAAAGCGCTTCGCGCCGAGCGTCACCGCCTGGTACACGCGTACCCGCTCGCCGATCACGGAGGTCTCGCCGATCACGACACCGGTGCCGTGATCGATGAAAAAGCCCGAGCCGATTCGCGCACCTGGATGGATGTCGATACCGGTTTGCGCATGCGCGAGTTCAGCGACGATCCGCGCGAGCAAGGGCAGGCCAAGGCAATAGAGTTCGTGAGCGAGCCGATGATGGATCATCGCGAGCACGCCGGGATAGCACAGCAGCACCTCGTCGACGCTGCCGGCCGCGGGATCGCCGTGGTACGCCGCGATCACATCGCTGTCGAGCAGCGAGCGAATCGCGGGCAGGCGCCGCGAGAATGCGCGGATTGCTTCGATCGCGCGGCCTTCTATCGCCTCGCCATCGATTCTTTCGCGTCGTGCCGCGTATTGCAGTTCGAGCCGCGCCTGCGCCAGAAGACCGTTCAACGCTGCATCGAGCGCGTGCGCGACGTAGAAGTTTTCACTTTCCTGTCGCAGGTCGGGCGGCCCGAGCCGCATTGGAAACAGCGCGCCCTTCAGCGCGTCGATGACGGTTGCGAGTGCGTCGCGCGACGGCAGATCGCGGCCGCCTGGCTCCAGCGCGCGACGCTGCACGTCACGCCATTGTTGCCGGACCGTTTGTAACGATCCGGCGATGTCGTCGATATCGAATGCCGCCACTGCCATGCTCCCTGTGATTGATGACCGGCACGCGGCTCGTCAGGCTGCGCCTCGTCGCGCGAAGCGCGCGCATCCCCGAAGGCGCCAACAAGCCCGCGCTAGTCCTGCACCCACGGCAGATCGTGAAAGCGCCAGCCATTCACTGCGCCGCGATGCTGGCCGTCGTTCAGATCCCCTTCGAAACCTTCCAGCACGTTGAAAACCTGCGTGAAGCCCGCCTTGGCCGCCGCTTCGGCCGCCAGCGCCGAGCGATTGCCGCTGCGGCACAAAAGCAGAACGACCGCGTCCTTGCCAGTTTTCGCTTCGAGCTCGCGCACAAAACGCGGATTGCGCGTGAGACTCGTGCCCGTCGCCCACGGCACGTGCACCGTGCCCGGCACATGGCCGACGAACTTGCGCTCCTCTGCCGTTCGCACATCCACCAGCAGCGCAGCGCCACTGGAAAAAAGCGCCCATGCGTCCTGCGGCGCGACGCCGCCGGCATAAGGGAGCCCTGCCGTTGCCGCCTTTTCGCGTGCCGTCTCGAGCTCTGCGTGGACCGGTCGTTGTTCGAGTACTGCTGTCATGTCGCCTCCTTGGTGATGGAAAGTGCCGCCACAGCGCGGCAAACCGTCTATAGCCATCAGAAGCGATCATGAGCCAGGCGGTAAGGGCAACAGAACCAATCAAATTTCATTTCTAAAGATCGGCAAATGGAATGGAGGTGTCCGAGTCCGGCCGGGGCGGCCGGTCAGCCAGCGCGCTGTTTCGTTCGCAATGTTGCCGGGCGTCGCACCAAATAAATCAGGCAAATACGCCGGCTCTCAAAGCATGTCAACCACGCGCGCGTGCCGGTCGCTCAAGGCCTCTTCGCGGTCACTCGATGAGATGCCCTGGCGACCCGCCTTGCGCACCCAAACCACGCACGTCGAATGGACTGCCGGTATAGGTTCTGCTCGATTCGGTAATCGCGCGCTTGCCCGGTATCAGCGGAAACACCAGTCCCGCGAAGCGCACGGCCTCCTCCAGATACGGGTAGCCAGACAGCACGAACCGGTCGACGCCGATCTCCATGTACTCGCGCAACCGCTCGGCGACGATCTGCGGATCGCCGACCAGCGCAGTCCCCTGGGATCGGGCGCCGCGGCCCAAACTCTGTAAACTGGTTGAACACCGGATGTTGGCACGCATCGTGGCAGACAAACTCCAGCTGGAGTGGTCGCCTCAGCGGAACGCCGGAGGGCTCAGGCGCGCATACCCGGGCAACGAGGATTTCCACGTGTCACACGAGACCATCTATCGCAGTCTCTTCATCCAGGCACGCGGTGCCCTGAAGAAGGAGCTGCTGGAACATTTGCGGCGTACTCGGGCCATGCGCCGTTCGCGCCATCACACGCAGAAGACGGATGATCACGGCAGGATTCGCGACACGGTATCGATCAGCGAACGTCCAGCGACAGTTGAAGACCGCGCGGTACCGGGACACTGGGAAGGTGATCTGCTGTGCGGTAGCGCGAACAGCCAGATTGCGACGCTCGTCGTGCGCCAGACACGCTATGTGATGCTGGTGAAGATAGCCAGTAAGGACAGCGAGACGGTCATCAATGCACTCATCAGGCATGCCGGCAAGTTGCCACAGGAACTCTATAGATCGCTAACATGGGATCGTGGAACGGAGATGGCCAACCACATGCGGTTCACCGTTGCCACAGACATTGCCGTCTACTTCTGCGACCCGCAACATCCCTGGCAGCGTGGTTCGAATGAGAACACCAATGGACTATTGAGGCAGTACTTCCCGAAAGGTACCGATCTGTCAGTGCGTTCACAGGCCAAACTCGACGCCGTGGCAGGACGCCTTAATGAGCGTCCCAGGAAGACCCTGAACTACGAAATGCCAGCCGAACGATTCCAACGGACTATTGCATCCACCGGTTGAATCCGCCCCGAATTGTGTGCGTAGCACGACCGTCAGGTTTTGGAGTAGTGCAGCAAAATCCAACAGAGGGTTTCCTCGGGGCACTGCAGCGCAGCTCGCGGCCGACTGTTCGCGTTCAACCTGACTCACCGTATGCCGCCGCTTTGTCGTACTAGTGAAGCGGCGCCTTCCTGATTGGCTAAACCGACGGGTCTAAAAAGGCCGGAAAACGGACAGAGGCAATGGCAGTATCCTGCTTTGCTCGGTATAACACACAGGGACGAAAAACAATATTGGCGTCGCATGACAAGCCGCGGCCAATGATAGATTCGGGCTCTTCATCATTCGTGCGCCGCGTGGGGGTATTTCTCGCTAGATGGGCAGGCTAACGCATCCGATGTTCGAAGTCTACCCTCGTCTATAATTCACGAGCCAGAACATCAATGATCGCACGGAGCCCTATTTTATGAGTCAACCCCGCGGACGACATGCGGGACCTCGGGACAGCGGCCAGCGCCAACCTCGTCACGTGAAAAAGTCACCGCCCAACAGGCAGGGACAACCGTACGTGAAGGCACCGCCTCGAGACTCCACTCAGACTGCGTCGATTTTCAAAACACGATCATTTCAGTTTCTCGTCGATGCCGTGGGCGCAGAGAATATCGCGCTCGGACTCGACTCGAACATGACGCGAGTGGCCGAACTGATGAAGGGCGAAAGATTCACGCCCGAGACCGCTTTTCATATGGAAACCACGCTTGGGCTTCCGCACGGTTTCTTTGACCAGCCCCATCCTGCGCTCGCGCCCGAAACCATCGCCCGTCTGAAGTCACCGCTCGACTTTGTCAAACCAGACGACGAGCCCGAGGTGGAGTCTGAAACGCCCGTACCGGCTTCCGCCCCGAACGGCGGCCAACAACCCATGCTGGAAGATAACCTGTCCGAGGAAACGGAAATGCCAAAGAAAGCAACGGGCGGGTCGCCGGTGACCGTCAAAAAGAGTCGAAGCCAGATGGCCAGACCGACTGGCACCCATGCACCAGGAAAAGATTCATCTTCGAAATCCAGAGCCTCTTCTGAAGCGACCCGGCAGCACCCGCTGGCGTTAGACGACAGCGCTACGGTCGAAAACATTCGACGGCAGAACCTCCACGTCCTTACGGGTCGCAACGGATCCAAAGCGCGACTTGGTGTAGTCCTATCCATGACCAAGTCAAACATGGCACATCGGCTATATGGCAAGAAGCGCATGGACGATGTCGAGGCGAACCGTTTCACGGAGCGACTTGGTTTGCCGACTGGCTGGTTGGACTCGCCCCGCTCGGAAGCGGAGATTCCCGAGTCGGTGTCACGGCTGCTCACTCCCGCTTCGCGCGGACGTGCGTCCGCGGATCAACACGAGCCGATTGCGGCCACCGCGAACGACGATGCGTCAGGAAGACCCGTAAGTTCGAAGGTGCACACGCGGCGCGCGCGGACGGGCGTCCCGGTTGAGCCAGACAGCGCCTCGCCTGCTTCAGCGGATGCCGGAGAAGCGACAGAGGCAATCGTCGTCAGCCAGCAAGATCACATAAGCGGTGCCTCCGCCGAGGCCGCCGGTCGTTCCTCTGAAGGCAGTGATGGCAAGCTGCCGGTGGTCACACCGCCCACCGCTCAATTGCTTCCAGCCGCTGCAATCCCGCAGCAAAACCCCGTGTCGCTCCCCGCTTCCGTCACCAGCCTGGACAACCTTGTCGGTATCGCGCCAATCGCGGAAGCGTTGATCAAGACGCTGGCAGGTAAGGCACGCACGGGCCGATTGGACGAATTGAAGGCTCTGGAACTTCTGCAGCAGGCAGTCCTGCTGTGAGTCGGCGGTAGCGTACGACGATCCGCTGTCCGATGAGGCGTGAAGCGCATTGAGCCGTCCGGGCCCGGTGCGCTCCACAACGGCCTATGCGCTCGACGATCGGGAGCGCCTGCCGTCCCTGAAACAGCGCAACCCGCTTATGCACGAGTCTACGCGTTAATGGTCGAGAAATGGCCGAAGCCTGGCGGCGCGACTCGGGTGCATCAGTTTTCGCATTGCCTTGCTTTCGATCTGCCGGATGCGTTCGCGCGTCAGGTCGAACTGTTTGCCCAGTTCCTCGAGCGTATAGTCAGTCGATGTATCGATCCCGAAACGCATCCGCAACACCTTCGCTTCACGCGGCGACAATGCATCGAGCGCCTCATCGATTGCGACGCGCAGGTTCGCCTGCACGGCCGCATCTGCGGGCGATGCCGCCATCGGATCTTCGATCATATCGCCAAGTGTCGCGTCGGCATCCTCACCCACTGGCGTCTCGAGCGATACGGGTTGCCTCGCGACCTTCAACATGCCGCGAACCTTCTGTTCCGGCAGTTCCATGCGCTGCGCCAACGCGGCAGGATGAGCCTCGCGTCCGGTCTGCTGCAGGATCTCGCGGGAAATCCGGTTCAGCTTGTTGATCGACTCGATCATGTGCACCGGCACCCGGATCGTGCGGGCCTGATCCGCAAGTGAACGCGTCACTGCCTGCCGCACCCACCATGTTGCGTAGGTTGAAAACTTCCAGCCGCGTCGATATTCGAATTTGTCGACGGCTTTCATCAGGCCGATATTTCCTTCCTGGATGAGATCCAGAAAGTGCATGCCCCGGTTCACGTATTTTTTCGCAATGGAGATCACGAGCCGCAGGTTGGCCTCGACCATCTCGCGCTTTGCCTGCCGCATCTTTGACTCAGCCGCCATCATCTGCCGGTTGATTTTCTTCAGCTGCTGCAACGACAGTCCGACCTTCGCTTCGATATCGAGAAGCTTCTGCTGTTCGGCCTGAATTGCCGGCAGACTACGTTCGAGCGCGTCGCCGTACGCGCGCGACGACGCCGCCGTGTTTTCAGTCCACGTGAGATCAGTTTCTTGTCCAGGAAACGACGCGACGAATTTCTCGCGCGGCATGCCGCACCGGTCAACGGCAATTTGCAGGATATGCCGCTCGACCGCACGCACCTGTGCGACCTGCTGTTGCACGTCGGTACATAGCCGGTCGATGGTTCGCGCCGTAAAGCGAATGGGCGCCAGCTCGCGCTGGATAGCTTCGCACAGGTGAGCGTGGGTCACGCGCCCCTTACCCTGCGCAGCACAGGAACCAGAAATCTGCTCGAACAGTTCGCGCACTCGTGCAAATATAGCGAGGCTGTCGCTCGTGAGCTGTTTCAGACGCGCTTCGTGCGCCCTCGCCGTGTCCCGCTCTTCGAACTCACTGTCCTCATCGCCCTCGTCGCTCCCGGCGTCGTCACCATCAGCGATGGCCTGCTCGATGTCCGGCGTTTCAGCCTGGTCCGACGAGGACAGTTCGACCGATTCGGTTTTCTCATTGATGCCATCAACCAGTTCGTCGATGCTCAGTTCGCCGGCTTCAACCTGCTTCGCGCTCAGAAGGATCGTGGAGATGGTCGCCGGGCAGGCCGCAATCGCCTGGACCATTTCGTGGAGGCCGTCTTCAATGCGCTTCGCAATCTCAACCTCGCCCGCGCGAGTCAATAATCCGGTCGCGCCCATTTCACGCATGTACATCCGGACGGGATCGGTCGTGCGCCCGAATTCCGAATCAACGGTAGAAAGCGCGACCTCGGCCTCCTCGTCGGCCTGGTCATCCGACATGGCTGCCGGCGCCGCGTCGTTCAAAAGCAGCGCCTCCGCTGAAGGTGCCTGCTCGTAGACTGCTACGCCCATGTCATTGAAGGTGCTGACAATGGTTTCAATGGCAGCGGTCTGCGCGAAGTTGTCCGGCAGATGATCGTTGATTTCGGCATGGGTCAGGTAGCCGCGCTCCTTGCCGAGCTGGATGAGTGCCCGCATCTGGCGCTGCTGCTCATCGTCCCGCGACACTGTTTCCACCGGCAGCAGGGTTGCGGCGGCCTTGCCCCTCGATGCGCGCTGGGCCGATGCGGTCGGCGCGGATGTAGCTATGTCCGGACGTGAGTTGCTCCGATCAACCTTTGCCATACATTCTCCTGGACGGGTTTGCCCAACGATCGCGAGGCCACGGGCCGCCGACGCCACAGCGGGCAAACCATGCACATTCCAGGGCTATGGGCGGCACAACGGTGATCGCAACGGGCAATGAACGCGGCCCGCAGATACGAGCGGGCGCTTGGGAAGCGCAAGACTTGGCGCAATGACACTCAGGCTGACAATGTAACACAAATTGCTGCAACGCACCAATTCACGAAGGGAAACGAAGCCTCCATGTCACGTGAAAATTGCCAGCGGTATCCTCGCCGAGGCGACGCCGGTGACGCTGCGGGTCGGTATTCCCACGAAGCGCGAAAGGACAGTGGCTCATGAGCACGAAGGCAACGACTGGCAGTGAGATCTTGAAGCCACGATGGGACGATGATGCTAATTGCATTGGCAGCGGTAACTTGCGCTTGCGCACGCGGTGGGCATAGACGCAAATCCACTCCGCGAACCCGGATTGCATCGCCCCCTCGAAGGAATTGGCCGCTTGGCGCTTGTGTACCGTTATCTGCGTTGTCCGCTTTTAACGTACAGCCTCCAATAAACGTACGCGCTAACGCCTTCCTTTGGAGGAAACTTTCTCTCAGCTTCCAGTCGCAGGACCCGTGGGCAGCGTACTGGTCCACTCGACAATCGTTGGCAGCAGCGATAAAGCGCCTACCCGGATGCTAGGTTTATGCGGCGCGCAGCCGGGCGTGTGACGAGATCGCCCCGACTCGCGTAAACAAGCGGCAAGCATGGTCTGGACAATTCTTACGTCCTGCATTGTCGTTGCCGAGTGCTGGGATCGAGGCATCGAACCGGCAACACGAGAGGAGGCGCAGGCCCTGGCATTAACGGCGGAGTCGGCTTTCGCGTATCTCTGTTGCACCTTTCCAAGTTGGGACCCTGTCTTCAGCGACAGGAATGGGCCGTGAGCATTTCCGGCGCGAGCGCTACTTCTTTTCACGCATTGGCGTCAACCCATTCCCGAGCCCATGAAATGCCGGCGGCCGTCGCCTCTGCTTCCGGACGAGCTCTTGTGCGCGGTGGGCGCCCTCTGCGGCCCGCTCGAATGTCCTGAGCCGCCCGACGCCAGGAGAAAACCTTGGACGTATCTCAGGCTACGGCTGCCGCTCTCGCGGGTGGCGTCCTATCTGCCATTCTGAAGGCCCAAGGCGGCTCCTTCTACGTCGAACTCGAAAACCGCGCCGCTGGTACAGCCGTGCTCGTCACGTCGAACAATCGCCGGCCACGCGCGTTTCGCAACCCGGTCAAGGCACTTGAGGTGATTCGCGAACTCGGCCTGCAGACGGGAAAATTTTCGCTCGAGGCCTGGCGGCCGGATGAAGTTGAAATCGACCGACACAGCCGGCCCGACCGCGCCGAGGCGATGAAGGCTACGCACGCGAGCGCCGCGGCCTACGATAAGTGGGTGAGCCAGCAGGTACAGGATGCCATCGACGACCCGCGTCCGACGATCGCGCACGACGACGTAATGAACGAAGCCGATGCACGCATTGAGGCAATGCGGAAGGGCAAGCGTGCGAAGGCTTGAATGGAAGGTACAGGCAGAAAACAACCTCTTTGACATACTCGACTACATTTGACGGGACAATCCCGATGCCGCGCTCGGGCTGGTGGAAAAGATCCGCACCAAGGTTGACGGCCTTCGACAGCGCCCAACGCTGTATCGTGCCGGGCGCGTTCGAGGCACCCGCGAAATGATCATTCACCGCAACTACATTGTGTTCTATCGCGCCAGCGATGAAGTGGTGACGATCCTGCGCGTAAAACACGCCCGTCAGCAGTGGCCTTAATCATGCCGGTGACCGCAAGCCGCTTTCGCGGCATCCTTTCCGTCACCGGCTTCGACGATCTCGCGATCGCACGCGAAGCGCGCCCGCCCCTTACGACGATGTACGTGGACACACGCGAGATCGGCACGGTGGCCGCGAGGCATCTGCTCGATGCGCTAGACGGCCACGCGACGCGGCAAGGATATACGGTGCCAGCCGTGCTGAAAGTACGCGGGTCAACAGGGCCGTGTCACGATTCGGCTGGCAAAGGATGATGATTTTCGTGTGCGCTTGCGGGTGGCAAGGATGCAGTTCAGTGCTTGACCGAACGGCATTACCGGCGAAGCAGGGTTTTTACTGCTTTACGCCGAGGTCGCGCCAAAGCTGAAACCGATACCTTCATTCGCAGGTGCTTCAACCAGCGTCTTACTGGCATGGTCCACCTTATATCGCTTTTCTCTTTGAAGCTCGTCGAGCTGGATAGGAATTACATCGATATGCTGATGATCGATCTTGCTGTGATCGTGAGCACGCTGACGCACCTTTTTCACGTCGGTGGCGCCGTGGTGAACGCTGATAATCCTGCCAGAGCGGGTATCGTAGGTCAGCTGACCAACGCCGAGCCTCGACAGCACCTGCTCCAGATCGGTGTCTTCGAACGCGTCGCGATAACTCTTTTCGGCAATCGCCTCCCCTGGCGCCGGAACGAGTTCGGCAAATTGAAGAAAGAATGTATCTCAGCGGGATCTCCTGCTCAGAATGCGGCACTCACCGGACAGTCGTACCTATCGCAACAGTGTTAGCGCCGCCGCCTCGCCTTGCCGATCACAGTCGCTGCACCGTGAGACTTTCCATCACGTAAGGCGCGAACCGGAAGTCGCGGATCGCGATGATACGGTCGTCGTCGGTCCAATCCAGCAGGATGACATATGCCACGCCCGCGTCGGCCACTACCGGATCGGTAGCCAGCAGCACCGGGCGATGCTCGGCCCAGCCCAATGACAGCGAACAGCCGATCGACTCCGCATACCGCGTGAAGTAGACCGAGACGTCTTTACGGCCCGCCAGACGCGCTCGACTCACGAGGTCGAGACGGACTTCTTCGGCGAGCAGATCGCGTAACGCGTCGAAGTCGCGAGCGTTGAAACGCTCGGCGTAAGCGCGCAGCCGCTCGAGGTCGGCTTCGGCGAGGCGCGGTAGCGCGGCGTCGGATACGCCGACCAGTTCCCTGAGCCGACCGCGCCCCCGGTGCAGCGCGGCCTTGACTGATGGAACGCTGACACTCAGGATCGCTGCCGTTTCCGTTAGCGAATAGCCAAGTACATCCGCAAGGACCACGCAAGAGCGCTGAACGACGGACAGATGCAGAAACATCGCGAGACTCGCGGTCGCCGCCACTCTCGCATCGGCCTGGGCGCCGTGGTCCGTCAGATTCGCCAGCGCCTCGTCGGACTCCTGGTGGCCTTGTCGCTTGCGGCGGCGCAGTGCATCCAGCGCCGCGTGATGAGCAATGGCCAGCAACCAGCTTTCCGGGTGCAAAATCTCGCCGGCTGCCGAACAGGCCGCGACCGCATTGGACAGCGTCTCCTGAACGACGTCTTCTCCATCGAAAGCCGAGCCCATCATGCGCGTGCAATACCGATGCAGACGCGGGCGCATCGCCGCCATCAGTTGAGTGAGTTCATTCGCATCCAAAGCCGAATCCTCCGGTTGATCCCGCACCCCGATATCGAATAGACGTTCCCGCTCACCCAAAGGATGCGGTCCGGAAAAATTTTTTTTGCGCGCATCCTTTAGCTTGTCGCCGTCGTCTTTACGGTTATCGGACCACACCGGCGCCGATAACCGTGAAAGGAAGAAATCATGCAACGACTGACACTGGTGCGCTACACCATCAAACCCGAACAAACCGCGGAAAACGAAGCGCTGTCGCGGGCTGTGTTCGATAGCCTCCGGAATACGGCGCCCGAACACACCGCCTATGCGCTGTTCAGAAACGGCCGTGAATTCATTCACCTCTTCGTGAATCTCGCCGCTGACGATTCGGCAGCCGTCACCGAGCTTCCTGCCTTCAAGGCATACCAGAAAGGTCTCACGGAACGCCTGGAAGCGCCCGTCGAAGTCTTGCGATTGGGCGTCGACTTACTGGACTCGTACGGTTTGCCAGACGATTCGGCGGCACGTTGAATCGGAGGATGCGCTTCGGATATTGCGGCGCTGGTCAACATCACTGGCGCCGCCGACGTACACCAGGCCCGAGGCGTCGCAACGGGGTGGTTTGCCCGATAGCCTGGAGATCCGCTATTTCGCCGGATTTCCCTGCTGATGGTTGACGGTGCCCGTCCAAGCCTGCTGGCCACCGAACGGGTCGAGTCCCGACTACCAGTGAGCGTGAAATCTCCTCGCGCTCGGCCAACGTCAACGCCAGTCTGGAACGACGTCGTAGTGCCGGCCGTATTCCACCTGTCTGCGCCAGGATTCCCTGCACCGACGAGTGATTCCGATCGAACAGTTGCGCAATATGCTGAAGCGACTCGCCTTTCTGTCAGAGCTCCCACATTAACGCTTTCTGGCTTTCGCTATAAAAGGTCCGGGCTGTACTTCATCTGCAACTCTCCCGCTGCTTACGCAACTTCGATTGTGTTGCGTCGACCGGTTGAATCCGCATTAGTGAACGGCCATTTCCAGTTGAACATGCTCGCCACACCCCTCGGCCCGGATAGTCACGCTGCGCGGTCCGACCACGCCGAAGATGTCGGTTTGCCTGTCACAGCCTGTTGCTGTCGAATCCTGTTAGCGGCGACTGGTTGACATTGACCAACAACTGCTCAGTAACTGAGCCGGCCGTACGGCAAGAGCAGTTTGGCGGTCAGGGATACTCTGTCTAGAATATCTGGGAGCCGACGCTGCGAACTTTCGCGCGACGTGAAGTTGAAGAAGGGGGCGCCATGAAGGCGGCAATTACTGGCTTCGTTGCCCAATTTGCCCTGTGTGAACTGTGGCAGTGTTCGCCGTCAGTGTGTGAAGGTCTCGCGCCCGGCGCTAGTCATCTTTCAGGAAGGCCTCATAGTGGTAAACGCAGAGACCATTGTAATCTTCATCCCCTGGGTCCGAGATCCGTTGTAGACCACCATAACGGACGTTGATTCTCTCTCCTTTCCGTAAGCAATGGCCTGATCGATACGCTCCTGCGAGAAACCCTGCGTGGCAGGAGCAGCATGTGTCCATTCAGCGCCGGGGGAAAGGAGACTGCTCGGCAGACTCGCCCGGCGTCGACAACGATAGCGGCTGCGACGCGCATCCGACGAACGTTAATGCAAGCCCAACTGCAACAGTCAGACCGAACAGGAAGCCCTCGTGCCTGATTCGCAGCCTGCGCCTTCGGCATGGAATGATGCGCAGCCTTGTCCGATGACGCGGTCGCCAAGTTTGTTGCTGCCTGGCGCGCGAGGGCTTGCGTGCGTATCGCGGGGTTCTTCGTCCTGACGATGACACGCTGACCGTCTTGCTGATGGTCCTGACGCGCGCAACTTGTGGGTTGCCGCTGCCTTCACACATTAACAGCCAGCGCCATCACTCGGCCCGCGTCATCGCGTTATCGCCGCAGCGGATGCTCAAGAAAAAATCGCAGCATTTCCGCACTCGCATCTGGCCCCATGGGATCGGTGTAGCTGCCCCGCGCATTTCCGCCTGCCCACGCGTGTGGTGCCCCGTGAATAGTCCACAGTTCGGCGTCCATGCCGTTCGTGGAGACCAGATGGGAGACGGTACACGCACGTCGACCTGCAACTGTCCGACGCGGTTCGCGGCCGTCATGCAGTCGCGCGTCGAAACCCTGAACGAGCCGCATGGCATTCCGCATGTGAACCGTGGCGTCCGCGTCGCCGTGAAAGACGATGACCGGCCGCTTCGGTAATGAGGCGGTACCGTCCATGGCGTCTCGTGCGTGTCTGGGAGGCCTGCCGCCTTTCATGGCCGCGAGCGCGGAGGGAAGATCGTGTGCGCATCCTGCTGGAAGACCAGAATGCACACCTGCGGCCGCGTACAGCTCTGGATACGCGCCAATCATGATCGCCGCCATTGCTCCCCCCGCGGACAGACCCGCGACGTACACGCGCGCGGGATCGACGCTGTGGGCTCCAATAATTTCGCGTGTTATGCCTGCGATCAACGACGGTTCACCGCGTCCGCAACGCTGATCATCGGGTTTGAACCAGTTCCAGCACTTCGACGGATTTGCCTGCTGCGGCTGCTCGGGATAGGCGACGAGAAATCGATGCTGCTCAGCCAACGAATTCATCTGCGTGCCCGCCGCGAAATCATCGGCGTTCTGTGTGCAGCCATGCAGCATCACGATCAATGGCAGCGGCTCGCTGTGATTGCCTGCCGGCACATACAGTCTATATTGCCGGCGGCCCACGGCATTCGAATACATATGCGTGCTGAAATGTCCCCGGTTCTCGACGTCAACGCGGACTTCTCGCGGTTTGAGCGTTTCGGCGTTCCTTTTCGCCGGCGCCTCGAATACAACGGTAGCGGCTTCCGGGGTCACCTCGCGTGGCACCGCCCCGTTCACGACACCTCCGGTCTCCCCGCGCAGGGCACGTTGTATCGCCTGCGTAGCTTCGGCGGGGCCGCGGGTGCGCAGCAAAGTCATTGCTTCGCGCATGGAGTTCAGAAAACCTTGTTCGAGTTTCCTAGTGTTGGTCCGTTAAGGATTGAGCGTCGGACGCGCTGCTAGCGGATTCTGTCGGCGAGCGCTGTCTTGACGGCAGTCGATGCGTGAAAGGCACCCAACACCACGACGCTTTCGATGGTCGCGAGTGCGAGTTCCGGGGTGACGTCGCCAGCGATGCTGGCGAGTCCCAGCACCTGGATGGTGAGGCGCTGATGAGCGGCACGAACCGCTTCCAGATCCTGCCGCGAAAAATGCTGTAGGCCGAGCACAAGCGCACGGCGTGTCACCGTTTCCTGAACGACCTGTGCATGCAGCGCCAACTGATTGCGAATGGCGGTTCTGATCAGGTCCGTCCGGTTTGAATAAAAGCCTTCTTCCACCAGCAGATCGATCTGGCCGAGGTCGACAGGGCCGAGGTTGATCGTGATTTTTTCCGACTCGCCGCCCCTGGGGCGACTCGTGCCGCGGGACGCGGGGTTTTCCATTTTTCCATCCGGTGGACATCCATTTGGATGGTTATAGGCGTATTTTCGCTGCACCGCAACATAATTTTCGCTTCAGGCGACTGCAACAGAGGGGCTCGTCGTTTCCTGGTTCCAAGCTGCTTTGCCGCCGGCACGGTATGCGAATTGCGGTCACGAACCTACGGATTAACGCCGTCCGGTGTTGACCGGTTCGTACTTGAGGAGACTGCCATGCGAGTTGCGACGATAGGGGTTTTGATTTCGGCGCTTTTAGTTGGAACATCGGGCAGCGTTTTCGCCCAAGGCGCGGGCGGCGGTGCCGCTGGAGGACAAGGCGGTACTGGAATGAGCAAGCCAAACTCTAGCGGGTCGACCGATACGGTCTCAGGCGCGTCAGGGGCTAACACCATGGCACCGGCGACGACCAGTTCTCACAACAAGATGCATAAGAAGGCCGGACCCGCCACGCCTTCGTCAGCTACCAACCCTGCCTCGGGTGGAAGCTGATGATAGAAATTGAGTCGTAGGCGGACCTCAGGTCCAAGGAGTCCTCAGGCCCAGGAGGCCGGGCCTGAGGATAAGCGGTGTTACGCCCGGTGGGCTTTAATGTCGACTATTGGGACGCAGCCCCTGTCCGATGGTACCGACGCTTTTAGATGTCGCAACGGTTATTGAGTCGCTGCCTCTTCGACGCTGGTTCCTTGTCCCAACACCGTCAGCTTTTCATCGGCGGACTTCGCTTCCTCCAGCGTATCGAGCAGGAGCTTCTGAGCGGCAGATTCACCCAGCTGTTCAGCCAGCGCAGCGAGCGTTCCGTACGTCGCGATTTCATTCAACCTTTGAGCGGCTCCGATAAGGGCGAGGTCGAGGACAGGCCCCTTCTCAATTTCCCAATCTGCTCGCCGCCCTCCTCGACAAGTTCTTCCATCGCGGCGCATTTGATTCGCTTCAGTTTGATACCGCGGGATTCCACTCATCCAGATGTGCTCATGTTGTGATCCGCCTCCTTGCCGCGCATCGGCACGGCCCAATTCGCACGTTGCCCGCCGGCTGCGTCACCGATCTGAGTAGGGGAAGTCAAAGCATTCCGGAAGCCGGTCGGCAGGTAGCGCAATACATTGATGGAGACGAGCATGATCGGCAGGGACAATGTCTCGAGAGAGACCGACGTGGGCGCAGAGATGCGAAGATCGACAGCTCCCACCTTACTTCGCTTGAGCTTGTACTTTTTGCGCAGCGCACGCGTTTTTACTATGCAAGTCCCTCCTTCCGAAGCAATGTATACACCCCAGGCCGAGTTGTGCGGATCAGCCGCCGATATTTTCAGTTGGCGCGGGCCCGGCTTTTGCGCCACATTCAGCTGCGATGCGGCGACCGTGCGCATGAGCCACACGGCCGTCTTCGCGACGATGTTCGCCCCAACGGAAAGCCATCGCGCAGTGTGCAGTGTGAGGTGCGGAGTAGAAAATGGAATCGGGAAAGACGCACACAACTTTGGACGCTCCCCTCTTTGAACCCTGAGCGGACAGCCTCACGCGTCTCAGCGACGCGAGCGAGCAAATTAAGGGGGATGCAAACCAGCTGGCAGCAGAAGCACAGAAGCTTTACTCCGATTTCGCCGAACTGTTGCGGAAGGCGACGCTGGAACGGCCGCTTGCCACGCTCGCCATTGCCGCTGGCGTCGGCTTTGTGTTGGGGCGCGCTGCGCGGAGCGAGCCGTCGTGTCAGAAAACTTCGCAGGCGTGACTCGAGAAATTTGGACTAAAGCGTTGCCGCCCACACAACGTCGGCAGGAGGACCGAATGTCGATCCATGCGAAGGTCACAACGTGGCGCAACATTGGCCGATTCTGCGTCGAGCGCGTCACGGACTACAGCGAGCTGATCACGTTGGAAATCGAGGAAACCCGAAAGCGCCTGGTGCGCGAGCTGAGCGCCCTCGTGGCGTTGGCCGTCGCGGGACTCTTCACGCTGTCGTTCCTTTGCATCGCGATCATTGCCACCGCATGGCCGACGCCTTACTTTCTTGCGGTAGTCTGGGGCGTTGCTGCGGCGTGGCTGCTGATCTGCATCGTTTCCTTCCTCGTCTTGCGCCTGCAGAAACCGGCGCAATCGCTTTACGTCCTCCAGACCGAGATACATCGCGATCTCGACGCTCTCAGCGAATCGCTCAAATGAACCCGCGACATCATGCACATGAGCTTGCCCGGCCAATCGTTCTGGAACGCATGGAGGTGTCACGGACCGCATTGGTCGTGGCGAACCGGACTGTCGCGTTGCCGGCAGCGCCTACGGGCCGCGGTCATCCTCCAACGATGTGCTCGCTGCGCTCGCCGAGGCGCCGCGTGTGGCCCTGCTGCTCGCTCTGGTGGTCGGCGGCCATTGCGCTTAGGTCACGACGCAAGCTGACGATCGCTGGCCGGGCCGGTGCCACCGCCTGTATCGCCCGCAATGTGCGAAGGTCAGTCGGCTCCTGACGAATAGCGTGCCGTCGCTCTTAACCGCCGCTGGCCCGACATGCGTTATCACTCTCTTTCGAAGCCTTTATCCGCTAGCCGGTAGACGTCATCTGACGCGGCACAATAAATGCGGCGAACGAGGCGGCCACGTCCCGCATGGCGGCCGTGCCCGGCGTAGCGGATAAGCGCTTATTTCAGCGTAGACAAGTTCAGGGAGGCGGCATATGGAACCAGTGAATAACCCGACGGAATACAGCTTTGCAGCAAACGATGCCGCCGCCCTAAAGCATCGAAACGAAAGCGCAGTTTCATGGGGTGCGATATTCGCTGGCGGCGTCGGCGCAGCAGCATTCGCACTGATTCTGTTGACGCTGGGCACGGGCCTCGGTTTGACGTCCCTCTCGCCATGGTCGTCGGGCACCGCTAACGCGAAGGCGTTCGGGTTTGCTGCGGTGATCTGGGTCTGCGTCACGTCCGTTCTCACGTCCGGGATTGGCGGCTATCTCGCCGGACGGCTGCGCCGACGATGGCTCGACGTCCACGTCGACGAGATGCACTTTCGCGACACTGCGCATGGCTTCCTTAGCTGGGCCATAGCGACGCTCGTCATCGCGGCCATCCTGACTTCGGCTGTCTCGGGCATCGCACGAACCGGCGTACAAACTGCTGCGCCGGTAGCGTCCGGAAGCTCCGCGCTCGCGACCGAGACGATGCAGCGTGGGAACGCGGCCGCCGCAATAAATACGTGGCCGCTCGGCTACCTCATCGACTCCTTGTTCCGTATGCCTGCCGGAGCGCAGGCCACGCCAGCTGAGGGAGCCTCGTCACGCGGCGAGATACCGCGCGCGGAAACGGCGCGCATTTTTCTCAATAGCGCCGCGACAGGTGATCCCTTGTCGCCGGATGACACCGCATACCTGAGCCGCCTGGTCGCGCAACAAACAGGAATGGCGCCGGAAGCGGCACAAGCGAGAGTCACGACGACCTACGCAAGGCTATTGCAGAAAATCAGCGCATTCGATGCCGCTGCGAAACAAGCCGCCGACAGGGCTCGCAAGGCCGCTATCGGAGCTTCGTTGTGGCTCTTCGTATCGTTGCTGATGGGTGCATTCTCGGCCAGTCTCGCGGCAACCTATGGTGGCCGTGTGCGCCAGCTCTAATGGGAGCTTTCGTCACTTCAACAAGGGGATTTTCATGCGCTCGATTCTTCTCTACCTGCTCGGCGTGCCGATTCCGATCATCATCCTGATCGCATTGTTCTGGCATTGAATGCGTTGCGATCGTCCGTCGCGCTCGGGACGGACGATTTTCAGCGCCCCGGTGCTGGTACCCCCAGGTTGTTATGGCCTGGAGCGAAGTCGCAAGCGGGGCTTCCCGCGGCGCTGGATAAAACATCAGGATTGGAAGCGCTCGGCTTGATACATGAGCCGCATCCTACAGCAACGCAAGCACCTTCAGCAGGCTGTCGATGTCGACCGGCTTGACGAAGTGGTAATCGAAACCGGCCGATTGCGCGCGCAGCCGGTCTTCCGTCTGGCCGTATCCGGTAATCGCGACGAGCAGTGGCTTCGTATTGCCTTTTCGGCGAACCTGTCTCGCGAGTTCGTAACCGTCGATCTCCGACAAGCCGATATCGAGCAGCGCCACGTCCGGCTCGAAGCGAGGCACGCGGCCGGTTATGTGCGTCTCAGCGCAACGGCAGCGACCGAAGGATCGCGGCCGCCCCTCGGCACGCTTGCCGAGCGGTGGAAAGGAGAAGGGAAGTGCTGCGACTCGCTCGTTGCCGGTCGGACGGCGGGGGCCTCAGCGATGCAGTCGACGTGCGAGCGCCTGCTACAACAGCGGCGCGAACAGCTGCTTCGACTCATGGCTCGAAATCAGCGCCGTGGCGCGGCCGGTTCTAACGCGTGCTGGCGGTCGCGAACGACGTCGGACTGTGGGCCGAACGGTACAACCCACAGCGCCGGAAACCCGCGGGCAACTTTCCCGCGGGCACCGACGCATCGTGGCGGCACAGCGCGCGCGCTCGCTCCCCTACGCCTCGTTTTCAGATGTCAGTGGGCGGCAATTCGTCAACCCCGCGGCGCGTCGGCGACCAGTAAGGGTCGCGGTTGTAGTACTCATGAAGCGTGTTGCCCCACGACGCATCCGCCATTGCCGGCCAGTGATCCTTGTCGAAGCCGGGATCATCCTTGATTCGTTGGGCAGCAATGCTGACGCGAAAACACTCCGCGTCCGTATCAAGGGTGAGTGCGTTCCAGGGAATCGCATGCAGGTTGCTGCCCATCCCAAGAAATCCGCCTTCGGATAGAACCGCGTATGCAACCCTGCCGCTGCGCACGTCAAGCATGATGTGTGAAATCTTACCGACGTCCTCGCCGTCCGATGAAATCACCTGCGTGCCTTTGAGCGTCGCTGCGGCCATAACCTCCGGACCGGGGCCATCGCCCCTGCCGCCACCGACAATCTCGGCCCCTCCGCCGGACGCGGTGCCTTGCGGGTCTAGTGTGCTCATGATGTCCTCCATAGTTTATGCGGTGAGAGCGCCGCAACAGCTGTGCCCGCGCGCGAGGCGACCAGCGCCGGCGCGCCTGGAGGCGTCCTGACGAAGCTACGATGAAGGCGCCCCGGCAAAGCCGGCAGACATTGGCTATGCAGGGCATGAGCCGCAATCGCCGCTTGCCGGTCACTCATGCACGATTGTCGAAACCGGACAATTTCGCCGCATTCGGTCCGCGCTGTTCGCCGGCCGCGCCAGGGCTGAAGACGTATGTCGCAAGGCCAACCGCGAGGACCACCATCGTGAAGAGAAAAAGTCGCGAAAAATTGTCGGGGGCTGACAGCCCCTGTCGGGTTCCACTCTGCGCGAGCCACCCGAAGCAATTGCTCGTCACGGCGACGCCGAGAAATACCGTGCTGTTCAGTATGCCGAGGCGCAATCCAAGACTGTGCGCGGCGGAAATGGACCGTGCCTGCGACATCACCAGCGGATGAATCGCGCCGACACTGAATAGCACACACACAAGAGAAGCGCTCAAAAGCGCGCTATACGACGGCATTGCAACGAGCAGCGCCGCGGCCAGCACGCCGAGCGACATCCCGGAGAGCGCCAGTGTCTTCAGCGGAAATCTTCGCACGAGCAGCGGGATGACGAGCGATACGAATAGCGCCGTCACGCTCGCAGCGGTCATCACCCGCCCTATCGCAATGGTACTCAGATGAAAAACGTCCGCGAAAAAGGGACCGCCCCAGGAAGTTCTGAACGTCCCGCCGGCCGACATTGCGAAGCAGACCGGCAACAGCGTGACGAATGCACCGTTGCGCGACGAGCCGCCATCGCCGATCTGCCCTTGCTCAAGACGTTCTCTTTTCGGCACCGGGCGCGGAACCCCCAGAAGGGTAACAGCCGCCGCCGCTGTGATCACGGCCATTGCGGCCGCAGCGATACCCATCGCCGGCCTCCAGCCGAGTTTCGACGTGGCCCACGCCAACGGAAGCGCCGCGATCAGTGCGCCAAAAATGCCGATGGCGCTTGCAATCGTCACCGCTCTTACCTGCCGCTGCCCGCCGCCGGAGACCAGGACATGATTGAGCAGTCCCATGAAGATCGGTGCGCATCCGAAGCCCAACGCGGCCTGCGACACGAGCGCGACCGTTGCGTCGTGCGTAGCGGGAAGCGCCACGGCGCCGGCCGTTCCCACAGCCATGCAGATCGTCGTTGGCCGGCCCACGCCAAAGCGGTCGAATGCAAGGCCGAGCGGTATCTGCATAAGGGCGAAGGCAAGAAAGAAGGCTCCCGCGAACCACCCAAACATCTTCTGCGTGAAGCCATAGTCCGCGATTAGCTGAGGCGCGATCACTGCGACGTAGCTGCGGAAAAACTGACTCAACAGGTAGGCAGATGTGAGAATCCACAAGGCGTAGTCGCGGGGGCGCTCATGAATCATTGCGATCTCCATCCGGATCGAAGAGGCGTCAGCATGGGGGTGCAGCATGCTCGATCGGAGCGAGTCCCAGCGGGATACCGGGAACACCGCACGAGCAGGAATCGACGAGCGTTGCGCTAGTTCCCGTATCTCGAAGCGACGTGCGGCAATGAGCAAGCTGACGGCAAGCCGCGTGCCGAATGCGGCACCTGGCTGCGATCGCTTCTCGGACGATCAAACAGAACGTACCGATGAACCGCTCAATTTCGCGTTCGACCCCAGTAGGTGCCATATGACGAGCATACGCAAGGGTGAAATGCAGGTGCTGGGCGCGTCAAGCAGTTATTGCTCCAGCGTGCCGCAGCAGGTACACAGAGCAGTCGGGCGCGAGTAGCTCGCGCGGGCGTGGAGTCGCCGGACGTCGAGACGAGGCGTACCGGCCTGGATGCGACCGGGCTGCTGTCCACGAGACAGCGTTCTCCCCCGGCAATGCTGCGCTGCCGCTTACCCACGCGGCAACGCATAAACCATCGCCCGGTCGCCGGGCTTCATTCTGACGGAACCCTGAGGAACTCTGGTAGCAATCAACTCAAGCTCATGTCCACCGCCGCTCGGGAGGACGTATCGGTTTCTGCGTTTCGTGCACGGTCGTTGCTAAACATGGCATGTCCCCGGCTTGACGGTAGTGAACGATCCGCCCGGCACGCAGGCAGGCAGGCCGCGGAGATCGTCGCAGAGGAAGGATGAGCCGGAAGCGGAAGGAAAGACAAAGGCAATTAAGGCTTACCACGCACCGGAAGCGGCAGCGGACGAGCGATGGCGCGGTCGGCCGACAAGCAATAAGCGTGGAAGGGTGAATCGTGGCAAATGTACTGCTGGTCGACGACGACCCGGAAAACTTGTGGTCCCTGCAGATCGCGCTGGAGAGCCACGGCCACCGCGTAAGCGTGGCGGACAATGCGCAGCGCGCAATGGATATCCTGCGTCGCCATACCATCGAGATCCTCATCACGGACTATGAGATGCCGGACATCGACGGAGCGCAACTAAGCTGCTGGGTACGGGCGCATCCCGCACGTAATGAGATGCCAGTGCTCATGCTGTCGGCCGCGCCGGAGCCGCTGAGGGGCGCGCAATGCTGGAACCGTTTTCTTCGGAAGCCCGTCAGTCTGGGCGATCTCATAGAGGCTATCGACGCTCACGTCGCGATCCGATTGACCGCCGCGCGCGCTCACTATTCGTCTGGCGCCTCTGTGAGCTCGGCCCTGAGATACCTTTGTCCCGCCGCCTCGCGTTTGCCGGCCGTTCATTCCGGGTGCTGGCCGTGATCTGCTGCATTAGAGCAACAAGGGGTTTTCGGAGCATCACCGCCGCTGGCCTGTCGACCGGATGCGAGGCTATTTCTGGCATACCATCCGAATCAGGCGTACGGAGAGCTCATCCGTACGCTGTGTGCAGGTTCAGCCACCGTCCGCGCTGCCCGGATCATGCCGGTGTCCCGGCATCCCGTTCAGGAGCATCGCCAACCGATCGTAGTCAACCGGCTTGACGAGATGATAGTCAAACCCGGCTTCGAAAGCTGCGCCTTTGTCGTGCTCCTGACTCCAGCCAGTGACGGCGATAAGAAGCATGCGCTTGCCCGTGACGCAGGCGGCGCGCGACGTCGTACCCCGAGATGTCCGGCAGGCCGATATCGAGGAGCAGCACCTCTGCCTCAAATTCGTATGCCATCACTAGCGCGGCGGCGCCGGTTGTTGCGATTCTCGTCTGGTGCCCGTCGCTCTCAAGCAGCATCGAAAGGCTGACGGCCGCGTCCTCGCTGTCGTCTACTAGCAAGATGCGGCGCCGAAGATCAGGTTCAGATATCGTCGGGAGCGCGAGGCTCTTACGAAGATCCTGGATCGGTGCAAGCGGAAGCCGGACGGTAAACTCGCTGCCCTGCCCCAACCCGGGGCTGGCCGCGGTTACGGTACCGCCATGTGCTTCCGCCAATGCCCGGACGAGCGACAGCCCGACGCCCAGGCCACCTTGCGAGCGGGCGCACGCGGCCGGCAACTGGGAGAACATGCCGAACACTGCTGCAACATTTTCCGGGGCGATGCCGCGAACCGCTCCGGTGCCTTGATGGCCGCGAGCATCCCGCTCTCCGACAAATACTGGGCGATCGAAGAGTCTATTTCAGAGGGCAGGTGCCTGCCCGCGCAACGTCGGATGCATCGGCATCGGCTATGCGCGAGCAGGGATCAATGACCGCACCTCCCGGCAAAGTCCTGGCGCGCCCTCTACTCACGCTCGCCTCCTGCCTGGACACGGCGCGGCAGGCGTACGGAGAAAGCAGTCTCTTCCTCGTCTGACCGCGCCTCTATCGCGCCGCCGTGCGCCTTGGCGATTTCGCTCGCGATATACAAACCGAGCCCAAGGCTGCCTTGGCCGTCGTGGCTGCTTTCACGATCGGAGCCACGCTGAAGAGGATCGAAGATCCGCTCAAGTAACTGTCCTTCGATTGCGGGTCCGCTGTTCCTGACCTCGAAGCGCACTTCGGCCTCTTCGCCAGTCACCACAACACGCACCGGCGCGTGGCGCGCGCCATATCTGATCGAATTCAGGACAAGATTGCCCAGCAGTTGCTGCAGACGCGGACCATCCCAGACACCGTGAGTGTCACCGTGCAATTCGAGCTCGATCTGCCGGTCTGGATGTATCGCGCGCAACTGGTCCAGCTCATCGTTAAATATGTCCGCCAGATCAACGTCGCCCGGTGTGACGTTGATACCGAGTCCCAGCCTCGTCCGATTGAAATCGCACAAGTCATCGAGCAGTCCCTGCATGCGAGCGCCACTACGAACCAGTCGTGCCGCAGCCTCTGACACGCGCTCTCCCGCATTGAGCGCGGACAGATATGAAGCTGTCATCTGAATCGTCTGAAGCGGGCTGCGCATGTCGTGCCCGAGCATCCCAAGCAACAGATTGCGAGCCTGATCGACTTGCGTGCTGAAAAAAGCGAGTGATTCGGCGAGCGCCTGATCGATGGCCTCGTTGAAGCGGATGATGTCATCCAGATATGGCGCATCAGGTTGGCAATCGTCCATCCACAAACGTAACACACTGGCGCGCAACGCACGGTACTCGGCAGCCAGCTGGTTGATGTTGAAGCCGCCTCGTGCCCGCAGAACGGCATGCGTTTGTGCCGCTGTCTCCGTCGCATCAATCAGCGTTGGAGCCCGCCCCAAAGATTTTTCGCGTTGCGCTTCCCTCGTCTGAGAAGTCCGCAAATCTGTGGCTATTGCTTCGAGAATCTGCTGCGCGTGGTCGCGCAACGCTAGCGACCCCATCTTGCCTGCGGCCGGCAGCAGCGTGGCCGCGAAGGCCTCCCATTGCGCCAGAATGGGCTCGATGTCCCGCGAGATAAAGTCGGCCAGTCGCATGCCCGGTCCTGTTCGAACGGAAATTATGGAGATCTTTTTACCGAATTTATATTACGCGCGGATTCGTCCCGCGATTCCATCGGGTTTACGCTGCGCCAGCCACCAGCTTTCGGGCAGCGTTGCTGATCAACGCGTCGTGGCCGCCTTCCGCTCTACGACAACCTTCGCGAACCGGGCATTTTCCCCGATTCGGCTCGTCATGCAGCGCCGAGCAGTTTTTCGGAACCGAGGCGGGAAGTCGAAATTCAGGACGCCCAGGCCGTCCGAAGCTACGCCACGCAGGCACGCTGACCGCGCCTGAAGGAGGGCATGCGCGGGCCCATGGCCCCGCATCGCACGCATACCCGACCCGGCGAACGATCGGTCTGAGCTGTCAATGTAGGAATGGCACGGCCCACCATTCGCCGGACGCAAACCATCAGTGTTTTCCATGACCCGGCTCTGCGAACGGCAGCCTGGTCATCGTGGGCTTCCTCTCGGCTCCCGGTGTCAGCCTGCCAGTATTGAAGAAGGCGTTCTGTACGAATCCCGACGTAAAGCAGAAGCCCCAAAAAGAGGCCAGTTTGCGGAGCCATGTCCGAGCTGCGACGGTCCGTCCGCAAAATCGCGGGGCTCGCGCCAAGGCGTGCGTTTGTCCATGCTTGGGGCACGAACCATGCTGCTCATATGCCGGAGATGGGCCAAAGGCGCTTCTCAAACATGGAGAGGGTCATGAAGCTGATACTGACAGGAATGAGCGCAGTTGCAGTCATCGCTAGCACTTGCGCACTCGCGCAAACAAATACTGGCAACGTGCAGCCAGCAGATCACAATGCTCAAAGCATGCAGCCGGGTGCCGCTGGCCAGAGCATGGGCCGTGCTGCGGGCGTTGGCAACAGCAAGCCGGCGAGTGGCTCATTGATGCAAAAGCGCGAAAGCGCCATGTCGCCTCAAGGCGCGTCCAACTCGAACGCAACCGGCACAATGAAGCAGTGAGTGCGGCCGGAGGCCTCGTTGCGGCAGCGGCGCCACTGCGATATTTCCAGCCGACGTGATAGATCCACGTCCTTTGCAACGTCGCAGCGGCGTAGCCGTGGGCTGGCGGGCGCGGGGCCTGCGCGGCGAGTCCACCTGGGAGCATCGCGCAGGCTGCGAAGCAGCGAAGCCTCGACGCGCTGGGGCAGGATGGCCAGAGGTTTATTTAGTCGTTGGTTGTTTTCATGTTGGCCGCCTTTTCCGCGAATTGAGTCAGCTTGAGGTCCGTCGCTTTTTCTTCCTCCAGCGTCTCCTTCAGAAGCGTCACGGCCTCAGAAAAGCCAAGCTGCTTGCCTATCGCGCAGAGGCCGCCATAAGCCGCGATTTCATAGTGCTCGACTTTCTGTGCGGCGGCAACGAGGCCCGCATCGAGCACGGGTCCTTTTTCAATCTCATCGATCAACTCCTGGCCCTCCTCAATCAGGCCTTCCATCGCGACGCATTTCATTCGCTTGAGGCGTATTCCGGTTGCCTCGACGACCTGATCTATACGTTCCACCTGGCCTTGCGTTTCTTCAAGAAGGAGAGTTCTCCCCCAAGCGCCAGGTACGTCAGTGTCTCCTGGGTCAATCGCCCCATTTACGCTGAAGATGCGGTCGGCTTCGATACCCGCGACCAAAGAATCAAAAAAAGCCCCCTCAGAGCGGGCTTCGTTGCGCCTGAGCATTCTCCTCAGGCTGCTGCAGCATCCTTGAGTTTCTTCAGCGGACGTACCTTCAGACGGACGGTTGCCGGCTTGGCATCAAACCAGCGCTCCTCGCCTGTGAACGGGTCTTTGCCGAAACGCTTCTTCTTTGCCGGAACCTGCTGCACCCCAATCTTGAGCAGACCCGATAGCGTGAACTCGCCTGCCCCTTTCTTATGGACGGCGCCGAGGATGGTGCTTTCGAGTGCGGCGAGCACCGCCTTTGCCTGCTTCGGTTCAACACCGGCCTGCGTGGCAACATGGCTCGCAAGCGACGCCTTGGTGAATTGCTCTTTCAGGGGTTTGGGTGTCGCGGTTGCGGCAGTTGTCTTCTTTGGCGATGCTTCCTTCTTCACTGCGGTTTTCGCTTCAGTTTTCTTCGCTGAAGAGCCTGCGGTCTTCTTTGCCATTTAAATCCTCATTTTTCGGGTTTAGAGAACCGCTTAAGACGGCACACGACGCTGCGCGTTACTGCACCGTCTTAAGCTGGGCCCTAGCGTAGCAATGGTTGTTTCTCCACGCAATGAGATCAGCCCTTCATACAGGTTACTTTCTCCATTTCTGTCTCAGTAGTTTCCCGGGATTGAGTACCGCTATAGCTGCAGTGCGGCGACTCTGGCGAAAGGAAGCGCCCCGACGAAGGAACGGGCGAGGCGTGGGCGCGCCGCCACCGACTGCTTTAGCTGCTGCCTGATCGCCGAATTCGTGCAAGCAGTAGCCTCTGCTCAGCTCCGGTCGATTTTGACAAGTGGCTTTACGGTCGCTTCCAAGTAGCTAATGAACGAGCTGCGCGCTCGATTTAGCCGGTCAGTCGGCTTATCTACATTCGGTCGTTTGCTCACCGCGACCTCCGTTACGTTTTCCGTCTTCTTGTAGGTCCCTGCACTCACGGATTCTTCATGAATCGCAGATAGAAGGCGGCGAACAGCAGGACAATCCCGACGTTCGCCATCAGCCGTTCCCAGAACCGGTCCCTGAAAATCAGCACATCCATGCCGGTAATCACGATCACCAGCGTCAGGACATAAAGCACGGTAGACATGTTTCTCATCATCCAGTCACCCGTTTTCCGTCCTGTTTAGCTCAACATGACGAGGATCTTGACATCCGCGAGTCGGATGCCCGATCGACGGGCAACAGCCCGCCGCGCTCGCGCGGCCAAGTCGTTTCCCTTCGTAGCCTCAGCCACACGCGCAACAAACTCGACGGGGCCGGCGACCGGTTTCACGTTGTTGACCACCTCGTACCTGGCCGACACCACGATTCGTTCCATGGTGTTTTCCTAATCGTGGCCGTACCACGCGTCGACGAGTGGCCCGACGTCAACAGCCATCAGTTCGGGCCTCGCTTCGAGCCAATCGCGTACGACGCTGCGCTGCGCTTCCGTCGCTGATGCCCGACCGGCATAGGCCGTGACGAATCCGTCAAGCTTGTGCACGATCGCTCCACCATATGCCAGCCGGGTGGCCTCGATACACTCACTGATGAACGCATCACAAACCAGTTCGGCCTCCGCTGCGGATACACCCGCGCGTAGCGCAGCGGACACAGCGAAGCCCAGCCCCTGAAATTCGCCGAGATGGAGCTTCTTGCGTTGGCGACGATTGTATTGTTTGGACATCGAGGTGTGTTTTCCTTAGTCAAAGAGGTTCTCGCCCTTCGAGACTAGGCTCATCGGGCTGAGGCGGGAACTGTAATCAAGCACCCCGAAGTTGCCACCGGCGCCGCCCCGGATCAGAGATCCGCTCAGGGTTGACCTGGCCGATCGCTCCGGGCAGAGTTCGGCCCAGGAGGCGCCGGTCGCAACAACCACATCAGTGGCCATTTGCGAGTGCCAACCAGTCATTTTCTGACGGAGACGGCCCCCCCGAAACTGATTGTCTCGTCCCCGCAAAACTCGACGAGCCATGGCGCCGGCGCCGAGCTATCTGTTCGAATGCACGCCGCATAGCCGGAGAAATGACTTTTCATATTCGTTTTTCTTGGTTCCGCTGTTCCTTAACGTCCAATAGATTGTGCGTTCGAAAATTCCAATAACTTAGACACGCTCGACATGTTCAATAGACGTTTGATAGCTTTGGCCGCGTTCCCATTCATTCTGGAGGCCTGCGGTGGAGGCAGTATTTCGGATAGCCCGAACCCTTTGGCGACCTCGGATCAGTTGGCAGCCGAGAAACTTGCAATCGCTGTTGTTGAGGAGCCTGCCGTTGTTGCGGCAAAAGCTACGCTTAAAGCCAACTGGCTGGCGGCGGCTCGGGCGACCGGCGGTGTATCGGATGAGGCGTTGACAAACCTCGATGAAGCCGTAGATGAAAGTGTGTTCGCCTTCGCGCTATCGCTTGCTTCCGGCGATGCCAACGACCCGAAGGTGGTTTCGTTTCTCGCAGCCCCGCACAATTGGTACGGAATGAACGTGCCGGGATCGCGGACAACCTTTGATAACCCGGACACCATATACCGCAAGATCCCGGTTGATCCTGCGTTGAGCTACGTGTTAGCGGGAACAGTCCACGCGCAAAAGCCTGTCGATTTCAATTTCAGCCTCTACAGCAGCACCAGCGCAACGCTTTCCAACCTCGCCGGCGACCAGCTCGCCCCACAGGCAGATGGCAGTTTCGTCATCAACGCCAGCTCGTTATCAAGCGGGGGCAGCAATCAAATCCAGCTCGTCTCGGAAGCCGCATCCATCTTCGTGCGCGATACGATCAACGAATGGGGAGTACAACAATTCAACAGCCTGGCGATAAAGCGGACCCCGTCAGTCTCGACGCAACCACAGACCGCTGACGCTCTCGCTACAACTCTGGCAGCGACACTGCAAACTCCAGCTGCGGCTGCGCCCTTCATTGCCTACAATGCCCTTGGGTACGCTCAGCCTGTCAACACGCTTCCTGCGCCATCGCTTGGCGGCACTGGGGGGCGCCTCGCCAACCAGGCCGCCTCATATGCTGCATTCCAGCTTGCCGATGACGAAGCACTGGTCCTTAACGTCAACCTCGGTGGGGCAAAATACTTCATCGCACCGGCCTATGGCCGATGGACGATCACGACCGACTACATCAATCACACCCAGACGCTAAACAACGCGCAAGCGGTGCCCAACCCGGATGGCACGTACACGTTCGTGATATCGCCGAAAGACCCAAGCGTCTACAACTGGGTTGACACGGCAGGACTGCACCAGGGCTTCCTTAACCCACGCTGGCAAGGGTTACCCACGACGCCTGCTTCGGTGGGTCCGTCGGCGACGGTCAAGGTTGTGAAGCTTGGCGATCTTCAGACCGTTCTCCCCACGACAACGAAGTACGTCACTGCGACGGAACGACAAGCACAGTTGGCTGCGCGTGCTGCGAGTTACGCATCGCGATACGCACCCTGAACTCTTCGCGTTGGCGTGAATGAGCGCCTGACGGCGACGCAGGATCTCGCCGCCGGCTGTACATTGAGCGCGGTCGTCCAGGACGGGCGCGAGCGGCCGGAAAGGACTGCGAAAGCGGACGCCTTTGCAGTAACGTCGAACGGCAGGACAGGGTCGACTTATGCCGATCGCATCAAGCACACGTTCGAGACGACTGTCGCGCTCGGTCGTCGGACGAAGTCGTCCATCAGCGGCCGTTCAGGTGCAACGGTTGCAGGATACTCAAGCGTCTCCTCCACTTCGGAAGCTGCCCTTTACCGGAGAAAGGACGACGCAGCAGGGATTAGTCGAACGCGGTCCCATGCGTGGAATTCACGCAGGCCATCACGCTCTTTGTCTCATGTCATCCCTTTGCCGGAACATCGCCATCGCCAGCCTGGCGGCTCTTCAGGTGATCAAGCGCGCCCTGCCTGACTGTGAAGTTCTGCTTCATAGCCCATCAACATTGTGAGGCATAGTCGCTCACGCAAATTGATGCTACACCTAACGTGTCAGTCAGGAGTGACGAGCTTGCAATGCCTCACGCATTTGATGGCTATGCGCGAATACGATCGCGCGACCGGCCTGATTGGCCATGAAGTCCTGAATTCACCAAGAGAACCGCTGATGACCGCCGCCTCTGTTTCCGCCGGCATCGTCCTGCCACGCCCCGCCTGGCGCAGCCTGCTTTGGCTCCCCCGCTTACGGTCCTGTGGATTGTGTTGATCTACTGGCAACCGATTATCCCGGACAGTGGCGCTCAAACCACGGCACACCAGTTGATTGCCCAGGCGTTCATCGCGGTCGGCTTGTGGCTCGGCCTCGAAGGCACCGACCTGACGCCGGGTCAACGCCGCACGACCTGGCTTGCGATCATCATCCCGCACACACTATGGTTCGCGATCGTCTGGAGCGTCGCGATCCACGGCGTCTTTCACCTGAGCTCCTCACCCCCAACGGTGCCGTTGCTGCCGTTGGCGATCATCCTGCCGGTGGTCATCGGCGCGCCGCTGTTGCTGTTTTCGAAGCGGGTCGGCCAGGTGCTCGACGTGATGCCGGCGGCTTGGCTGGTCGCTCTTCAGCTTTACCGGGTGTTCGGAAGTTGGGCTCTCGCTGCCTGGCTGCATGGTGCGCTGCCAGATCTCGTGGCATTGCCAGCGGGAACTGGCGATGTACTGACGGGCTTGTTCGCCGTGCCGGCGGCAATCGCGGTGGCGAGCGGTACAGTTCAAGGGCGGAAGGCGGCGCTCGTCTGGAACATCTTCGGCCTCGCCGATTTCGCCGTCGCGGTTACCTTGGGGATAGTAACCTCGCCCGGCCGCTTCCAGTTGATCGTTCCGAACGTGCCAGGCATTAACGCCGGCGCTTATCCGTATGTGCTGACCCCTGCTTTCGTGGTGCCGAGTTCGATCCTGCTGCACGCGCTGTCGCTACGCCAGTTGACCCGACGACGTGCAGGACGACCAGCAAGCGGCGAGGATCGAAGGGCGATTCTGCGACCTCTTGATGCTTAGTCTCAACAGCCGGTAACCAATCGAAAGCCGTCGCCTTCGATCGTTGCACTGAGCGGCCGAGGAGGGTCGGTTTCGGGCGACCGCGTCGGGCAGTGACCGGCCAATGCGCGTCGTTCGACGCTCCGCCTGGCTGGTTCCGCCCGCATCCCTAAGCGGTCACTCACGGATCGGCGCCGGCCCAATCAAGGCAGATGCCCTCCGCGAATTCCGGAGGCGGATCACCGCAGGCGGATCTGACAAATTCACTCACTCGGCACTGGGAAAACGTCGCTGACGCGACAGGCGTCGCTTATCGTGGCTATGCGACAGACCATCTGCGGATAGCGAAGAGATTGAGGCGTGCAGCACGGCGAATTCGCCGGCTCGCCGTCCCGACTCTGCTACAAGCATTCCTGCGCTTGCTCAGGTAACGGGCACGAACTCTCCTTCGGCGAAGAACCACGCCGACATCGTCCGTGCCAGTTCGAGCACGACCTCCGCGTCGGTCCGACCGGAGGACGCGCGCACGTGGAACGAATGATCTGCGTCGTCCACCACATGCAGCGTGGCGCGTGGCCCCAGCATATCGACTACCGACCTCAGCAGGTGAAGCTCGGCCAGTTTGTCGCGCGTGCCGTGCAGGAAGAGCATTGGCACCGTGACGTCTGCCAGGTGCCGTGCCCGCTCCATGCCGGGCGCGCCCGCCGGGTGCAGCGGGAACGCGACGAAAGCGAGGCCACGCACGCCGTCGAGCGGGGAGATGGCTTGGGCCTGGGACGTCATGCGGCCGCCGAACGACCTGCCGCCCGCGAAGAGCGGCAGGGCTGGCAGCCGCCGGCGGCCCTCTGCGACGGCTGCCCGCACGGCAGCATGTGCCACGGCCGGCGAGTCCACCCGCTTGGAGCCCCGCTCCATGTACGGAAACTGGTAGCGCAATGTGGCGACATGCCGGCGTGCTGCATGCCCGCCCCGCACCGTGCGCGAAGACATACAGGGCTCGCGCGTCCTCCGGCACTCGGAGGAGCGCAGAGACCTTGGTGCCGTCGGGCAGTGCCATGGAAAGCGATTCTGGGTCGTCCATCGTATTCAGGTCGTGTCGTTGTGGCCTTAGCGCCGATTCTGTATCAATGAGGCATCGGGGAGCGTTTGTGGCGGCCTCCGGCAAGGCATTGCGCAGGCGGAGTTTGCCGGCCGGTCCATGGAGCGCGCGCCCATCGTGAACGGCGCCGCAGTCGCGATGTGTCGGTTGACGACCGCAAGCCCGACCTGTGGGCCGCAGCGTGATCCGCGCTTTGAGACATCTGCGTAATAGCACGCCTGCATCATTGTCAGCGAGCTGTTACGACACTGCAATCACCGTCAAAGGAAGTTTTCGAAGGGCAGTTCATTTATCTGGCTCTCTGGAAGAGCATGTCCGGCTGCAGAAAGTTCTTGGTTCGGCCACAAGCGGTCGGTCGAGGTCGCCATCCAATTCGGACATCCAAGGCATCGTCCGCTCAATCTCAATGACCGGTCTTCGGCGGGCAGATCGCAGGTGGCATTGCCTCAACGCGGGCCGGCTAGCGCCCGACGACCGAGCGCGACGGTCGTCGGGCGGATGAGCGGTGCAAAAGGCGTAACCCGACCCACTGCAGCCCGTCGAACCGCTCGGACCATTGGCAGCTTTCGAGTAACGAACAGTCCTTCGTCGGGCTTTGGGCTGCCCGAACTGCATCTGGAAGTGGGCTGGACGACCAATATTTCAGGCAGATCCCGATGAGTCGTCTGCGAATGACACACCAACTGGCACAGCACTCCCTTTTGTGTGAGAGGAAAGTTGAACATCAAATTACAAATCAGGAAAATTCGACCATAGCAAGCTTTTCAGCTAATAAACTTCCTTGCAGGGCAACGCCGGCCCTTATAAGGGCCGGCGCACTTCACAGGATCAATTCGAACCGGAGTACTTCAGAGTCCAGGTGAACGTACGGCCACTGCCCGCGTTGAGTGCGAAGGGGCGCGTCGTACAGGCGAAATTCGAATGCAGTTGCCCAATCGGCGTTGTCGACAGCGGATTGGTGACCCCGCCCGCCATCTCGAAGTTAGACAGGACACAACTGTCAAAACCCGTAGTGTCATAGCTGGTCGCATTACTATTGGAGTAGCGAACCGAGTAACCATCGCTACCCGCTGTGGCGTGCTGGACATCTGCAAAAGACGTGAAGTCCGTCTCGACCGCGATGTTGCCGGTCAACGTTCCAGAATTCAGCGTATCGGCTCGCGTCAGTGTGCCTTGACCAAACGTTAGGACCGTGTGGACCTGCAGGTCGATATCTGTGGCATAGGTTGCATTCTTAACGGCCTGCCGGAACTTGGTCGTGTCGAAAGAGACGACCACCTGGCCGTTATTTTCCTGAACGTTCAGGTTCCTATAATACGTGACCGGAATGTAAGTTTTCCCGTTATAGGAAACTTGCGGAATCAGCAACGCATAGCCCTGATCCGTTGTGCCATAAATCAGGTTGTCGGAGAACGGCGTCGGGTAATAGGGCGTGTACGAATTGTAGTCGGGTGCCTGGTTCAGGTTGAGATTGATGATGCGCTTGCCGTCGCGCACCGTGATGAGCGCTGCGCTGTATGGGTGAGCCGTATCTGTGGGCAGGTTGTACCACGTGAGCGTGTAATGCGGCCTCGCATCCAGCCAGGCTTGCAGGTCGGAATCAGACATGGGTGCATTGCCGCCAAAACCCAGTTTGTTCCACCAGGCATTCACATACATGTACTGGTGTAAAAGACTGAAATTCTCCCCCATGACTCGAGGTTTGCCGCGATACGCATCGGTTCCGCGCCCTTTGACCCACATATTCACCGACGGCGTCGGCAGGGTCGGGTCGTACCAGAAAGTGTCAAAGCGGTAAGCCGCCTTATAGATGAACGAATAGGCGACCTGCATTTCCTGCGCGGTCAACACGCCTGCATTGGCCGCCGCGGTCAGGATTTCCATGAAGGCTGTGTCGCCGTATGGGCCGATGGAGCGGCCATAATTGAAACCCTGGCCGTCGGCGTTGAGCTGGGGAAGAATCAGATCGACTGACTTGCGCAGATAGGATTTCAATTCAGGTGTTAGATTGGCCTCATTGCCCATTTCGAACGTTCGCTCAACGACTTCTCCAATGAGCAGCGTGCTATATCGATCGAAGCGTGCCTGATCAAAATAGGTCGTATGTGTATTCGAGGCCTCGTCGGAAAAACCGCCGGACGAGTCTCTTCTAATGTGATTCGTGAGTGTATACAGAAGCGCGTCCCGCGCGCCCATCGATGCCACAGCCGGGTCGGTGGCGGAAGAGAAAGTCGGATTGGTCCATCCAAGTTTCTGTCTCAGCCCCGCAATACCGTAAGAAACCGCATAGTAATTCTGTGCGGTATTAAGCGATGCAACGTCGATCGGCACACCTGCGGCGGGGCACGTATTTTTCGTGCCGCTTGCATCCGCGCCGAACATATCGCAGAAGGTCAGGCGATTCTGCAGCGTAGCCAGCATGGCGTCGCTGAAGACTTCGTTGAGCATACCGTGCGCCTTGAAATTATTGAGCGCAACGAGGTAGTAGTACTCGCCCCATGACGTATTTGCGTACGTGTAACTGGCGCCGCTCGTCTGCGCCATCATCGCGGTCGTTATCTTTTGATACGTCGCAAGGTAATCCGCGTATTTCGGATCCCCTTTCGCCTTCATATCGATCAATATGTACGACAGACCGAGTGCCAGTTTGCCAGGCAGGAATTTATCGCCCGTGTTGGTATCGAGCACGTGCACTGGGCTGCCGTCGCCCAAGTCCATGACCACTTGCGTGAAATCAGGTGCCTTCCTGATGAGGTCAAAAAGCGCTCTCATCTGTCCCATCATGGTGATGGGCACCCCTGCGCCTGAAGGGACGCTCGTATCCGTCGCTCCATAGACAATTCCATGAAGAGAAACTGTAGGTGCAGAAGAAACCGGATTTTTCACAGCGTCAATCCCGCCGCCTCCACCGCAGGCACTGACGAGAAGAAGCGTCAGTGCACTGAACGCAAACATAACGGATGATTTTCGCGATGGACGCATTTTTGTCTCCTGATTGTAAGTGGATCGACGCCGAAATTAGCAATCTCACCAACGTATCTGGCTATTCGTTCTCTTGGGTTTGCAACTGAGCACCAGTTCGACGGAAGTCAGAAAACCCTACGAAAATCCGCTCACGTCGTTTCACTCTGTTCGCGCCGACACATCAACGACCCATATTCCGCCCGCCGCGTCCCCTCGATCGCCGTCGACGTCGCACCATCTCGGCGTGATTCAGGCTGCTGCGGACGTCAAAGAAAACGATTAACTAAACGTCAGGACAGGATGGTCACACCGTTGCTACCTAAAGCGCAAGGCTAGGTAAACTACGGGGCTAGTAAAAGCGTCACAGATCTTCTATCTTAGAAAAACGTTTTCCTAACTGGACCTGCTCGTGACTAACTCCGCCCGCAGTGCCATGCGTCGCGGGCTCGGCGCTCGCCGACATTCATCACACATAGCGCGGCGCGACGAGCGACGCCGCGCAACGGAGACTTACATGCAAACCGCCGTCATCGGGCTCGCCCGCACCGCCAGCCGCTACCGCTGGGCGGTGTGCGCGCTGCTCTTCTTCGCGACCGTGATCAACTACATGGACCGTCAGATTCTCGGTCTGCTCGCGCCAGTGCTGCAGCACGACATCGGCTGGTCCCAGGTGCAGTACGGCCGCATCGTGATCGCCTTCTCAGCGTTCTACGCAGTCGGCCTCTTGTGCTTCGGCCGCATCGTCGACTGGCTGGGCACGCGCATTTCTTACGCGCTCGCCATGCTGATATGGAGCGTGGCTGCAGTCCTGCACGCGGCGGTCGGCTCGGTGACCGGCTTCGCCATGGTGCGTGCGCTGCTCGGCATCGGCGAGGGCGGCAACTTCCCGGCCGCCATCAAGACGACTGCCGAATGGTTCCCGCGCCGCGAGCGCGCGCTTGCGACCGGCATCTTCAACTCAGGCGCCAATATCGGCGCGGTGTTCGCGCCCGCCATCATTCCGCCGCTCGCGCTGGCGTTCGGCTGGCGCGCGGCGTTCGTGATCGTCGGGGCGATTGGCATCGTCTGGCTGGCCGTATGGTTCGCGTTCTACCGATCCGCCGACCCGCGCTCCCTCGAGGAGGGGCAGGACGAAGTCGAGGTGCTCGATGCCGCCAACGTGAATGCCCGCGCGCCGGGCTGGGGTGTACTGATCAGAAAGCGCCAGACGTGGGCATTCCTGATCGGTAAGTTCCTGACCGATCCGGTGTGGTGGTTCTATCTGTTCTGGCTGCCGAAGTGGCTCAACGAGTCGCGCGGTATGGACATGCAGCACATCGGCTTGCCGCTCGTCTGCATCTATGCGATGACGACCCTCGGCAGCATCGGCGGCGGCTGGCTCTCTTCGGCGTTCCTGCGCTCAGGATGGAGCGTGAACGCCGCGCGCAAGACGGCGATGCTGATCTGCGCGTGCTGCGTGCTGCCGATCGCGTTCGTCTCACAAGTCGACAACCTCTGGGGCGCAGTCGCGATCGTCGGACTGGCGGCGGCAGCGCATCAGGGCTGGTCCGCGAACCTCTTCACCACGGCGTCCGATCTGTTCCCGAAGCGCGCGCTGGGCGCGGTGGTCGGCATCGGCGGGATGGCGGGTTCGATCGGCGCGGTGCTGTTTTCGGAAGTAATCGGGCAGGTCCTGCAACGCACCGGCCATTACTGGGTGTTGTTCGCGATCGGCGCACTTGCCTACCTCGTCGCCCTGGCCGTGATGCAGATGCTGACGCCGCGCATGACGCCCGCGAAGCTCGACGCGTGAAGGCGCGAGGCGTGTCAGCCGCAGGCCGCGGTCGATTCACGGACGATGAGCCTCGGCTCGAACGTCGAATGCCCGGCCACCGAGTGGCCCGCGAGCGCGTCGATAAGCTTTTGCATCGCGAGCTCGCCCATCTTCTCGCTCTGGATGTCGACGGTGGTCAGCGCGGGCGCTGCGTACTCGCCGTACGGGACGTTGTCGACGCCGGTCACCGACAGCTCGTGCGGCACCCTGATGCCGAGCGACGCCGCCTCTTTCATGAAGCCGAGCGCGATCAGGTCGTTGTAGCAGATCACCGCCTGCGGCCTGCGCGGACCGAGCATCACGCGCGAGCACGCGTCCTCGCCTGCATGCGCGGTCGGCGCGTGAGCGTCGTACACGTCGAGCGTGAGGCCGGCTTCCTCGAGACACTCGCGCGCACCGCGAATGCGCTCGTCGTTGATGCGCGCCTGCCCGAAACCGAGGTAGGCGATATGACGATGCCCGAGGTTCAGCAGATGCCGCGCGAGCATGTAGGTTGCGAGCCGGTTGTCGATGCCGACGCTCGGGAGCGGCAGCGCATCGCTACGTCTCAACAGCACAAGTGGCTTGTCGAGATGGAGCAGCCACTGCGCCTCGTCGTCGGGTATCCGCGAGCTGACGATCAGGCCGTCGACGCGCTGCGCGAGCGCTTCGATCAGCGGACGCTCGCGCGCCTGGTTTTCGTCGGTGTCGACGAGCAGAAGCGTGTAGTCGTGGCGCAGCGCGACGCGGTTGGCGCCCTTCACGACATTCGTGAAGTGCGGATTGCTGATGTCAAGAATGGTCAGCCCGATGGTGCGTGAGCGGCCGGTGATCATCGATCGCGCAAGCGGATTGGAGCGGTAGCCGAGTTCCTCGATCGCCGCCTTCAGGCGCGCCTCAACCGGCGCGGAGAAGCGCTGCGCACCGTTGATGTACTTGGACACCGTGGCGACCGACACGCCAGCCGCAGCGGCGACGTCACGAATCGTTGGAAAGAGTTTTTTCATGCGGAAGGTAACGTTTTCCATTTTGTTAACAGATTGTCGCAGGAAACGCGGGCAGCGGGCAAATGCCACCAGCTTAAACCGCCCAGCTGCTGGCGATGCGCTCGACAATTGGCGCTGCATATCGCCCGTCGTTTTGGAAAACGTTTTCCAAACTATCTTTTTTCAGGAATTTTTCTTGATGAACCAAACAACCACAGCGTCGCTCAAGCCCTTCCGGCGTCTGCTTCTGACCGGCGCCGCCGGCAACCTGGGCCGCCAGTTGCGCGGCGCGCTCGCCAACTGGGCCGATGTCGTGCGCGTGAGCGACATCGCGAAGCTCAGCGAACCCGCGCCACATGAGGAAACGACCATCGTCGATCTGGCGGACCGGCGGGCGGTGATGCAGCTCGTCGAGGGCGTCGATGCGATCGTGCATCTCGGCGGCATCTCCATCGACGCCCCGTTCGAGGATCTGCTCGGAGCGAACATTGCCGGCACATACAACGTGTATGAGGCCGCGCGCAAGCACGGCGTCAAGCGCGTCGTGTTCGCGAGCTCCAATCATGCGATCGGCTTTCATCCGGTCACCGAAGTGCTCGACACCGACGCGCCGCAGCGCCCGGACAGCCTCTACGGCGTGACGAAGTGCTTCGGCGAGGCGCTTTCGCGGTATTACTACGATCGTTTCGGCATCGAGACGGTGTGCCTGCGAATCGGCTCGTCGTTCGAAGAGCCGAAGAATCCACGCATGCTCGTCACGTATCTGAGCTATCGCGACTTCATCGAACTGGTGCGGTGTTCGCTGTTCACGAGCCGCGTCGGGCACGTGGTCGTGTACGGCGCGTCGAACAATCCGGTCAAGTGGTGGGACAATACGAAAGCCAGCTTCCTCGGCTTCAACCCGCGCGACAGCGCTGCGCAGTTTGCAGAACGTTTCCCCGCGACTGCACCGGGCGACTCGCACGACGACCCCGCGCAACGCTTCCAGGGCGGCCCATTCGTGCTCGGCGAGCCGATGGAGGCGAAGCGGTGAAGCAGCGCTCGCAAGATCGTGCCTCCCCAACTCGCGATAAACGGCATACAACTTCAAACCGTCGTCGGGTTTGCACAAGCCCGTGGGCCCACAGTCGGCACTTCGATTGCGGCCGCGGCGACGACACTCCCGGACCCGCCCACGCTTCAATAACGCTCAGGCGAGTTCCACTGGACCGTGGTCATCGCAGTGGTCGCCGTGCGGGTGATGAAGATGGCCGTTAACCAGATAATCGACATGATCGCCATGCGGTACTGGGTCGTGTCCGCAGCCCGGGCCGTGGATGTGGCCCGGTTCATGGCCACCGCAGTCTGGTGTGCATTGGTCCGGATTTTTTGCGCTAACGTCGATCTTGTGTTCGTCCACGTGATCGCCGTGCGGATGGTGCAAATGGCCATCGTGCAGATAGTCTATGTGATCGCCATGCTTGATTGCGGTGTGTCCGCAGCCCGGGCCATGTTGATGGTCATGGTGTGCGTGATGCGGTTCGCTGCAAGTGCTCATGCCTGCCTCCTTTTTCCGTCTGGCCGCACGGCAACCTTCGACGGCCACCTGCCTACTCTCCATTGAAGGGTGCTTCGACGCTTGAAACCTGCCTTGCAGGCAGTTGCACTTCCGGGAGACGAAACCGAAATGCGTCGGCCTCACTGGAAGGATACTCCTTGCTCGCTCGGAGGAAGACACGAACGACTTCCATGCAAGTGCGAGACCGCTCAATTAGTGAAACGCGTAGTTCTTCGTGCTGTTCAAATGTCGCTCTTCGGTCTGAAGTCTGGCGGGAAGCCGACGCTCGCCGGTCATACCGGAATGGCTCAGTTTGGCCGCATCGAGGCAGTGCCCTCTGAAATTTGCTCGCTGCAAACCGGCCATTGAGCGAGGCCGGATGAAACCTCGGTCAGCCTAACTGGACGACGACCTCGACCGGCCGTTCATGGCCGATGGGGTGAAGTCGCCAACGGCCGCTTATTGGCACTCCGGTTCGCGAAAACTGGATTTATTTGACTGACCGGTTTGGAGAAGGTCATCTGACCGGAGGGTCGATTTCGGATATTTGATTAGTCTGACTCCGATGACGTTCGAACGAGAGAGGGTGTAGCGACGCGTTGCCCATGGCTCTTTACTTCGACAGACGCAGCTTCTTCGATAGCACGATACCCCGCTGCGGGCTCACCAACCAGATGGCGTGAATGTCGGTGTAAAGGGTCGAGGTTCTTGTCGTGATGTCGGTGGGCTCGTCATTGCTGGGATCGCTATGTTCGCGTCGGTCGGTCAGGTAAGGCGGCGCCATGCTGCACATCAGCACAATCGCGAAGTCTCCATTCGCTTCGTCGAACGCCGCCTGCGAGAGTGTCACGCGTCCGTGAACCTTGGTTTTGGTCCGTTCACCGGACTTGAGCACAATCAGATCGATATGTTGGATGTACCCCTTAGCCTTCGCCTCTGGCGCCACCACCAGCCCTCGACCGCGTTGTCCGGTAATGGTTTTCTTGAGTAGGATCGCTCCCGGCTTGTTGTCGTCGGCTAGATCTACGTCTACCGTCAACAGGTGCGTCTTTGACTGATATCGGATTCCGTAGGGCGCAGGTACGACGAAAGCAAGGTCGCGCTCGAGACTGGCTTTCGGCGAGTCGAGCTCGCTGGGCGCCTTAAGGACAGGGACGTGGATCAGGTTCCTGATGCGAGCGCTCAACGAACGCGAGTCGGCATCGAATCTCTGGCCCGCCAAAGCGTCCCTGATGGCAACCGGGTCGTCGCCGACGAAAGGCTGAGTCGACAGGACATCTGCAGAGGCGGAAATTTCAGGCTCAATCGCATTGGGAACAGTGGCTGAGTCTGACGACATCCCGGCGTGCGCCAGGAGCGACATGCAAACAAGGGTGCAAGCGACGTTCGAACGGACCAGCACGGTTTTGAGATCAGCCACGACAAACCCCTCCAGGATCAAGGCAGTCTATCGCAAAGCCTTACATGGGAAACTCGACCGCGCGACAGCGGCCGTAGGCACGGGCTCGATCCGTCTTTCATCAGTTCAGCAACCCAAACGGCAGCAAGGCCGAGAACTTCGGGGCCAAGATCGTTGTTCGAATGGCTGTTCCACTTTGGAAGCTGCCGTAGTGATCGCGTTGGGTCGAAGGGCACATGTGAGTCGAACTGAGCCCGACCCCTCGGACTCAGTCCGGCCACAAACTACCGGTCACATGCGCGGCCGGCAGGCCGCTCAGGAGTCGGCTCTGCTTCACAACAGGCCATCTGATTGTCACAACGCGAGCGCTCGTTCATCGGCCAGAAGGGACATCAATCTGAGCGGCCAAAGACGCCCAGCTCCACCGAGGGGGTTTCTCCCCTGTTAATCCCTGTCAGCGTGCCGGATTGCGTGCCATGACGATCCACGCCGCGCCGTCGATCATCACCGACCGCTCGCCGGGCAGGCCCGCGAAGGCGGCGCGAACCGCGGCCGACGCGCGGGCGCGGATGTCGTCGGGCTGATCAACGAGCGCGCGCGACAGTGGGCCGACCTCGAGCGTCATCTTCACCGCGTCGTCGATCGCAGCGTCCCGCGTCCCGCCCTCTCCGAACGGGACGGAAGCATCGAAGGGCGCGATAGCGATATCGGCGAAGCCGGCTGCGGTCAGGATGCGCGACACCCGCCCCCGGTCGCCGAACGAAAATGGGCCGGGCGCTTCGGGATCGGGCGGCGCGCTCGGCGGGAGGATGCCCTTGATCGCGCCCATCGGCAGGCGCACCCAATCGTTCTCGGCCGCGCCGCGCCAGCAGGCGAAAGCGACCCGCCCCCCCGGCCGCAGCGCGCGTCGCATATGGGCGAACGCTCCTGTCGGATCGTCGAAGAACATCACGCCGAAACGCGAGAACAGGATGTCGAACGCGCCCTCGGGCAACTCGGCGCTGCTGGCGTCGGCCACCCGGAACAGGGCCGGCGTATCCTGTGGCGCAAGCGCGCGCGCCCGGCTGATCAGCGGTTCGGATATGTCCACGCCCAGCACTTGGCCCCTCGGGCCGACGCGGGCGGCCAGAGCCAGACTCGATGCGCCCGCGCCGCAGCCGACGTCCAGCACGCGCTCGCCCGCCGCGGGCGCGGCGGCTTCTATCGCGGCCTGGCCGAACACCGCCACCATAGCGTCGAGCCGGGCCTGGTTGGCGACCCAGCGCTCCCCGCTTTGACCATTCCAGTCGGTCACCTGATAAGCATTTTGCTCTGTCATGTCATCTCCTTGCTCTGATTCCTTCTTAACTAGCTACCCTTTGTCGAGGCAAGGGGGAGCCGAACCTCACCCGCATCGTAATGACCGAAGAGCCGCGTACGTTCATGGACGTACTTCGCTTCGCTGCATTGCGTACATTGATCATTGCCGGAATGCGCGGAGGCAAAGTTGGGCTGTTTGCCTACCGATTGGAAGCGGGAGCGTCCTTACTTCGATTCGAACGGGCGGCCACTTGGCGAACGCGGTGGTATCTCTACTCCCCTGATGATCCGACATTTCGCCGAGAAAAGGCAGGACGAAGAGTCTGATAGCCGGGTACTTTACGAGGAGACTCAGCCAGTGCCAGACATGTTCCGGGCGCTGCTAACGGAGACGCTTGACCGCTTAGCCGCAGTCACAGAACCCCTCCGCGCTCCCGCCCCCGACATTTGGATCTGGCTTTGACAAGTGAATGGGCGCCATGTCATCAGCTTTTTAGGGGACTTCCCGAGGGTCGTGACTTTTGGATTGCGTCGTCGTGCCTTGGCGGGTAATGTAAGCGCTAACACGTTTCGAATTGCAACCTTCACCGGTCCTCATTGCATGTCATCCTTGGAAACTATTGAAAATGTAAGCGCTAACATGCGCTCCAGCGAAGCACCCTCCTCGGTCCGGATCATCGTCGCGGGTAGCGCGAACATGGATCTCATGGTGCACGCGGAGCGTCTGCCGGCGCGGGGGGAAACCTTGCTCGGGGGCGGGTTCGCCACATTCGCCGGCGGCAAAGGCGCCAATCAGGCGGTCGCAGCGGCGCGGCTCGGCGCTTCAGTGGCGATGCTCGGCTGCATCGGAGACGACGACTTCGGCGCTCATCTCCGCGCGCGTCTGGACAGCGAGCACATCGACACGGCGCACCTGCACATGGTGGACGACATGTCGAGCGGCATCGCCGCCATCACGGTGGCCGCGGACGGTGCGAATACGATCGTCGTTTCGCCGGGCGCCAACGCCGCGCTTACTCCCGCTCACGTCGATGCGGCGCAAGACGCCATCGGCGCCGCCGGCATGCTGATTTGCCAACTCGAGGTGCCGCTCGACACCGTGCGGCATGCCATTTCAGTCGCGGCAAGGCTCGGCACGCCGGTGCTGCTGAACCCGGCTCCGGCACAGCCGCTTGCGGACGCGCTTTACCAGCAGGTCAGCTATATGGTTCTCAACGAGACCGAGGCCCACTTGCTGACGGACGTGCCCGTCGATGGCCCGGCGTCCGCGCGTGAAGCCGCAGCGCACCTGCGTGCGAAAGGCGTGGAGACGGTGATCGTCACCCTCGGCGCCGAGGGCGTCTGGTACGCGACAACCGGGGAGGAAGGTCACCTGCCCGCGCCACGCGTCGATGCGATCGACACCACGGCGGCCGGCGATACCTTCGTCGGCGGCTTCGCAGCCGAGCGCGTGCGCGGCGCCAGCATTCGCGACGCGATCGAGTTCGGACAGCGGGCCGCGGCGCTCAGCGTCACGCGTCAAGGCGCGCAGGCATCCATTCCGACCCACGCCGAAGTGCGGGCGCAACCCGCGTTCCCGGCAACGGTTCGATAGACCCGGCTGCGCGGGATCGCAGCCTATCCACAACACAATATGGAGACGACAGCATGAACCCAACCCCCGTGTCCGAGCAGGCACCTGCGCGCGTGCGCCGCGCCCAGATCGTGGCGCTGACGCTGCTGATGGTGAGTGGCATCGTGAACTATCTCGATCGCGGCACGCTCGCGGTCGCGAATCCGCTGATCCGCAAGGATCTCGGTCTGTCGCTCGGGGAAATGGGGCTGCTGCTGTCGGCATTCTCCTGGAGCTACGCGCTCTTCCAACTGCCGGTCGGCGGCCTCGTCGATCGCATCGGACCGCGCAGGCTGCTCGGAGTCGGCCTGATCATCTGGTCGCTCGCGCAGGCCGCGGGCGGCATCGTGTCCACCTTCGGCTGGTTCGTCGTCGCGCGCATCGTGCTCGGCATCGGCGAGTCGCCGCAGTTTCCGTCGGCGGCGCGCGTCGTGAGCAACTGGTTTCCGCTGCGTGCGCGAGGCAAGCCGACCGGCATCTTCAATTCCGCGTCGCCGCTCGGCACGGCGCTCGCACCGCTGTGCCTGTCGGTGCTCGTCGTGGAATTTCACTGGCGCTGGGCCTTCATCGTTACCGGCGCGCTCGGTCTCGCGGTTGCGGTGATCTGGCTCGCTATCTATCGTGATCCAAACCCCTCTGCGCTCACTGCAGAGGAACTGCACTACCTCAAAGGCGACGCCGCGCAGACGAAGCCTGCCGAGCAGCTCAGCTTCGCCGATTGGCGCGCGCTGTTCTCGAACGTCACGACTTGGGGGATGCTGATCGGCTTCTTCGGCTCGGTCTATCTGAACTGGGTTTATCTGACCTGGCTGCCTGGCTACCTGACGACAGAGCGCCACATGACTCTGATGCACACGGGAATCGCGGCCTCGGTGCCCTTCTTCTGCGGCTTTCTCGGCGCGCTCTGCGCAGGCTGGTTCTCCGACCTCATCACGAAGAGGAGCGCCTCGCCGGTGGCGAGCAGGCGCAACGCGGTCGTCATCGCGATGCTCGGCATGGTGGCGTTCACCGTGCCGGCCGCACTCGTCGAAAGCAATACGATCGCCATCGTCTGCATCTCGGTCGTGATCTTTCTCGCCAATGCAGCATCAGCCTGCTCATGGGCACTGGCAACCGCAGCCGCACCGGCCAACCGCGTCGGCTCGCTCGGCGCCATCCAGAACTTCGGCGGCTTTCTCGGCGGCGCACTCGCGCCCATTCTCACGGGCTACATCGCGCAGGCGTGGTCCTTCGTGCCGGCTTTGCTGACGGCCGCGGGAATCGCCTTCGTCGGCGCAATGAGCTATCTCTTCCTCGTGCGCAAGCCGATCGAGTTCGAGACCGAACCGGGTACGCCGGCTCGCGCTCACGCCTGAGAAGCGTCATTTTCAATTCTCAAGAGGACAACACCGACATGACCCTCCCCACTTCCCTGCCGCGCTCGACGCGCTCGATCGAAGGCATCGTTCCCGTCATGCTGACGCCTTTCGACGACGCCGGGACCATCGACTATGCCGGGCTCGAACGACTGATCGAGTGGTATCTCGCGCATGGCTCGGACGCGCTCTTCGCGGTCGCCCAGTCGAGCGAAATGCAATTCCTGAGCCTCGACGAACGCGCCGCGCTCGGCCGCTTCGTGGTCGAGCGCGTCGCCGGCCGTGCGCCGGTCGTGGTCTCAGGCCATATCAGCGACGATCCGGAGGCGCAAGCCGAGGAGCTGAACGCGGCCGCGGCGACGGGCGCGGACGGCATCGTGCTGGTGACGAACCGGCTCGATCCGCGCCGCGAAGGCACCGAAGCGTTCACGGCGAACCTGCGTCGCCTGATGAGCCGCCTTCCTTCCGACATTCCATTGGGGCTGTACGAGTGCCCCGCTCCTTACCGGCGCCTGCTGTCCGACGACGAGCTCAAGATGTGCATCGATACCGGCCGCTTCGTGATGCTGAAGGACGTCAGCTGCGATCTCGACACCGTGAAGCGCCGCGTCGCGCTGGCGAAGGGCTCGCCCCTGAAGATCCTGAACGCGAATGCCGCGATCGCGTGGGACGCGATGAAAGCCGGCTCGGCGGGTTTCAACGGTGTGTTCACGAACTTTCATCCGGACCTGTACAACTGGTTGCGCAACCGCGCCGACGAGAATCCGGCGCTCGCACACGAGCTTTCGACTTTTCTCGTACTCGCGGCGGTGTCGGAGGCGCTCGGCTATCCGGCGCTCGCGAAGATGTATCACCAGCGGATCGGCACTTTTCAGTCGATTCGTTGCCGCGCAATCGACTACGACGTGCGCGAGCGCTTCTGGGCGCTCGACGCGGTGCTCGACCGTATCGTCGAAGGCACCGAGCATTTCCGTTCGCGCATCGCCGCCGGGTTTTGACCATCCGTCACCCCGTCGCGGGTAAGATGACGGGCGTTCTTTTCGAATCACACCGTTGATGCCTCGCTCCTCTGACTCCGCCACTCTCGAAGAACCGTCGCCGACCGGACGTTCGGCCGGCGTGCGCGCCCGCCGCGGCGCGGGCCGCCCTGTCCTGTCGGATGTCGCAAAACGCGCGGGCGTGTCCACGGCGACGGTATCGCGCGTCTACAACGAGCCCGGCAAGGTGTCCGACAGCGTGCGCGAGCGCGTCGAACAGGCCGCGCTGGAGCTGAACTGGTTTCCGAATGCGGCCGGGCGCGCGCTCGCGTCCACCCGCAGTCACATTGCGGGCATCGTGATTCCCACGCTCGACGATCAGGTCTTCGCCTCGCAGGTGAGCGGCATGCAGGCGGAGTTCGCCGCGCGCGGCATCACCCTTTTTCTAGGATGTTCGAACTACAACCCCAATGAAGCGCTCTCTCAGGTTCACGCGATGCTCGCGCGTGGCGTGGAGGCTATCGCGGTCGTGGGCGAAGTGCATCCGCCGGAACTCTTCGAAGCGCTGCGCGTGTGGCGCGTGCCCTACGTCGTGCTCTATGCGTGGCGCGAGGGAAGCCCCCACGATTGCATTGGCTTCGACAACCGCGCGGCCTATGAGCAGATCACCGAGCATCTCGTCGCGCTCGGCCACCGGTCATTCGCGGTCTGCATCCAGCCGACGCGGGATAACGACCGCGTGCAGGCGCGGCTCGCGGGAATTCGCGTCGCGCTCGAACGTCATGGTCTCGCGGTTCGGCCGGAGCATCTGATCGAGGGTGAATCCACGCTCGATTTCGGGCGGCGGGCGTTGCGCGCGCTCTGGCAACAACCGGGGCCGCGTCCAACCGCCGTGATCTGCGGCAACGATCATATTGCGCTGGGCGTCTTACGGGAGGCGGAAGAACTCGGCATCGCGATACCCGAGCAGCTTTCGGTCACCGGCTTCGACGATCTCGCGATCGCGCGCGAAGCGCGGCCGCCACTGACCACGATGCATGTGGACACGCGCGAGATCGGCACGGTCGCCGCGAAGCATCTGCTCGATGCGCTGGATGGACGACCGACGCGACAAGGGTATGCCGTGCCGGTGGAATTGAAAGTGCGCGGGTCAACCGGGCCGTGCGTGGGATGAGTGTTGTTGATGTCCTGCAGCCTAGGGGCACGGAGGCGCGCTCTTCGAAGTAGCTCGATAATCTGATCGAACAGCACCATCGTCGCATTACAGCGATGCCTGGATTCGATCGGTTCAGAAGTACCGCGGCTCGCTCTTTTTGGTTGCGCACGAGCCGCATCTCGCCAACATCTACCGCCTCCCGAGCGCAACGTTACGTGTAGGCTGCCCTATTCCGGGGTGCTCGCGGCGCGGTCCGCAGCCGTGCTACCGGGACGCTTGCCGGGGCAGCAGCTCCGCCCGTTGCGTGCGCAGCGGCCTGGGAATCCAGACGGAAGAACGAAACCGCCTGGTTCAGCTGCCTGCCCTGATCCTCGAGCGATTTCGACGCCGCCGCCGCTTCCTCCACCAGCGCGGCATTCTGCTGCGTCACTTCGTCCATCTGCGTAATCGCCTGATTGACCTGCTCGATCCCGCGGCTTTGCTCGGTCGACGCGGCTGCGATTTCTCCCATGATGTCGGTCACCCGCGCCACGGCCTGTGTCACCTCCGCCATTGTCTTCCCCGCCTCGTTGGCAAGCGACGACCCATTCTGGATCTTCTGCACGGACGCGTTGATCAGATCCTTGATCTCCTTCGCGGCACTGGACGAGCGCTGAGCGAGGCTGCGCACTTCGCTCGCGACCACCGCGAACCCACGTCCCTGCTCGCCTGCACGGGCGGCCTCCACCGCGGCATTCAGTGCGAGGATGTTGGTCTGGAAGGCGATCCCCTCGATGATCCCGGTGATATCCGCGATTCTGGTGGAACTCGTCCTGATTTCGCTCATCGTATCGACCACCTCGCCAACGACCTGGTTGCCCCGTCCCGCCACTTCGGATGCGTTGGCCGAGAGCGAGCTCGCCTGCTGTGCGTTCTCGGCGTTCTGCTTCACCGTTGACGTCAGCTCCTCCATGCTTGCCGCAGTTTCCTGCAGTGACGCAGCCTGCTGTTCTGTGCGCGTGGAAAGATCCACGTTGCCCGACGCGATCTGGCTCGAACCTGTCGCGATACTGTCGGCGGAAGTACGAACCTGACCGATCAGCTGAACGAGGCTAGCCTGCATCTTGCCCATCGAGGCGAGCACGCTTCCGGTCGGCGCACTGTTCGCCCCCGGCACCGGGCTCAGATCGCCGCCGGCCACGCGCTGCGTCACTTCGACCAGTGCCACGGGCTCGGCGCCCAAAGCGCGTAGCAGGCTGCGGGTGATGACTGCACCTGCCACGACCGCCAGCACGAGCGCAGCCAGACAGATTGCAATCAGCAGATTCCGCTGAGTCGCGAATTGATCGCTCGATTGGCGGACCATTTGTTGTGCGCGTTCACGGGTGAAGTCCTCGTACTCGTTGGACGCCTTGATCAGAGCCGAAAGCAGTGGCCTGCATTTGGTATCAATTGCCGCAATCGCCGCGTCGCGCTGATTACTCACCGCCAGCCTGTTGATTTCCAGGGCCACGGGGCGGTAAAGCGCCTCGATCCTGGGAAGTTCGGCCGCGAGTCTGCGTGCGTTGTCGCTCATGTCGGAAGCGCCCGCTACCATGGCATTGAACTTTTCCAGGTTAGCCTCGACTCTGCGTTCAGCGTCGATGACGGCGGCCTTTTCCAGCTCGATGTCCTCAGGCGTGGTGACCAGCACCAGATTGCGCACCGCCACGGCACGATCATCAACTGCGGTGCGGACCCCTTCAGCCACCGTGGCCCGTGCGTTAATACCATTGATGTAGCCGGAAAAGCGGTCATTCGCGTCGTTCAGCTCCTTCAAAGCGAGTCCTGAAACGAGCAGTACAACAACGGCCAGTGCTCCGAAAGCCACCGTAAGCTTTGTCTTCACAGACAAGTTATTCAGGATCATTTTTCGCTTCCATTTTCGACGGAAAGACACGTAAATGCGGGCGATCGTTCTTGATGCCCGAGTCACGCACCGGTATGCGGCCGCGCCCGTGAAAACTGATGCGCCTCGCATATGCATTTACGGCGGCAGACTTAATGAACTGAAGCCAGGATTGCCCCGCCTATCGAATGCGCAAACGTTGGCGCGATATTGATTTGTTCTATCGGGAATTAGATATGGTTTAAGCGCGTTTTTATCAGACAAAATAGGATCGGCGAATATAGGAGACCACACCAATTTTCTCTGGCGTTGTAAATCAATCGTGATATTCGCGAAAGCGATTTTTAAATTCGGTTGGCAGTCCAGACATGAGTTTGCGAGGTCACGACGTCGTCTATCACCGCGCTGACGAGGAAGACCGCTCTGAGGCCAGACCGTTCGCCAATCCTTCCGAGCGCACCGTCTTCCTCGATGTCGCGGTGGCCGCGAGTGGTCCGGCTCGGCGAGCGACGCGTTTCAACCTGGCTGCTGCGACGTGAAATCGGTAGGCGACTTCACGAGAGTCCAAATGTCTTTCTCAGGTTTGCGTCGACGGGCCCGGCAGGCATGAAGCGACGCAATTTGCTTAGGAGAGAAGCGTGGCCTTTTGGAGTGCGCCTCATTCTCCATGCGGACAACGCGGAATCGACAATCGTGGTTGCGACGCCATCAGGTGCCGGCGCCTCATTGACATTTTTTTGAATCGCGCGGGACACGATGGCGCGCTCATCGTCATAGGCTGCGATTTTGGAAGCCGCATGCGGTGCATTGAGATCCAGATTGGTCCTGGTATAGGAAGGCTCGACAAGCACCACGCGGATTCCTAATTTACGCACCTCATGGTCCAAGGTTTCAGACATTCCCTCGACGGCATGCTTGGATGCTGAATAGAGCCCCATGTACGGAGCCGGAAGGAAGCCCAGCACTGAGCTCACATTGACGATTCTTCCCGAACGTTGCGAGCGCATGTGCGGCAGTACCGCGCGTGTTGTGCGCAAAATCCCGAAAACGTTGGTATCGAATAGCGACTGAGCCTCGGCAATCGACGTTTCTTCCGTCGCGCCGAGCAGCGTCACGCCCGCGCTATTGACAAGCACATCGATGCGCGTGGCTTCCGCGATGACGCTCTGGATTGCATGTTCCACTGAGGCGTCGTTACGGACATCCATCTCGACCAGCACAACACCGGGTATCGATCGCGCGGTTGTAGCGTTGCGTACGGTGCCGAATACCCGGCAACCCCGGCTGGCAAACTTCTCCGCGGTGGCTCGTCCGATCCCCGACGACACACCAGTAACAACGACGACTTTAGAATTCGACATGACAGTTCCGTTCGATGCAGGTGAATGGGATAAATAGCGGATCAGCCGCTCCGATCGATCTTGCAACCAAGGTTCATTGCCTGGCAGCGAGCACATCCTGCGGCATTTCTTTCGCAGGCTGCGCCTGCTCATGCCTGGCTCTGCGCAGATTAGTCGTATCGCCCGGCCGAATCCTGAACCAGATGGAATACATGGCCGGCAGGAACACCAGGGTCAGGATCGTTCCTGCAAAAGTGCCACCGATCAGCGTATACGCGAGCGTCCCCCAGAACACCGAATGGGTCAGCGGGATGAACGCCAGGATCGCCGCCAGCGCGGTCAGGATCACGGGTCGCGCACGCTGCACGGTTGCCTCGATCACGGCATTGAACGGAGCCAGCCCGGCCTGTTCGTTCTGGTGAATCTGGCCGATCAGAATCAGCGTGTTGCGCATCACTATCCCCGATAGCGCAATGAGGCCGACCAGCGCATTGATTCCGAACGGCTGCCGGAAAAGGATCAAGGTTGGCACGACACCGATCAGTCCCAGCGGGCTGGTCAGAAAGACCATGACCATCGCGGAGATCGAGCGCACCTGCAGGATGATGATGAGCAGCGTGACCGCCAGCATGATCGGAAAGAGCGGCAACATGGCTGTCGTCGCCTTGCCTGATTCTTCGATCGAGCCAGCCTGTTCGATGCGGTAGCCGTCCGGCAGCTTGTCCATGATGGGCCGAAGCTGCCTCGTGATCGCCGTCGATACGTCTGGCGGCTGCAAGCCATCGGCGATGTCACCGCGCACGGTGATCGTCGGCATCCGGTCGCGCCGGCGCATGATCGGTTCCTCCATGCGCACGTCGACCTTGCCCACCTGCGACAGCGGGATGCGCTGGCCGTTGGCGCCAGCCAGCGTGAAGTCGCCGATCCGCGCCGGGTCGAGCCGGACCTCGCCGGCCGAACGCGCGATGACCTGCACCGTGCGAATGTCCTCGCGGACGACGGTGACAGGCACGCCGGTGAGCAGGAATTGCAGTTGTTGCGCGACCGCGCTCGATGTCAGCCCCACGGCCTGCAGCCGGTCCTGCTGCAAGGTGAAGTGCAGCGTGGGCGTGCGCGTGCCCCAGTCGGTGTTGACGGTGCGCATCATCGGGCTCGCATCCATCACCTGCTGAACCTGCTCCGCGATACCGCGGAGCTTGTCCGGGTCCGGACCCGTGACCCGGTAAGCAACCGGGAACGGCGAATACGGGCCGAATACGAGTTGCGTGACGCGCAGGCGCGCCTCAGGGGCAAGCCCATCGGCGATTGCCTGGCGCAGCCGCTGTTTGAGTGCCTCGCGCTCGTCCTGGTTGTCCGTGCGCACCACGATCTTGGCAAATGATGGATCGGGCAGCTCCGGTCCCATCGAGAAGTAGAACCGCGGTGCGCCCTGACCGACATAGGCGGTGACGATTCTCGCTTCCTTCTGTCTCGCCAGCCAGGCTTCGACCTTCGCTGTGGCGGCGCTGGTCTGGGCGATCGACGTGCCATACGGCATCTGCACCTCGATCAGCACTTCAGGGCGGTCGGAGATCGGGAAGAACTGTTTCTTGACTACCGCCATGCCAAGGACGGCCAGCACGAAGAGGCCCACGACCGAACCGGCGACCAGCCACTTGCGCGCAATGACGCGCTTCAGCAGTTGACGGAAACCGTTGTATCGCGGCGTGTCATAAAGCGCGTCGTGGCCGCCTTCGACTTTCCTGAAGTCGGGCAGCATCTTGACGCCGAGGTAAGGTGTGAACACCACGGCGACCACCCACGATGCGATCAGCGCGATCCCGACGATCCAGAACATGTTGCTCGTGTACTCGCCCGCAGTGGATCGGGCGAAGCCATTGGGCATGAAGCCGACCGCCGTGACCAGCGTGCCGGACAGCATCGGCGCCGCGGTATGGCTCCAGGCATAAGCGGAGGCGGCAACGCGGCTGTAGCCCTCTTCCATCTTCACCACCATCATTTCGATGGCGATGATGGCGTCGTCCACCAGCAGGCCCAGCGCCAGGATCAGCGATCCCAGCGTGATGCGGTCGAAGTTCTTGCCAGTTGCGAGCATCACCAGGAAGACCACCGCCAGGGTCAGCGGCACGGCCGCGGCAACCACCAGGCCCACGCGCCAGCCCATGCTCACGAAGCTCACCAGCATGACCACCAGCAGGGCCGCGAAAAACTTCACCATGAACTCATCGACCGCCGAACTGATGTTGACGGCCTGGTCGGTGACCTTGGTCAGGCTCATGCCGAGCGGCAGCCCGCCGTTGATCGCGCCCACCTCGCGGTCCAGCGCGCGACCCAGGTCGAGGCCGTTCCAGCCGTCGCGCATCACGACGCCCAGCAGCAGGGCAGGTTCGCCGTTGTTGCGGATCAGGAACGTCGCCGGATCTTCATAGCCACGCGTGACGGTGGCAATGTCCGATAGCTTCAGCGTGCGTCCCTGCGCCACGACGGGCGTATCGCGGATCTTCTGCAACGCGTCGAACGCGCCGTCGAGGCGGATGAACACCTCCGGGCCCCTGGTCTCCACCGAGCCGGCGGGCGTCAGCGCATTCTGGCCGTTCAGCGCGGCGAACACGTCCTGCGGACTGACGCCCAGCGTTGCCAGACGGTCATGCGAAAACTCGACATAGATCCGCTCCGCCTGCTCGCCAATGATGTTGACCTTCTTCACCCCTGGCACGTGCAGCAGCCGCTGGCGCAGCGTCTCGGCGTCGCGTACCAGCAGGCGCTGCGGTTCGCCTTTGGCCTTGAGCGCAAACAGCGCGAAGGTGACGTCTGCGTATTCGTCGTTGACCATCGGCCCGATCGCACCAGGCGGCAGGTTGCCTGCCTCGTCGCTGATTTTCTTGCGGGCCTGGTAGAACTGTTCCTGCACTTCCGAAGGCGGTGTGCTGTCGAGCAGGGTCAAGGTCGTGAAGGCGAGGCCCGGCCTTGTGTAGGTCTCCGTACGGTCGTACCAGCGCAGCTCCTGCATGCGCTTTTCGAGCTTTTCGGCGACCTGGTCCTGCATTTCCTGCGCGGTGGCCCCCGGCCAGGCAGTGATGATGGTCATCACCTTGACCGTGAAGGCGGGATCTTCGGCACGGCCGAGCTTGAAGAATGAAACGAGTCCGGCCAGCGAGATCAGGCAGATCAGGAACAGGGTGATGGAGCGCTCGCGCACAGCGAGCGCGGAAAGGTTGAAACGACCTTCGCTCACGGACGGGCTCCCTCGGTTGCGGTCACAGGAGCCTGGCCCGCCACACGGACCAGTTCACCCTCGCGTAGCAGATGCGCGCCGAGCGCGACGATCCGGTCGCCTTGCTTGATCTGGCCGTTGATGCGGACGTCGTCGTCATCCACGTGCTCGACCGTGACCGCCCGCCAGGAGACCTTTGGCGGCTCGCCGTCGACGACCCATACTCCCGGTCCCTTGCCAGCATCGAAAAGGGCGCCAAGCGGCACCTTCAGCGCGCTTGGCACGGAACGACGCGCATCCGGAATCTGGATGGTGACCGTTGCTCCTAGCGGTGCATCGGACAGCGTGCCGTCGAGCACGTACCGAGCCTCGAAGGTGCGGGTGAGCGGGTCCGCAGCATCGGACAGTTGCCGCAATTCGGCGGGAACCATGACGTCCTGCTTGCCGAAGAGCGTTGCCTGCGCTACGGAACCGACCTCAGGGCGCAGGGTTTCCGGCAACTGGATGACGGCCTCGCGACGTCCTGCGTGAGCCAGGCGCACCACGGTCTGCCCGGCGTTGACGACCTGCCCGGGCTCGGCCAGCGTTTCCATGACGACACCATCGGCGTCGGCCACCAGCTCCGTATAGCGACTCGCATTAAGCGCGACGTCGGCTTGGGCTGCGGCTGCGCTGAGCTGGGCTTTGGCAGCATCGGCCGCGGCCTTGACCTGGTCGTAGGCCGAGGCGGAAATGGCGCCCGTGCCGCGCAGATCGTGGTAGCGCGCTTCATCCTCTGCCGTCTGCTGCGCCCGTGCCCGCGCGGCAGCGACGGCCTGCTGCTGCGCCTGCGCGGCCAGCTTCAGATCGACGGGGTCGATGCGCATGAGCGGCTGGCCGCGCCTGACGCTCTGCCCGGCGTTGACCAGCCGCTCGAGCACCTTGCCGGAGACCCGAAACCCCAGGTCGCTCTGCACCCGGGCGGCTACGGTTCCGGTAAATGAGCGCGAGGCAGGCGGTGCGTCCCGAACGATGGCGGCATGCACCAGCGGCGCCTCCGTGCGCGGATCGGGCGGTGCTTTTGCGCCGCAAGCGGCCAGCGCAAACGGCAAGGCGAAGACGACGGCTGAGGTAGCGAGGCGGCGCGCAAGCATGAAAGACCCATCGACGAAAGGATGATGGATCGCATTATGGTTCTAGTGACCAACATAGTCAACGGTCACAAATGGTGTGCGTTAAGGTGAGAGGCTGCGGAGCACCAGACTGGACAGTTTCGCCGGCGCCTCCTCGGTGTAATCGAAGCTGTGCTGCAGGATCAACGGGTTGAGGTACGGGCGTAAAACGAGGTAGATCGCCATCGCGGTCTCGTCCAGCGGCGTCTTGCGCTCGAAGTCCCCGCTTTGCCGCCCCTCCTGGAGGACGTCCTGGAGCAGCTTCTGGATGCGCTCTTCATAGGCGCGCGTCGCCTGCCATTGCTCGGTGGCGGCCGACGCTGCAATCTCGTAAAGCTTGCGGTCCTGGGAGAACAGGCGAAGGCTCGCCTCGACGATCGCCTTGAACATCCGCCGCAGTTTCTCTGGCGGCCGGTCGACCTCTTCGACGGCAGCTTTGACCTCGCTTTCGATCTCGCGCAGGCAGTTCGCGCAGATCATCTCGCCAATAGCCTGCTTGGACTCGAAGAACTTGTAGATATACGCCTTGGAAAAGCCGATGGACTTGGCGAGATCAGAGACGGTCGTTTTCTCGTAGCCATACCGGCTGAAGTGCTCGGTGGCCGCGGCAACGATCTGATCGCGCACGTCATGGTCGGCTGGGCCGCGGGCCGAAATGGGATAGGTGGCTGCATTTTTCATGGTTCCTAGCTTACCGCCGCCCCCAAAAACCGACAACAAGTGACTACATTGTATTATAGTCACCTTTACTCGTCCTCGTCGCCCGGAAGAAGCTCATGCTGCCCAAACGCACCCTTGCCATGCTTATCGTCGCCAGCCTTTCGGCAGGCTGCGCGGTAGGTCCCGATTACGTTCGGCCCGATGTACCGATGCCGGAGCGGTTCATGGGCCAGACTGCGGTCGATCAGCGGCATGCAACGGCCACTGCGGACCTCGTCACCTGGTGGACGGCGTTTGGCGATCCGCAACTGACGCGATTCGTCACGCTTGCGCTGGAGCAGAACCTTGACCTCGCGCAAGCTTCTGCTCGTGTCGCCCAGGCACGTGCAGCACTTGGGGCGGCGAATGCCGCGCTGCTGCCTTCCGGCAATGTCAGCGGCCAGGCAGCCAGGGTCTACCAGTCCGTTGAAACGCCCCTCGGGCGAGTTTTGAACTCGACGCCCGGTTTCGACCGCTACGGCAACCAGTACGAAGCCAATCTCAGCGCGAGCTGGGCACTGGATGTGTTCGGAGGCCTGCGTCGTGGACGGGAAGCGGCGCTCGCCGAGTACGAGGCTTCGCAAGCCGGCGCCGCGGCCACACGCCTGGCCGTGGCGGCACAGACCGCCGACATCTATATCAGCATCCGCGGATTGCAAGCCCGTCTGAACGTCGCGCGGCTACAGGTGCAGACGCAGCAGGATCTGCTCTCCACCATCAACCTTCTGTATGGCAAGGGGTTGGCAGCCGAGCTTCAGGTAAGACAGGCCGAGGGGGCGCTTGCCCAGGTCCAGGCCTCGGTCCCGGTCCTCGAGACGGGCCTCGACGCGGCCATGAACGCACTGGATGTGATGCTCGGCGCGCAGCCCGGCGTACATCGGGCCGAGCTGCTCGAAGCTGGCGACATCCCCGTCCCCCCGCAGATCGGAGCCACCGGATCGCCGCGCGAGTTGCTCAGGCGGCGGCCAGACCTGATCGTGGCCGAGCGACACCTCGCCGCATCGAATGCACGTATCGGAGTGGCCATCGCCGAGTACTACCCCAAGGTCTCCCTTAGTGGACTGATCGGCAGCGCGACATCCGTGGCCAGCGGCAATCTGTTCACGAGCGGCGCCAGCCAGGCCGCCGGCGTGCTGGGTCTGCGCTGGCGTTTGTTCGACTTCGGCCGGATCAATGCGCAGATCAGCCAGGCTAAGGGTCAGGAGGCCGAGATGCTGGCTGCCTATCGGCTTGCCGCATTACATGCGACTGAGGACGTGGAGAACGCTTTTTCGGCACTGGTCAAGCGCGAGGAACAGGCTGCTGCGCTCACGCAGGGCGTGGACTCGCTCGGCCGCGCAAGAGCTGCCTCGTTTGCAGCCTATCAAAAAGGCGTGGTCAGTCTGATTGAAGTCCTGCAGGCCGACGACAGCCTGCTACGCACCTCCGATGCGCGAGTGCAGGCACAAACGGAATCAGCCCGCGCAGCAGTCGCTGCTTTCAAGGCGCTCGGGGGTGGTTGGCAACCCAGCGAATCCGAAGCGACGGTCGCCACCAGGTAGCTAGCGCACGCGCCGAAAGCACGCAAAGCGGCGCCGGAAATTTCGCAATCTTTGTTCTTCGATGGCCGTTGATGAGGACTCCGCTTCGCCCGCGCAGCGGAGCGGCTACCTGTCGAAAGGTCCCTCCAGTCACTTGCCATCAAGAATTGGAAGCGCAGCGTTTCGTCCACACCGCCTAATCGCATGTCACGCAAACGATTGACCCGGGAAGAAACCCGCAAAGAGACCCGCAGGCGCCTGCTCGGTGCAGCGGCCTTGAGCATTGCCAGGAAGGGGTTGGCCGCCACGAGCGTAGAGGATATCGCCGCCCGGGCCGGCTATACCCGCGGTGCGTTCTACTCGAACTTCGACAGCAAAAGCGACCTGTTCGTCGAACTGCTCCGTCTCGATCACCAGAACATCCAGGAAAACTTGCGGAAGCTGTTAGAGGCCGGTTCGTCCAGCCAGGACCTGCGAAAGCAGCTCACCTTGTTATACGCGCAGCGTTATCGCGACGACAACCACTACGTCATGTGGGCCGAGGCACGCCTGCATGCCATGCGTGACGCGAAGTTCCGACAACAGATGAACGTCCTTTGGCTAGAAAAGCGCGATATGATCGCCTCCTTCATCGAGCAGTTCTGCAAGCACGTCAACATGCAAGTGCCAGGAGCCTGTGCCGCCCAGGCACTTGCCACGATCGCATTGATGGACGACGTCCTCTATTTCACCATTACCATGCCCAACGAGCTGTCGAAGACTTCAGCCGAAGCGGTTGTGAGCAACATCCTTACGAGAATGTTCACAAGTCCATCGTTCTGAGTGAACCTTGATTGGCGCAAGGTCCTTCTAGCTAGTTGATCAATCCGTACCCGACGACGCGAAAGAACAATCTACGCGTACGATGAACCAGACGTAATCGAGTTGGATTTCAGTAACCCCTCCCGCACGCTGGGTGCTAGCCAGGAAAGCATCCCGCGCAAACGTCCCCATTTTCGAGGGTGGCCGAGAATCCGCGCACGAGTGTGCGCCGTTGACCGCGTCTTTCGGACACGCATATGCGAACCGCCGAGGCACATGGACTGCTTGCGAAACATGCATCGAAGCGTAGAGGCCAAAGAGGACTATGACTGCAGCCAATGAGCGTCGGCTCGTGGAAAATCATAAGCCGCGGCGGACATGACGACGATCGAACATCGGCCCGCCGCATGGAGTGGCGAGAACGACGTGCGAGGCGACTGATGCGGGTTCCAGCGCTAATGGCTCATGGTCGAACGTATCAACCCGGTTGCGCGGTTTGCGCCGCGTAGAAGACCCACTTACTACGGAGAATGGTCGCACCTGGCAATCGGGGAGGCGTCCATATAAGTCAGAATGACCGACGTATCATGGCAGGTGACGCATCGGGAGTGGGTGATTCGTTCGTTACCCGAGAAGAGAGGCTTTCACTACCACGCTCGCGTGGAGGTTGAGCGCCGCCCTCAGGACTACGTGAACAATCGCCAGGTCTTTCACTTCACCGACATCGGCTATTTCGACACCGAAGCCCCCCGTCTATGGGTCGGTGTACTTTGCAGCCGATGCATTTGCCGGCACGGTTGCGCGGTTTTTGCGACCTCCACGGTAGACCACAGATGTTTCGGTGTTCGCGATGGTCAGGGAATGCGGCACTCTCCACCTGTGCGAAGACATACCGAGAGTCCAGCAAACGTCGCTGCGGCGAGACCATTCACGATCCACTTGCGGCAGCCGGTCTGGGTCGGTGTCGGTCGGTCTCGGGCATACTCGTTGCGCCGCTAAGGGCTCCGAACAACCTTTTAGGAGCTCACAAATGTCACAGCGAAAGACGGTCGATGATCTGTTCGTGCACATGCTTTCCGATATCTATAGCGCGGAGAAGCAACTGACGCGAGCGCTGGCGAAACTGTCCCGCGCCGCTTCCGACCCGGCGCTGAGCGACGCATTCAAGACTCATCTTGAAGAAACGCAAGGACAGGTCGAACGGATCGACAAGGTGGTGGAAACCTGCGACATCCGCCTGAAGAGAATGAAGTGCATCGCGATGGAGGGATTGATAGAAGAAGGACAGGAACTGATCGACGAGATTGAAAAAGGTCCGGTCCTGGATGCGGGCCTCGTGGCTGCCGCGCAGAAGGTCGAACACTACGAGATCGCTACCTACGGTAGTCTGTGCGCCATTGGCAAACAACTGGGTTTCACCGAAGCCGTGAAACTGCTGAAAGAGACGCTGGACGAAGAAAAGGCGACGGACCTCAAGCTTACCGAGTTTGCGGAAAGGGCCGGTAACAAGGAGGCTATGCAACAGTAAACCATGAGGACACAGCGCAGGCGTACCGATCGAATGGTCTGCCTGTGCTCGCCATCTTGTGATTTACCTTCGAGTCATGCCAATCACATTCGTCCGTGGGTCGGATGCTCCCCTTCCCCGTGGCAAGCGAACAGGTCAAAGATGCTGATCCACATGACGATTCGCGTCGCGGACAGGTCAGGCCTTCTGCTTCTATGCCTGGCGTTGCACGACAGCGATGCGCAATTTGCGGAATACGTGCTGGTGCGACGATTCGACATCGACGCGACAAGTGGAATCTGATAAGCGCAAGCTGCCGCTTTGCGTGTACCCCTCATGCGTCAAGATACTCACGGATTCGACGCGCGTGAAGAATCGCCCGCGGTTTTCAACAACGCACGGTTTTCGTAAAGCCACGCTGCTTCCCGATCGCGCACAGACCGCTACTGCTCTACCAATTGAGCTAACGGCCCGGCCAGCCAGAAAGTCACCCGCGGCCGGGCAATTCTGGCGTCGGTGCTAACCGATATCGATGGTTCGACTAGCGGACCGTGCCGGTTCCGTTTTCGGCACGGTCAATGTAAGAATGCCGTTGTCAAACTTTGCCAATGCGTGGTCCGGGTCGGCATTGTCCGGCATCGGAATTCTGCGCACGAAGCTTCCATAGGCTCGCTCCAACCGGTAGCATCCATCTTCCTCGCTGCGCACGTCCTGCTTCTTCTCGCCGCGCAGCACGATTGCCCCTTCCTCGACGCTCACGTTCAAGTCCTCGCGTCCCATCCCGGGCAGTTCTGCAGTAACGCGAAGCACCTGCCCCTCGTCGACGACGTCGATGCGCGGCTGGAAGCGCGACGAACTGAAGTCGCCAAACCATCGTTCAAACGCACCACCGCCTGCAAATGGATCACGAAAGAATTCCTCCACGGCCCGCCACGGTTCGCGAAGAGATAGTCGTGGAATATCGGGCCATGCAGCCCGCCACTCATCCGCGCGCCGACCGTCTGTGTCGTCCGCATCGGATTTGCGGGCGCCTCCGCGAAGGAACTTGAACGGGTTCCATTTTTTCGGATCAGTGTTCATCGTGTGCTCCTTTCCTATCAGCGACGAAGCGGGATTCCGGTCTCCGCGCCGCGATCGCTTCGACTCGACAGCCGAAAGGCGGTGGCCGGAGGACAGCATCCAGCTTCTTGCTACTGCTGTCCCTCCCCCGGCCGACTTCAGTCGGTACGCACCTCGATCCGGCGCGGTCGCGCTTCGTCGCGGCGCGGTATCGTCAGCTTCAATACGCCGTCCTTCAGATTGGCTTCGATTTTCGACGCATCGAAGTCGGCGCTCATCGAAAACGCCCGCGCGAAGTGAGGCTGACGGATCTCCGCATGCTGCAGACGCAGTTCCGCCGGTGTCGGCACCATCGCCTCTGCTTCGATGTACAGGTTGCCATCGTGGACCTTGACGTCCAGCCGCTCCCTGGTCACGCCCGGAAGATCCGCCCACAGCGTGATGCCGTGGCTGTCCTCGAAGATGTCTACCGGCGGTGTCAACGTGATCCGGCGTTGCGACGCATCACCGTCGCGCTGGGCCACCGCCGTTTGGTCCTTTCTGGCGAGTTCAGTCGTGTCGTTCATGATGTCCTCCGTAGTTCTGCCAGCCGCTCACTGAACGGTGATCGCCCGCGGCTTTGACGCCTCGCTTTTGCCGATGCTCACCATCAGGCATCCATTGGTGTACCGCGCGCTGACCTTGCCAGGGTCCGCGTTTTGCGGGAGCTCGACCACGCGCCGGAACGTGCCCACGAATCGCTCCTGTGCATAGGTGCGCACATCGTCGCCGCGGGTTTCCGGTTGCGAGCTCGCGCGCTCGCCGCTGATGGTCAGCAACCCCTTGTCTAGCGATACGTCGAGCGTGGCCGGATCGACTCCCGGCGCGAACGCGACGATCTCGATCGAGTCGTCGGTCGAACCGATGTTGATCTGCGGGAAGGCGCCAGCGCGGCCAGAACGGATACTGGAAGGGAAGCCGCCGAAGAGGCTCGCCATCTGCCGTTGCAGACGGTCGAACTCACTGAACAGGTCGGCTCCGAAGTAAAGGTCACTCATGATCGTTTCCTCCTTCGATGCAGCACGGAAACGAACCGGCCTACGCGCTCCAGTCCGTCTGCCGGGCTGCGGCAAACAAATCGAAACACGCAGCGCGCCGCATGGCCGGCGCGACTGCCTGAGCGGAATTTAGAATAGTATGCACGGAGAAAATTTCAAGGCGCGTAGCGCGAGTTACCGCGCATCGGCAACCTCGGGAAGTTCGGCTCACAAGCCGGGGTTTCCGGGCAGAAACGGGCATTGGCGATCGAATGGTGCGAAAGGCTTCCGCACTCCGACCCCATGCACCGGGCCCGACAGGCTCGCAATTGCAAAGGAGCGGCATTCCTTGGCACGCCGGTTGCGCACCCACGATGCCGCGCATTGCGCGCGGGCGTGGGGGTGGCGACGACACGAGGTTGTGCGCTCTCAGGCGACCGTGCGCAAGGCGCCGAGCGAAGGGCCCGACTCACCCGGTGCTCAGCGGGAGCGGGACGGATGAAAAAGCTGCTCGAGATTTCTCTCGGCATTGTGACGAGCGTTGGGGGCTTTCTGGAGATGGGGTCGCTGTCGACGGCGGCGCAGGGAGGCGCCGCGTTCCGTTTCCAGCTGGCTTGGCCGATCGTCGTCGGCACGGTATGCATCGTCTTTCTGACCGAGATGTCGGGACGATTCGCCGCGGTGAGCAGCCATACGATCGCCGACGGAATTCGTGACCGGTTTGGCATCAAATTCTTCCTTTTCCCCTTCGTCACGACGCTCATCGTCAACGCCCTGGTGCTGTCGGCGGAGATTGGAGGCGTCAGTGTATCGCTCGAACTGGCCAGCGGGGTAAGACACGAATGGTGGGCCCTGCCGGTTGCGGTGCTGGCATGGTTTGTCCTGTGGCGTAGCACGTTCGGACTGATCGAAAAAGGCATGTCGCTGCTCGGCCTCGTCAACCGGATTCCCGGGAGTCGGGTCCGTCGCTTGGGGGTCGACATCGAGGTGGACCTGGATGCGCGCGATACCCCGCTTGGCAACTGGCAGCGCTGGCTACGCGAGCACGTCGTCGAGCGCATTCCGGGATCGCGATGATGGCGCAGATCAACATCGATCTGATCGTCGGTCGGCAAGCTGACGCCAGACGGCTCATCACTAGGCCGCATCGAGGCAATCAAGCTCGTTCAAGACCACGACGCCTGGATGATCAGCGAATTTCACATCGGTCCGAGTGCCTTGGTCGAGCGGCTCGCCGTACGCTGGCTGCCAAGGCTGTTGCGTGACGTGGCGCAGCGCAAGGGGCGCTGGCGGCATCAGCGGATTTCGTGGAACCAGATCGACGTCTCCGATCCCAGACACCCGCGCCTGCTATGCGATGTAGCTGACGTTCGGGGACTGGCGTAGCCGCTGAAGATATGGACCGGAGGTCGGAACGCGGCACAGAGCGTGCTTCCCGCTTAAGCGATAGAAAAGGACGGGGCGCCAAATGGCCGAGTATCTGAGCGCAATCTTCCGCTCGTATCGCGATGCTTCTGACGCACGCCAAGCTCTCGCTGAGTCCGATTTGTGCGAGTTGGACGTGTTCGTTTTCTCACTCGCGGCTTCCCGTGGCGCCCCGAAATCGGTGTTCCCGACGCACGAAATGGATCATGCGGAATATGCTGCTCACGGGGAATGGGGGTTAATCGCCGTCAACCGGTTCATCGAGCCGCAAGCCGACTGTTTCGTAGCGAGCATAAGTGAGGACGGGCGTGCCGGCCACGCATTGCTGGTCGCGGCCGATCCGCCGCCAGCACTCCTGGTGCAGATTTGCGCCAAGCTGAAAGACTGTGGGGCGTTCGCCCTGCGGCCGCCGGGGTCCCGCTGGCGACTTTGCAACTCGCACTGAAGCCCCAAGGCCAGCCGCCCTCCTGCTCAAACACATGAGCGGTCGGCTGCGCGCACCGGTTCGCTTCAGCCAACGTGAAAAGCACCGAGCAGCGCGGCAGCTAGCGCTTCATGCCCACGGCGCGGCGCATCGCGGCAGTGATTCCCTGCCGCGTGCGCCAGTAGCCTTCCCATGGATCGAACCTCAGGGAACGCTGACGTTCGATTGCCTTGTGCATGGTCCATTCGTCGCCTCGGCCGACTCGCCGCAATTCGTCCCACGAGACCGGCATCGAAACTGCCATTCCGGAACGGGCCCTGACCGAGAAAGGGGCGACGGTGCTCGCGCCGCGGCCATTGCGAAGATAGTCGATAAAGATTCTGTTGATACGGTTTTTCGGACCGAGAACCGCCGAAAAGCGGTCTGGCACCACCCGCGACATGTGACGGGCGACCGCCTGCGCGAACTCCTTTGCTTCACTCCAGGCCTGACGTCGCGTCAACGGCACGACGACATGGAATCCTTTGCCTCCGCTGGTTTTCGGGAATGACCGCAGACCTATCTCGTCGAGTACGACCTTCAGCAGTTCGGCCGCTTCGAGCATTGCACTCCATGGCAGGTTCGGGTCGGGATCGAGGTCGAAGATGATCCTGTCGGGATGCTCGAGGTCGGGTGCTGCGGCGTTCCAACAGTGCAGTTCGACAACGCCCATCTGGGCGAGACCGATCAGCGCCTCCGGTTTGTTGGCAACTAGCAGCGGCGGATGCCTCGGATGCAATTCGGCAGGCAGTTCTTCGACGCCGGGAATCTGGAACTTTTCGCTGTGTTTCTGGAAGAACAATTCGCCCTGAATTCCGTTTGGCGCGCGAACCAACGCCAACGGCCGGTTATGCAGATGCGGCAACGCCCATTCGGATATCGCAGCGTAGTACTCGACCATGTCGCGCTTGGTGTGCCCGGTAACCTCATCCATGACCCGCTCGGGGTTGGATATCCGGATGCCGCCGATCGTCACGGCTCCTTTCGGCCCTGGACGCTGGCGAGTCGAACCCGCATCGGCCTCGACCGGTTCGTCTGACTCGACAGCGATCATCGGCTCTTCGGTGATCGAGCCCGCGGCCTTGTCTTCCCGGATCGCGTGAAAAACTGGATGTCGGACTTCGCCAGCGGGCGTCCATTCGAGAAACGAACACTCGACGACGAGCAACGGCTCCAACCAGAGGCAGTCGCGGTTTTTCTCCGGTTTGGGCGGGTTGTAGAACGCTGTTTCGCGAGCGGTGACTGTACTGGCGCGCCGCAGGAAGGCGTTCGCGGCGCGACTGGACAAGTATGGCTTGACGTTGCCCGCGTAGCGCAATGACCCATCCTGTTCGTACACGCCGAGCAGAAGGGAATGAACACCTGAGCGCGCGCCTTTGGTCCGGGTGAAGCCGCCGACCACGAACTCCTGGCGCAAATTGCATTTGAGCTTGATCCACTCGGTAGATCGTCCGGAGCGGTATGGCGCATCGCCACGCTTGCCGATGATCCCTTCGAGCTTCATGCGGCAAGCTGAAGCGACCAGCGACACCGGGTCTTTCGCGAAGTCTTCCGACAATCGCAACACATCGGCGTCCGTTTCATGCATCAATCCGCGAAGAAGCTTGCGACGGACACGCAACGGGTGTTCACGCAGATCGGTGCCGTTCAGCCAGAGGATATCGAAGACGAATAGGACTATGTCCGCAGTGCTGCGCCGGTCAAAGGCATTTTGAAGCGCATTGAAGTCGGGGCGACCCGCCGCGTCCAACACGACCACCTCGCCGTCGAGCCACACCTCCTCGACGGGCAATACCGAGAGTGCGTCGGTCAGACTGGGCATACGTGAAGTCCAATCATGTCCGTTGCGGGTAAAAATCTGGACGGTGCCACGCTCGATGCGGACCATCATCCGATAGCCGTCGAACTTGATTTCGTACGACCAGTCGCCGCCTGCCGGTGCGCGATCGACCAGCGTAGCGAGCTGTGGCTCGATCAGAACGGGGAACGCTCCGGGCTTACCCACAGGAGAATGGGCGCGACGGGTGCGCGAGGAGTTCCACCGGCTGCTCATGTGATGAGCCTATTCGGCTTCATTGGCGACGGTCAATTCGATCGGCATCGCCACGACCCCGTTCGCGCATTGATCGATCTCGGCCGCCTTGCCTGCCGGTCGGCCAATCAGCCTCTTCACCTGCTGCGGTAAGGAGCATCTTTTCGAAGCAGCATGCGTCGGACTGTTCAATATAGGACCCGTACCGTTGAACCGCCCTGAAGCCGTTGCGCTCATAAAATCGGATCGCGCGCCTGTTTACCGCGCGAGTCTCGAGGACCAGCCTTTGATAACCGGCGGCTGACGCGTTGATTTCAAGCTGCTGCAGAATCACTTTGCCGACGCCTGAATAATGCGGCCTGCTGTAGATTCGCTTGAGTTCCGCCGTGCGCGAGTCGAAATGGCAGAATGCGCCGCATCCAACCGGTTCCCCGACGAGGGTGCGGGCAACGTAAAACCTTCCATTCGACGAGTGAAAGTCGGCGAGACAAAACCTCGACTGCCCGCCATCGCCTGAAAATACCGCCAGCGTGGCGCTGAGTTCATCAAGCAGGATTTGTCCATCAAGCGAGGCAGGGTCCTCGCGCCGGACGGTTATGGCAATGCATGACTGAGTCATTGGTCCTCCGTTGACGCGCGTTCGGCTTCAGCCTGTTTTCGTTGCATCAGTGGTCATTCCTGAAACCTCATACGTCCCCGTCGGGATGCAAACATGCGACTGACAAAACGAGTGCCCGAGGAATCTGCTCATCGGACATCGCCTCGCTGTGCCTGTTTACTGCGCACCTGATGCAGCCGTGTCCGACGCGCCTTTAGCGTGTGGGCCTTTCTGTGGGAGTCGGGTTGGCGACCCCGCCGTCGAACCTTTCGACATGGAAGTCGAACCGCTGGTCGCGCCTGTGTTCGGCGCACTGATTCCCGCACCACCCTGGCCCGCTCCGTTGGCTCCTCCCGCCACGCCAGCACCAGCGCTCGTCCCACCGCCTCCCCCGCCTCCCCCGCCTCCACCGCCCTGCCCATAGGCCGCGCCGACCGACGCTAGCGCCAATGCAAGACAGACGGTTACTGTCTTCGTTGCTTTCATGATTGCCTCCCTTGAATGACCGCAAACTCGCGGCAACGCCGTTGGGGCGAATCTGCGCCATACCCGGGGGGGGGCCAGATTTCGCAAGCCGGCATTTCCCGAAGCGCAACGAATATGCCAGACACGCATCATGAGTCGCCGCGCCTCGGGTGCTGCCCAAACGCAAACTCCCATCGACGCCCGACTGGCAGTCAGCATGGCGTTCAGTGCGCATGAATAGCGGCACGCCGAGCCATTCCTCCAGCGACGCAACCTGTCGGCTGAAGGCCAAAGGAAGGTTTTTCTGGGCGTGAGACTTCGAAGCCGCCGGCCGCGATGAATGAACCGGGTGGTCATTCGTCGGACCATCCATGACTGGAAGCGCCACCCTGCGGCAATCCCGGAGTACTGCGATAGCTGGCTGATTCCGTTCGCGTGGCATTGATATGCCTGCGCCATCCGGTGAGGAACGGGAGTTGCTCCAACTAAAACGTCAAGCGTGCATATAACGCGAGCTGCCCGCGATGGGAGGAGGACACATCATGTTGTATTACGCCCTTGTATTTTTCATCATTGCGATCATTGCCGCAGCATTCGGCTTTGGCGGCATCGCTGCAGGCGCAGCCAGCATCGCAAAAATACTTTTCGTCATATTCGTTGTGATTTTCCTTATCACGCTCGTGATGGGCCTCATGCGACGGTGACACGAGACATTGCAAACGCGGGCGCCGTTATGTTGGTGCGAAACATCAAAAAACGCCCCTAACGTCAAATACGGGAGCAGCGCGAACGCGCCGACTTGCCGGGTGAGACGAGATAACCGCCGACCTCGCGGGAGGTTCACCCGGACTCGCCCTGGCGCGTTGCGACGCCGAACATCACCAGGCCAAAAGACTGCGATGCAGCCATGCCATGAGCCATGCAGAGGGTGCTGCCGATCAGCATCGGAAACAGGGCTGAGGACATGAAGTTGCCGAGCCGCTGGACGGTGACGTAGCAGCTTGAGGCCAGGCCGCGTCGCTCCCAAAGCAATCCCCGACGACGACGAGGTCGGTCGCAAACCGACGAGCAATCGAGAGGCTGCGAGTAGATGGCTGGTTTCGGTCCGGAAACAGCCCGTCGCGCCGTGTAAAACTTTGTTTGTCGAGTGCGCACACGCGCAATAGTGTTCGATGTCTTCATGGATCAGAAAGCGGGTCTAGCTCCGTCGCAGTTCTAAAGTTCATACCAGTGATGCCGATAAATGGCTTGCCGGTCCCTGATTTACAGGGATAGCCATTATTCAAAAAGGCGCTGGGCGTCGACGCTCTCAATCCACAGATACGCAATCATGAAGACCAAAGCACTTTCAAAGTTCGTGCTCGCCGCGGGTTTTGTCGTCACAACACTGCTCACCGGTTGCACTTCGCTTCCGAAAACCGACCTTGCCGCCAGCAATCGACAAAAGCTCCATACGATCGCCATGTTGGACGTCAAGGAACCGCGCGGAGAGAGCGTGGTCAACTTCGGTGGCGCTGCTGGAGCATTTGGATTGATTGGCGGATTGGTGCAAGCAGGGGTCAACGCCAATCATACGAGTACGTACACGCAGCGTGTGGCGAGCGAAAAAATCGTTTTCGCTCCCGTTGTTGACGATGGCCTTACAGCGCGACTTTCCAATGCCGGCTATCAGATCGTTGCGTTGCACGGCCAGAGCGTCAAGCTCGCAAGCGATGGCAAGTCGGACGACTTCTCAGATATCAAGACCGACGCGGATGCCATCCTGAACGTGTGGATTACTTCCTTTGGCTATGCATCCCCACCGGACACGAGCGACTTCATTCCGTGGGTCGTTATTCGTGCGCGCCTGCTCGATTCTAAGTCCAGGCAGGACATGTACTTTAAGACATTCGCTTGCGGCTGGGACATCAAGGCCAATTCGATTCATATCGAAGCAGACGCCAAATATCGTTATGGCAGTTTCGGCACGCTGACCGACCAGTTCGATCAGTCGGTGACAGGCCTCAAGGATTGCGAACAGGCGGTCGTCGCAGCAATTGGGCAGGATTTGACGAAGCCGCAGTAAGCGGTTGATAGCCGAAGACGCCGGGCCAAGTGCAATCACTGCGGCACGCACTCAGTTTGGAACCAATAGTCGACCAGGCGCTGGGCCGCTTGCAGATCATCCGGGTAGTACGGGTCGTCATTCCACGGCGACGGGTCGTAACCTGCTTTCCTCAAGGCCGCGAGTTCGTTCTGGTGCTGTGCCAAGGTCGGAGGCGCGTTGGTTTTGAGAGCCGCCAGGTCGCGGCACTCCGCCGGGCTGAGATGCCGCCCGGTATATGGCATGCCGCCGACGACACAGCCAGCGAGCAAAAGTACCGCGGCAGGAAGCGTCAATCCTGTCTTAAGCGACTTGGTCATAGTACGTGGACTTCCCTTCATTGCATGATAGTACGTCGTCGCGACTGGCGCCTCGTCGCCAGCTCGTTCCTTCATACCGCAGCAACTGGCAAAACGGCCCCGCCACCATCTGAACCGCCCTGGCATCGCGCTCACGTCGTCGAGCGCGCAGCGGCAACTGGCATTGTTCCAGAGGAACGTTGCTTTGTACTCAGTCGCGATTTGCCTGCAACACCGTGAGCGCGGCCATATTGATGATCCGACGAACCGTCGAACTGGACGTCACTATGTTGACGGGTGCATTGACGCCGAGCAGGAACGGCCCCACAGCAACATTACTTCCTGCCTCCGTCTTCAGCAGGTTATACGCAATATTTGCCGAATCGACATTCGGACAGACCAGCAGATTGGCGGCGCCCTTCAGTCGCGACGTGGGTAAAACACGCTGACGCAGCGCTTCATCCAGCGCGCAATCTCCGTGCATTTCACCGTCGATCTCGATGTCGGGTGCCTGTTCGCTGACGAGTGCCAGTACTTTGCGCATCTTCTCGCCCGATGCAGAACTGCCCGAGCCAAAATTCGAACGCGATAACAACGCAACTTTGGGCGACAGATTCAACCATGCCATTTGCGCTGCGGCCGCAATCGTGAACTCCGCAATCTGTTCAGCCGTGGGGTTGTCGTTGACGTGTGTGTCGACGAGTGCCAGCGTGCGCTTGTCGAGCAGCAGGATATTCATCGCCGCATAAGTTTGTGCGTCGTGTTTCCTGCCGATCACTTCGTCGATGAAGCGCAGATGCTTGTGATAAGCACCGACAGTCCCGCATATCATCCCGTCCGCGTCGCCCAGTCGCACCATCATGGCGCCGATCAGCGTCAGGCGGCGGCGCATTTCAACCCGCGCCATTTCCTTCGTGATCCCATCGCGGCACCGCAGTTCCCAATACGTCGTCCAGTATTGGTGAAAGCGTTCGTCGTTTTCCGGGTTCGTGACCTCGACGTCCTCGCCGAGCTTCAGCCGCAGCCCGAATTTTTCTATTCTCGATAGCAGCACTTCCGGTCGGCCGACAAGAATCGGCCGCGCCAGCTTCTCGTCGACGATCACCTGAACCGCCCTCAGAACACGTTCCTCCTCGCCCTCCGTGAAGACGATGCGCGAGTTCCCACCCTCGCGCACGAATTGCTTCGCGGCGGAGAACAACGGTTTCATGAACGCACCGGAGTGATAGACGAACTGCTGAAGCTGATCCGCGTAAGCATCGAAATCGGCAATCGGGCGCGTAGCCACGCCGTCCTCCATCGCGGCCTTTGCGACGGCGGGTGCGATGCGCACGATAAGCCGGGAATCAAACGGCTTTGGAATCAGATACTGCGGCCCGAAGGAAAGATCGTACGCACCATACGCGGCCGCGACGGAGTCGTTCGGTTCCTCTTGCGCGAGGCCGGCAATCGCGTGAACGGCGGCCACTTCCATGTTCCGCGTGATGGTGGTCGCGCCAACATCCAGCGCACCGCGGAACACATAAGGAAAGCACAGGACATTGTTGACCTGATTCGGATAGTCCGAACGGCCCGTCGCGATGACCGCGTCATCACGGGCTTCGCGCGCTTTCTCCGGAAAGATCTCCGGCGTCGGATTGGCGAGCGCGAGAATCAGCGGACGCGGCCCCATCTGCTTCACCATTTCCGCCGTCAGCACACCCCCCACCGAAAGCCCAAGGAATACGTCGGCAGCTTCGATGACATCGGACAGCACCCGCGCCGACGTGGCCTGTGCAAAGCGCGCCTTGTCGGGGTCCATCGCTGCCTTGCGTCCTTGATAGACCACACCTTCGATGTCGGTCACCCAGACGTTTTCGCGGGGCAGTCCGAGATCGACCATCAGTTCGAGACACGCGAGCGCCGCGGCCCCTGCGCCTGAAGTGACGACCTTAACCTTCGAGATATCCTTGCCCACCACTTTCAGACCGTTGAGAAACGCGGCGGACACGGTGATCGCAGTACCGTGCTGGTCGTCATGGAAAACGGGAATCTTCATACGGTCGCGCAGCTTTTGCTCGACGATAAAGCAATCGGGCGCCTTGATGTCCTCCAGATTGATGCCACCAAATGTCGCCTCGAGGCTCGCGATGATATCCACGAGCCTGTTGGGATCGCTCTCGGTAATTTCGATGTCGAAGACGTCAATGCCCGCGAACTTCTTGAACAGCACCGCCTTGCCCTCCATCACCGGCTTGGACGCAAGCGCACCGATATTGCCGAGACCCAGCACCGCCGAGCCGTTCGTGATCACGCCGACCAGGTTTCCTCGGCTCGTGTAGCGGAACGACTCGCGCGGGTCCGCCGCGATTTCCTCGCATGCGACCGCCACGCCCGGCGTATAGGCGAGTGCGAGATCGCGCTGCGTGACGAGCGGTTTGCTTGCGCTCACCGATATCTTCCCCCGCGTAGGAAACTCGTGATACTGCAGGGCTGCCTCGCGTTCGGTCCTGTCCATATGTGCCGTGCTCCTATGTGTACGCCGGGCCCATCCCGGCTGATCGTCATGGAACGCATTCTAGGAACGAGGCATGCGGGGTTTATTTTGTTTTATTATCGGGGCATCACCTTTTGGTTATGTCTGGATTCCCACGATCGTGTCATTCAACACGGACGAAGTGATAAGGCGCTTGAGCGCACGCCTGAAAATGCGCCATCTCATGTTGCTGCTGCAAATACGGCAACATGGCTCTCTAACACGCGTAGCCGAGCACATGGCGAGCAGTCAGCCGGCCATCACGAATGCCCTCGCTGAACTGGAGGATATGTTCGGCGGCTCGCTGTTCGAGCGTTCGTCGCGCGGCATGATTCCGACGGCGCTCGGCACGACCGTCCTCGCACGCGCCGAGTCGATGCTGCACGATCTCGACCACCTCGCATCCGATGTCGGTGCGCTGATCTCCGGTCACGCAACGCGGTTTCACATTGGCGTGATTTCCTTCATTTCAGGAAAGACTCTGGCGTCGGCAATCCGTCATACGCAGTCGCAGATTTCGCAGCGGCTCACGTTTTCCATCCACGAAGGCACGAGCGAAGGGCTAATGTCCCAATTGCGCGACCATACCCTCGACATCGTGATCGGACGGGCATCGTCGAGCGTCGATCTCGACGACCTTCATTTCGAAGTAATTCATCAGCAAAAACCCCGTCTGATCGCGTCCCGACGCCTCGCTGCCAGACTCTCGCGCAGCGCAATGAACTGGCGAAAACTCGCCGAACTCGACTGGATTCTCGGTGCATCGCAAACCCCGATGCGCGACCAGATATCCGATCTGTTCCTGCACGCCGGCGTTACACCGCCCTTTCCCGTTGTCGAAAGCCTTTCGCCGCGGCTGATTGGCGAGACGGTCGCATTGAACGAGAACGCGGTGTCCATCATGCCGGCAGACATCGCGGAAGAACTGGTACGGATTGCGGGTGTGGCGATTGTCCCCTATGCGTTCGACTGGACCTTGCCACCCGTTGCGCTGTTCACCCGCCCGGGTATTTCGCGCGAGATAGATACGATTTTCGCCGCATCATTGCGTGCGCAATACCAGACCAAGGTAGTGAGCGATCCAGCGTCGCTCGGGTAGCGTTGGTCGCAAGGCGCTGCTTGAGAAACGTGACCGGTTTCTATTGCGCCCGCATGATCGTATGCCTAAACCTCCGGGACGAACCATATGACACTCGACGAAAGTGCAAAAGCAGCCGGACTGCTCCCGACCGCCGAACTGCTGCAGGACGCCGCGCAACGTGCGCTCGCTTATGTTCAGTCTGTGCATGACAGGCCGGTCAACGTTTCTACCCACGCATTGCGAGGCATGAACGAATTCCGGCACTCACTGCCAGACGCCGGGCTGGATGCACGTGAAGTCTTGCGCCGTCTCGACGAGGCTGGGTCACCCGCTACCGTCGCGACAACGGGCGGACGGTACTTCGGTTTGGTGATCGGCGGGGCGCTGCCCGCAACCATCGCGTCGAACTGGCTCGCCACTGCCTGGGATCAAAACGCGTGTTTTCGATGGACCTCGCCGATCGCGGCAACGCTCGAAGACGTCGCGCTACGCTGGATCGGCGACCTGTTCGGCTTGCCGGACGACATTGGAGGAGCCTTCGTTACGGGTGCCTCGATGGCGAACTTTGCGGCGCTGGCAGCAGCACGCCACGCCCTGCTATCCCGCCTGGGCTGGGACGTAGAGGCGAAGGGACTCTACGGCGCTCCGGAACTCCGTGTAGTCGTCAGTAAAGAGACTCACGTGACCGTCTCCAAGGCGTTGTCGATGTTAGGACTCGGACGCGAGCGGGTCATCGTAGTGCCAACAGATCACCAGGGCCGGATGCGACTCAGCGAGCTTCCGGAACTGGATGAGCAAACGATCGTGTGCATCCAGGCTGGCAACGTGAATACCGGAAATTTCGATCCGGCGCGCGAGATATGCCGCCTCGCGAGGAAAGCCGGTGCTTGGGTCCACGTTGATGGTGCATTCGGTCTATGGGCGCTTGCAAACCGTCAGTTCGACACTCTGACGGATGGCGTCGCCGAAGCCGACTCCTGGGCGACGGATGGGCATAAATGGCTCAACGTACCGTATGACAATGGCATCGTTCTAGTGCGCAGAGCTGCCACTCTGCGTGCGGCAATGTCGTTGAATGCCGCATACCTGGCAGAGGGCGATGCGACTGACCGGGAACCGTCGCACTACACGCCGGAATCCTCGAGACGAGCGCGTGGCGTGGATATCTGGGCCGCGCTTCTTAACCTGGGCAGAGATGGCGTTGCGGGGCTAGTCGAACGTACCTGCCGCTATGCCCGAATGTTTGCCCAAGGTCTCGAGGCCAGTGGCTTTGAAATCCTGAATCGTGTCGTACTCAATCAGGTGCTCGTCTCATTTGGTACCCCGGAGATGACGCGCGCCGTGATTAACCGTCTTCAGGCCGAGGGGATTTGCTGCTGTGGCGGCACAGTATGGCAGGGCCGCGTCGCCATGCGAATCAGCGTCTCCAGTTGGGCCACCACTGACACGGATGTGCAGACGAGCCTTCGGGCAATGATTCGCGCCGCGCAAGCAGGTATGCCGTGATGCCGTGCAGACACTGATCAGCAGCCTGGCTGCTTAACTGCTGACGATGGGGCGCGACGCATTTCCCGCGTCTATTTGTGGACTGATTGGTTCAGTTATCAATGGACGCTATTCATATAGCAGCGGCCCAGCTTGTTCCTTTGCTGTGGGGATTTCAGTTTGTCGTCGTAAAAGCGGGGTTCACGGTGCTGCCACCGCTATTCTTCGCTGGGCTGCGATTTGCCGTGATTGCCGCGATTCTCATTCCCTTCGCGGCACGAATCCGCGGCCCCGAGATTTGGCCGATCCTCCTTATTTGCTGTTTCATGGGGGGAGAAATTTCGCGTGTTCATTCATAGGATTGACGCAATCGCCGGCTGGAATTGCCGGGATTGCCAATCAGCTTTGGACGCGCGAGCGATAACGGAGGCGATTGGTTTGTCGAGACGTATGCCCGATTGAAGGACGCCCCCCCCGATGGGAGGTCCACGATATTCCGTGTGGTCACTCCATCATGCTGGATCGTCCGGCAGACCTGGCTGCGCAACTGCTGGCAGAAGCGACGCATTGAGGTTCGCGGTTCAGATTGCCTTTACACAATTCCGGACCAATGCACTCACGCAACCGGTTTCTTGCGACGAGGTTGAGGCCGAGGCCATGCCGACAGCGCAATATCAGCCAGCCGCTTCAATATTGCCCTGCATGCCCCGTCACAGGCTTGCGCCGACATGCCTTGCACAACCGCCTCGTAAAAGCGGGCGAGAGCTTCGGTGTCGGTCTCAGCGGCAAGCTCACCCTCGGCGACGGCACGGTCGAAGCGTGCCTTGACGGCCTGGAACCAGGACTCCCGCCGCTCGGCGACCGTCCGTGCGACGGACTCGCTCTTTTCGGCATATTGAAGAACAGCCGTGGAAATCATGCAGCCGCGCGGCCTTCCGGGGTCGGTAAAGCGTGCCGCGGCGTCGTGCAGGTAGAACGCTATCGCGTCGTAGGCCGGCATGTCTCCTTGCAGCGCTTCCAGCCACTGCCCGTTCTCACGCTTGCTGATATGGTCGACCGCCTGTCTGTAAAGCTCCTCCTTCGAGCCAAACGTTGCGTAGAGGGATGGCGGCGGAATACCCATGGCCTCGGTCAGGTCGGCTATCGAGGTGCCCTCGTATCCATGCTCCCAGAACAGCCGCGCGGCGATATCAAGCCCCACGTCGCGCTCCAGCAACCTCGGTCTGCCACGTTTTCGGGCGGGGTGACTCATTTTGTAGCGATTCCTATAAAAAACATTGACAGCGTGTTTTCAGCGTCATTAATATAACGATCACTATTCAATTCGGAAAGGAGTGAATGATGTCTGGAAAACTTTCAAGCAAAACGGCCATCATAACGGGAAGCTCGCGTGGTATCGGCCGTGCTGTGGCACTGGCCTTCGCGCGAGAAGGAGCCGCGCTCATCGGCGTGCATTACGGCAGCAACGCGGATGCCGCTCACGCCACCGTTCGCGAGATCGAGGCCCTCGGAGCAAAAGCCGTCGCCATCAAAGCGGACTTGAACCGCGGGAAGGAAGCAACGGACAGTATCTGGGAGCAGTTCAAGGCAGCTGCGATTGCCGCCACGGGCGAACCTCGGCTTGACATTCTAGTCAACAACGCCGGCATTGCACCCGGGATTCCCTTGTCCGAGACCAGTGAGGCGACCTTCGACGAGGTCCTGACGGTCAACTTCAAGGCACCGTTCTTTCTGATCCAGGCCGTTGCCGATCATCTCCGCGACAATGGACGAATTATCAACGTTTCGACCGGCTTTACGCGTGTGGCCGCGCCAACGCATCCCGCGTACGCCGCATCGAAGGGTGCCGTTGAGACCCTGACGCTGGCGCTTGCTCCTGAGTTCGGGCGTCGCGGCATCACGGTCAATACGGTCATGCCGGGTGTGACGGACACCGACATGAATGCGGAGTGGCTTACCGTACCGGAGGCGCGCGCCGGCGCGGAGGCCATGTCGGTATTCTCGCGAGTGGGTCGACCTGACGACGTGGCTGACGTGATCACCTTCCTGGCCTCGAATGACGCACGCTGGACTACGGGACAGGTGATCGACGCGACCGGCGGCGCCCGGCTCTAAGCATTGCGCCCGGGATTAAGCACGCCGAAGTGCAGAACTAGCGGCGACCTCGCAGCGCGCGGCAAGTACGAGCCCGGCGGTTGACTGCCGGGGTCTCCTTTTCAAGCAGGTTGTCCTGTCTCACGTTTCACAAAGACACCCCGATAACGAACGCATACGGGCGCAGCACCACCGGGCGAGTAAGCTCTACCGACGCGCTCCCCCGCATGTCGCCCGCCGCTCGCACCGTCTCCTCGTCGCTGATGAACGCATCGAGAGGCACATCCCGCCCACGAAACGTCAGTCGGACTGTACGCGCACGGTCAGTCAGATTGGCCACCACAATGCGAATGCGCCCTTGCGCGTCACGCGCGGCGATACATGCGACCGCGGACGGCTCCGCCGCCCTGACGGCAACAGGTAGCCTGTGTGATCCCGACATAGCGGCGAGCGCGCGGGCAACTACATACATCGGATACCGCGTCACCCCATCGCTGACGTCTGCGAGACCCCGCTCTCCCGTCAACGCACCCAGCGTCAATGTGTCGATCCGCGCCCCTTCCAGCGCCGCCGCATAGCCGGCGAGCCACGCGCCCCCGAACAGCGAGGTCTGGCGCGGATCGAAGCCGGCCATCGCAATGCGTTCGCGGTGCGGATTGGGCATCACGCGCGAGCCGTACGGATTCTGGCGCATGCCGATCGACACTGGTCCGATCGAGTAAGGCTGTGCGCCGATCAGCGAGCGGCATGAACGGGTGATATGTGGAATGGCTTCGAGCGTTTGCATCACGCTACGATCGTCGGCCGCGTGGACGATCGGACAGGTCGCGTGAGTCACCCAGTCCACGAGTTCAAGCGGCGGACGCTTGCGATTGAGTTCAGTGAAATAGCTCAACATCCCGCCGCCGATCCGGAGTCCCGGCAAGGCCGCGCGCGCGGCGCGATAGACGTCGTCGAGGGCGGGACACGGCGGGCTGATGCTGCCCGGCGGATTCGACTGCCGATGCACGGACGGGCTGACGACGATACCGACGATCTGCAACCCCGCGGCCTCGATCAGCGCGGCCAGCGCATTCAGTTCGCGCCGCGGATCATCGGCGCCCGGCAGCGCGTATTCGAGCACGGCCGGCAGATTCGCGCACCGCCGCAAGGCCGCGAACCGCTCGAGTTCAGCCAGCCCGTGGCCAGCTACCGGATCGAAGCTCAACATGATTCGTTGCGGGGCCAACTCGGCCAGCAGCTCAGGATGCGCGAGCGCAGCATCGATCTCGCTTGCGGCGATTGCGATGCCGAGTGCCGGCATCGTCTCGCCCCCTGCCAGCGCGAGGTCGAGCGTGATCGTCGTGAGGTCGTCCTGCGCCGGGATCGACGGCGCGCGTGCGCTGCCCGGCCAGACCCCGCTCCTCTCCGAGACGCTCAGCGTCACGCTCTGGCGCTGCGTGGAACCCGCTTCCAGCGTATAAGGCCAAGGCAACGCAAGCGGCCGCGAGTAGGTTTTGAACGATGCGTCAGACCAGTTACGCTGGTCTTCCATCTCGAACACGTCGCCGGTGAATGCGCAGCGCACCGTGAGCCCGCAGGCGAGATCGTGTTCGATCGCGAGGATGTCCTTGAACGGCTGCCACGGATCGATCAGTTCGGGAAACGCGGATTCCTCACGTGTTCCGTCGCCATGCTCGACACGCGCCGGCGCGCCCGCCACGCCGTCGATAGGATGCAGCACGCAGAATCCACAGCGGGCCGTCAGAAAAGCATCGTGCGCGGTGACGGATGCGTCGAATCGCAGCACGCCATCAGCCGAACAAACGATGCCCAAATCGTAGTTCAGCACCTGTCCATCAGGATTCGCACACTGGGCCCGATAGACGAGCCGGAAGCCGTACTCGTCCTCGTCGATTCCGACGGCCGCCAGCAGCGGACGACAGGTGCCCCAGTCCTTGTCACGAACGAGGAACGCAACCGAGCGGATCACTTCGACGCCGCGATAGCGAATCTCGCGCAACGCGCCGTCGACCAGCAGCGCCGACCAAGGGCCGGCAAGCACGCTGCGCTCCTGCTCCCTGGCCTGCGTGGTGCCGTATCGGGCCATCGCGAGGTCCACGCTCATCGCGTCCCCTTCGTGTCGGCGCCGAACATCTCCGACATCTCGATGCTGCGTCCTTGCCGCGCCGACAGGTAGGTCGCGTCGACGAGCGCGAGCGTCGCCAGGTTGTCGCGCCCGCTGGTGGCCGGCTCGACGCCGCGCCGCAGGCAGTCGATCCAGTGTGACTGAATGCTGGCCACGCTGCCCTGAATCGCTTCCCAAGGCGCGCTCGCCCATGACAGCGCAGGCGGTGTCACATCTCGCAGTTCGGTTCCCGCGGCGTTGTGAATCTGCAACCGGTAGTCCGCGAACAGGCGCAGCGTGCCGGCCGAGCCATCCACTTCGATCAGCGTTTGCGGAAACAGCTCGCGGGGCAGCCGCGTCGCGTAACTGCAGTCGACGATACTGTTCACGCCCTGCTCATGACTCAGCATGATCGTCGCGACGTCCTCGCCGTTGATCGCCGGATTCACGCGCGATGTGCTCGCATACAGCCGCTTCACTTCGCCGAACAGAAACCGCGCGATATCGAGTACATGAATGCCGAGATCCTCGACGATGAAACGCTCGCCTTCGGCCAGATAAGGTTGACCGCTGAACACGTCGAACCCGGAGCGGAACGACACCCGCCCCCAGAACGGCCGGCCGATCTCGCCGCGATGCAAGGCCGCGCCGACCGCCTGGATCGCGCTTTGCCAGCGGAAATTCTCGTGAACCATCAGCGGCACACCCGCGTCGTTGCATGCGTCGACCATCGCGCGGGCATCTTCGAGCGAGCGCGCGAATGGCTTCTGACAGATAACCGCGACTTTGGCCCGTGCGGCAAGTTCGACAAGCGCCTTATGGCTCGCCACCGTAGTGGCGATATCGACGAAATCGAGCTGCTCGCTTTCCAGCAGCGCGGCGGCATCCGTATAAAGACGCTCGATACCGAACTCACGCCCGGCCGCATGTAGCCGCGATTCGTCGGCATCGCACAGCGCGACGATGCGCGCGTCCTCGATATCGCGCCACGCATGCAAATGGTTACGCGAGAAAAACCCGCAGCCGATCAGCGCGCCTTTGAACACGTTCTGCTCTCCGCTAGACATGGTTTGCATGCTCGCCGCACTCATCGCTCAAGCCCCCGTCGTCGCTTGCTTCTGCAATGCGAAGCGCTGCTGCACGCGCCGCTGGAGCTGGTCGACGACGACTGCCGCGACGATCACCACACCCTTGATCACGGTCTGCCAGAACGCGCTCACGCCCATCATCACGAGCCCGTCCGACAGAATCCCGATCACGAATGCACCGATGATCGTGCCGCCGATCTTGCCGCGCCCGCCCGACATCGAGGTGCCGCCGAGCACGGCCGCCGCGATCGCGTTGAGCTCGAAGGTCTCGCCGCTCATCGGATGCGAGGCGACCAGTTCCGACGCGATGATCAGGCCGACGATCGCCGCGCACAGCCCCGAGAACATATAGACGAACATCTTCACGCGATTGACCCGTACGCCGGACAATTGCGCCGCGCGCTCGTTGCTGCCGACCGCATAGATCTGACGGCCGAGCGGCGTGCGCCCGGCGATGTACGCGGCGAGCGAGCCGACCGCGACCAGCAGCCAGATGGTCAACGGAATCCCCAGGATGGTCGCCGAGCCGATGATCGGAAAACCGGTGGTGCGATAGTCCGGATTGCCGGTCAGATTCGGAAACGTCTCGCCATTCGACGACAACAGCGCGGCGCCGCGCGCGATATACAAGGTGCCGAGCGTCGCGATGAACGGCGCGACGTTCAGCCGCGTGATCAGCAACCCGTTGATCGCGCCGACCGCGACGCCGCTCAGCAGCGCGACGATGATCACTTCCGGCACGCTCAGGTACAGCGTGTACTCGTCGCCGAGCGGAATGCCGTGCAGGATCAGTCCGCCCGCCACCATGCCGGACAGGCCGACGATCGACCCGACCGACAGATCGATGCCGCCCGCCACGATCACGAAGGTCATACCGATCGCGAGAAAGGCATTGAGCGCGACGTGGCGCGACATGATCAGCAGATTTTCCCAACTCAGGAAGTTGTGCGCCGCGAACGAGAAGAAAATCACCACCGCGAACAACGCGATGAACGTGCGCAGCTTGAGCAGCAACAGAAGCGGCGCCTCGCTCAGGCTCGCGCCCGGTGCCTCACCCTTCAAGATGATCGCCATCCGGTTCTCCCTCATACAGTGATTGTGTCGGTGGATGCGCTCGCGTGAGCCGTGCGATGCCCGATCGCCGAGGCAGCGACGAGCGCGTGCTGGGTCGCCTCGGCCGCGTCGAACTCGGCGGTCAGGCGCCCGTTCGACATCACCAGAATGCGATCGGACAGCGCCATCACCTCTTCGAGATCCGACGTGACGAATAGAATGCCGAGCCCTTTCACGGCCAGATCACGCATCACCTTGAAAATGTCCGCCTTCGCGCCGACGTCGATGCCGCGGCTCGGCTCGTCCATCAGCAGCACGGTCGGCGTGGTCATCAGCGCCCGCGCGATCACCACCTTCTGCTGGTTGCCGCCCGACAGCGAGCTGACCGGCAACCGCCAGTCGGCGACCTTGATCGCGAGTTCGCGGATGTACTGGCCGATCGTGCGCTGCTCACGCGCGGAATCGAGGTGAAAGCCGCGCGCGAATTCGGAGAGGCTCGCGATCGTCATGTTCTCGCCGATCGACAGCACCGGCAGCAGCGCATCGGTCTTGCGATCCTCTGGAATCAGCGCGATGCCCGCCGCGACCCGCGCCGCCACCGGCTTGCCCTGCAGCGGCTTGCCGTTGAGCACGACCTCGCCAGCCGCCTCGCCGTGACAGCCGAGGATGCATTCGAACAGCTCCGAGCGGCCCGCGCCCATAAGTCCGTAAATGCCGACGATTTCCCCGGCATGCAGCGTCAGCGACACATGATCGACCGTGAAGCCGTGGGTCTTGCCCGGCAGCGACACATCGCGCACGCATAACACCGCCGCGCCGCGCGCATGGCCGATCGGCCGCGAGAAATCCTTGGTGTCGCGGCCCACCATCTGACGCACGATCCACGGCACGTCGACCTGCGCCATCGGCTGATGACCGGTGATACGGCCATCGCGCAGCACCGTGATGTAGTCGCCGATGCGGATCAGCTCCTCCAGCCGATGCGAGATATAGACGATCGCGACGCCCTGCGCTTTCAGCTCGGCGATCACCCGGAACAGCACCTCGACCTCGGCCGCGCTCAGCGCCGAAGTCGGTTCGTCGAGAATCAGCACGCGCGCATCGTGCGCGAGCGCCTTGGCGATTTCGACGAGTTGCTGCTGGCCGATGCGCAGGTCCTCGACCAGCGTGTCCGGACTCAGATCGAGTTCGAGACGCGCGAGCAACTCACGCACGCGCCGCCGTTGCGCGTCGATGTCGATGTGCACGCCGGCTCGGGTGATTTCGTGCGCGATGAAGACGTTCTCGGCAATCGACAGGTTCGGAAACAGATTCAGTTCCTGATAGACGATGCCGATGCCGCGCTGCAGCGCTTGCGCGCTGCTCTCCAGTTCGATCGGCGCGCCGTCGAGCATCAGCCGTCCCGAGGTGGGCTTCTCGGCGCCCGCGATGATCTTCATCAGCGTGGACTTGCCCGCGCCGTTTTCGCCGACCAGCACGTTGACGGCCGCGCGCCGCACGGCGAAGTTCACTTCTTTCAGCGCGATCGTGCCCGGATAGACCTTGGTCACCGCCTCGACCTGCAGAATCACCTCGTCCTGCGCAGGTGTCGCACTCATCGCTTGTCTCCCACCGCGATCGCGAGCGGCACCACTTCGGGCTGTTCCGCCGACGAGTCGTAGGAGAACGCGCCCGTCACGGTAATTTCCTTGCCTTTCAGACCGTCGCGCGGCAGCGGCTTCATCACGTGCGTCGCCGCATAGCTGTTGAGCGCGGTGCCGAACTGCGCATATTCGATCTGATTGCGAAAGCTCTCGAATGAAATGAAATCGAGCGTGTCGCGCAACGTGGTGCCGAGCACCGTGGGGCCGACATCGACGATCACATCGACCTTGCCGTCGCCGTCGACATCGACGCCGACCGTGCCCTGGCTCGACTGCGTGTCCACTTCGACGATCTTGCCGTGCAGCCTGGTCGGGAAATTCCACGGCGCGCTGTCGTCCTTGCCGCGATAGCCGTACTTGCGGCCCGCTGCGTCCGGGTCCGCCTTGATCGCGTCGCGCAACGCCGGGTAGTCGGTCGCGCGTTTCTCCACGTCGGGCAAGATCTTCGTGGCCCACATCGATGCGACCATCGCGTTCGGATCGTAGCCCGCGGATGAGTACGCATCGCGCGAATGTTTCGACGCCTGCGCGTCATGCTTGACCAGCTTGCAGCCGGTCAGCGCACCGCTCATTGCGATGACGATGAGCGTGCCGCAGATGCAACCTCTCATGGTTCACCTCATGCCACACCGATGGAACAGCATGTCGCGCCGCGAGGATAGACCCCGGCATCCTCACGGCCTCTGCACTCAGCGCAGCGCGAACAGGTCGAGCTTGCCGGCGTTCGCTTTGGTGATCAGCGTGCAGTTGATCAGCTGCTTTTCGGGCTTGCCGGTCGAGCCAGTCTTCAGATACTTGTCGGCCTGTTCGACCGCTTCGTTGGCGGCCAGCGCGGCCGGTTGCAGCACGGTCGCGCGGATTTCGTCGCGCTTGATCGCATCGCGCACGTCGTTGCTGCCGTCGAAGCCGACCACGATCACGTCCGGCCGCTTTGCCGCTTTCAGCGCGGCCGACGCGCCCATCGCCATCGTGTCGTTGCCGGCGATCACGCCTTTGATGTCGGGATGGCTCTGCAGAATCGTTTCCATCACCCGATACGCTTCGGTCTGACTCCAGTTCGCCGATTGCCGCTCGACCATCTTCATGTTCGGGAACTGATCGATCACGTCGTGATAGCCCTTCGAGCGGATGCCCGCGTTGATATCGGACTCGCGCCCGACCAGCTCGACGTAGTTGCCCTTCTCGCCCAGCGCCTTGACGAACGCACGGCCGCCCAGTTGCGCGCCCTGATAGTTGTTCGACACGATCTGCACGACCGCGATGCCGGTCGCATTGATTTCGCGGTCGATCAGGAACGATGGAATGCCCGCGTCCTTCGCTTTCTTGACCGCCGAGATCGACGCTTCCGAACCGGCGTTATCCAGCACGATCGCCTTCGCGCCGCGCGCAATCGCGGTGTCGACCAGTTGCGACTGCTTGTTCGCGTCGTCGTCGTGGACCAGCACGATGGTGTTGTAGCCGAGCGCTTTCGCGCGAGCATCCGCGGTATCGGCTTCGGCTTTGAAGAACGGATTGTCGTGCGACGGGGTGATGATGGCGATCAGGTCGGCGGCCTGCGCGCTCGTCGTACCGACGAGCGCGAGAGCGGCCAACGCGAAGGCGAACAACTGCTTCGATGCTTTCATGGTCTGTCTCCTGTGTACTTCGTTATCGGGTACAGCTACACCAAGCACTGCATCTTGCACATCTGCTCACTTCCAGAATTCCAGCGCACCTGCCAGCGCGTGGCTGCGCTCGGCATGACCCGCTAGCGGCACGCCTTCCATCGCCGCGATCCACGCTTCGCGCAATGCCTCGACGCCCGCGGCCACGCCCTGCGGATGGCCGAAGATGCCGCCACCCGCCGTATGGATCAGATCCGCGCAGCCGATTGCCGCATACGTGTCAGCCGCTTGCAATCCCGTCTGGCCCGAACTGAACACGGGCATCGCGCGCATCGGCGCTGCGTCGAGCGCCGGCGCGAGCACCGCGCGCGCGGCGGTGATCACGCTGTCGTCCGATTCGCTGAACTTGTTGCGCAGCCCATTCACGTGCAGATGGTCCGCGCCCGCGAGACGCCAGAGCTTTTGCCACGGCGCGTAGTCCCACCCCAACGCTTCGCAGCGGGTCAGATAACCCCAGCCCGCGCGATGCGCGTGAATCGGCAACTGGCTATGGCGTCGCAATTCGTGCAGCCCGACGAGACCGACCGAATTGAGCACCGCCATCACGCAGGTGCCGCCTTCGGCCAGCACCAGATCGTGACGACGCTTCATCTGGTCGAGATCGCCGGTCAGATTGAACGCGACCATCACCTTCTTGCCGGTGCGCTCCGCGTGCTCGTTGACGACCCGCATCACGGCGCGCACGCGCTGGTCGAACGGACAATGCGGACCATCGCCCTGCAGTTCGTCGTCCTTGATGAAATCGATGCCGCCCGCGACCAGCTCCTTCACCTGCTCGGCGGTTTCTTGTGGAGACAGGCCGACGCTCGGCTTGATGATCGTGCCGATCAGCGGGCCGCGCGTGACCCCCGACAGCCGGCGCGTACCATCGATGCCGAACGCGGGCCCCGGATAGGCGGCCGCGAACGACGCCGGCAGTTGCAGATCCTTGAGCCGCAAGCCCGACACCTGGCGCAGCTCGAACAGATTGCCCGCGACCGTCGACATCAGGTTCGGCAGCGACGCGCCGAAGTTCTCGATCGGCCACGACAACTCGAGCAGGCACTGCGTATAGCGTCTCGACCGCACGCCGCCGCTCAGACTGGGCGTGTCGCTGTGACCGAGCCGCTCCAGACGCTCGACCCGGGCGCCCGCGCGCGCTTTCAGTTCCGGCGTCTCGTTGGGCAGCGCGATGAAGGTGCCGCTCGACTGCTCGCCGGCAATCACGTCGGCGGCCTCTTGCGGGTCGACGCCGGTTTCCAGCCAGTAGGTCGCGTGGATGCGTTCGGTCACGATGGGCTCCTTGACGATTCGTGTTCGGATGGAGCGGCCGGTCTGCGTGCGCCGGTGACAGGCAGCCTGACCGCATAGAGCGACGTGGTCGCGCAAATGAAAAGCTGGTTGTGTTGCGGGCCGCCGAACGCGACGTTGGCGACCGGTTCGGGTGTGAGAATCTTGCCGAGCAGGGTGCCGTCCGGGTGATAGCAATGCACGCCGTCCGCCGCGCCTGCCCACAGCCGCCCCGCGCTATCGACACGCAGGCCGTCGAACATGCCGTTCGTGCAACTCGCGAACAGCTCGCCGCCGCGCAGTTCGTGCCCGCTGACCTCGAAAACGCGGATATGACGCGGGCCGTTCTTCACATGGGTGACGCCGCTGTCGACGATATAGAGCCGCTGCTCGTCCGGGCTAAAGGCGAGACCGTTGGGGCGGATGAAGTCATCGGCGACGATCGCGCATTCGCCGCTCTCCGCATCGATGCGGTACACGTGGCACGCGCCGATCTCCGAGCGCGCCGCATGGCCCTCGAAGTCATCGTCGATACCGTAGGCCGGATCGGAGAACCAGATCGATCCGTCCGACTTCACGACCACGTCGTTCGGGCTGTTCAGGCGCTTGCCCTGATGGTGAGAGGCGAGCGTCGTCACGCTGCCGTCGTGCTCGATGCGCGTAAGCGAACGCGAGCCATGTTCGCAGCGCAGCACACGTCCTTCGCGATCGAGCGTGTGGCCGTTCGCATAGCACGCTGGCGTGAGGAATACGCTGACGCGGCCGTCGGTTTCGTCCCAGCGCAGCACGCGATCGTTCGGGATATCGCTCCACAGCAGATAGCGGCCCGCCGGCACGTACACCGGTCCTTCGGCCCAACGGCATCCGGTGTACAGCCGGTGCACGTTCTCGCTGCGCCGCACGCAGCGGCTGAAGCGTTCGTCGAGTTCGAGAAAGTCACGCTCTGACATGGCCTGATCGCTCCTTCGTGCCGCTCAAGCCGCCGGACGCGTGATGCCGCCACCCGCCGGCGGCGTGGCCGAGCGGGCTTTGCGGATCGAACGGCGCAGCGCGCCGCCACCCGCCAGCGCGAGCACGGTGATGATCACGACGCCTTGCACCACGTCCTGGATGCCCGGCTGCAGCCCCGCGATCTGCATCGTCGTGACGACCAGCACGAGCAACATGCTGCCGATCAGCGTGCCGAGCGGCGTCGCCGAGCCGCCGAAGATCAGCGTGCCGCCGAGCACCACCGCGCCGAGCGATTGCAACAGGTATGGCTGGCCCATTTCGAGGAACGCGCCGCCCACATAGCCGCCCAGCAGCAGGCCCGCGACCGCGGCCAGCACCGAGCTGGTAAAAAACGCGCTCGCGGTCACGCGCGCCGTGGGTACGCCGGCGAGCCGCGCCGCGCGCAGGTTCTGTCCGACCGCCGACAACATGCGGCCGTACGCGGTGTATCGAAGCGTCACGCAGAACAGCGCGGTCACGCCGATCGCGACCAGCACGATCACCGGCATCGCACCGATGCGGCCGGTCGCGATGAAGTGAATCGCAGGCGCGACCTTGAAGCCGGGAATCGCGCGATTGGCGAGCAGCGTCGCGGTCGCGAGTATATAGCCGGTGGCCAGCGTCGCGATGATCGCCGGAATCCGGCAGAGCACGACCAGCGCACCGTTCACCGCGCCGACCGCGAGACCGAGTCCGAGCGTCGCCGCAACCCCGGCCACGAGCCGCGCGTCGCTGCCGCCCATCACGATCAGCGCGAGATACGCGGACAGCGTCATCACGCTCGCGATCGACAGATCGATGTTGCCGCGCCCCGTGGTCACCACCGCCATCTGGCCGAGCGCGCACAGCGCGAGAAAGGAACTCGACACCGCGACGCCCGACAGCGAGCTGACGCTGAAATTTCTGGTCACGACCGACAGCGTCAGCCACAGCAGCACGACGGCAAGCGCGGCCCACGCCCAGCGATTGCGCGCGGTCCAGTCCGCCAGGTGTCTCGAAGTCGAGCGTTTCATTCTTCACTCCCGTTCCGGCTGACCAGCGCACGCAGCGCGAGGATCACGACCAGCAGCGCACCTTGCACGGCCGCGTTGAAATCGGAGCTGACGTTCAGCGTGCCGAGCAGCGCGCCGATCAGCGCGAGCGCGACGGAGCCGGCCACCACGCCGGCCGGCGAGATGCGCCCGCCCATCAGACTGCAGCCACCGATCACGACACCCGCGACGCCGAGCAGCGTATAGCTCGACCCTGCATTGACGTCACTCGCGGTGTTGATCGCGGTGAGCGCGAGGCCCGCGGTGACGATGAATGCGGCGGCGAGCACGTAACGCACCGCTGCATAGCGCGGCGCCGACCAGCCGGCGCGCGCCATCGCGACCGGATTGTTGCCGAACGCGCGCAGCGTGACGCCGAGTGGCGAGCGGTCGAGCATCCAGGCGGCGAGACCGGCGACGACGATCAGCACCAGCGAAGTCGGCACGCCCGGTATCTGCCACGTGAACAGCGCCGACAGCCATGCGGGGCTCGCGCCGCCCGGCGTCGGTTGCAGCGTATGGCCGATGCCCATCCAGATGAACGACGCACCGAGCGTGATAACGATCGCGGGAATGCGCCGCGCCTGGATCAGCCAGCCGAGCGCGCTGTAAGTCGCCATCGCGGCGACGAGGCTGACCACGCCGAGCGTCGGCTGGTCGAACAGAAGCGTCGCGCTCAAGACATTCACGAGCCCCGCGAACGCGCCTGCGCCGAGGTCGATTTCACTGCCGCCGACCACGAACATCTGCCCGAGCGCGACCAGCACCAGCGGCAAAGCCGGGCCGAGCAGCAGATCGAGGCCGAACACACCGGCGGCGGCCGGGTTCGCGAGCATCATCGCGGCGAATACGAGCGCGAGACTGATGAACGGCGCCATCCGCACGACGCGGCGGGCGAGCACGCCGGTGCCCACGCGCGAGGCGGCAGACGCGGCGGCCGTGCCGGACGGCTGCACGAACGACGCATCGACGATGGCCTGCTCGCTGATGCTCGTGCCGTCCAGCTCGCGCACCACGCGGCCGCCGGCGAACACCAGCACCCGGTCGCATTCGAGAAATTCGGTGTCTTCGGTCGAGTGCCACAGCACCAGCCGGCCCGAGCGCGCGACCTCGGCGACGAGCCGGTAAAAGTCGCGCTTGGCCGCGATGTCGACGCCGCGTGTCGGATCGTCGAGCAGCACGATCGGGGCGTCGGAAACGAGCGCGCGGGCCATCAGCGCCTTCTGCTGATTGCCGCCGCTCAGATCGAGGATGCCCGACGCGAGGCGGCTCGCGTCCAGCCGCAATTGCGCTGCAGCGTCAGCTGCGATGCCGCGCTCGCCCGCCGGCGTGACGAGGCGAAACGGCGAGCCCGCCGCCAGACTGCCGATCGAAATGTTGGAGAGCACCGTCCACAGCGGAAACACGCCCTCGCGCTGACGGTCGCCCGACACGAAGCTGACCGCGCCGATGCGCTCGACCTTCAGCGCATCGCGTCGCGCGGCCGCGAAAATCTGGTGCAGCACCTCTTTCTGGCCGCTGCCTTCGAGACCTGCGAGCCCGACGATCTGGCCGCGCCGCAGCTCGAACGTGTTGCTGCCGGCCGCGCCGCCAGCGAGTCGCAGGCAGACCTCGGCGGTGCGACCCGTGGTGCCCTCGGCAGGCTGCGCATCGCCCGCCTCGCGCAGCGCGGCGGCGGCTTCGCCGCCCATCAGGCGCACCAGCACCGGCACCGAGGCATCGGCGACCGGGCCTTGCCATTCGAGCCGGCCATTGCGCAACAGCACCACGCGCGTCGCCACGTCGACGATTTCGTGCAGCTTGTGGCTGATGAAAATGAACGCGAGCCCTTCGAGCGCCTTCGCATGAATGTAGGCACGCAGTTGCCGGCTGCGCGCGAGGCCGAGCGACGAGGTCGGCTCGTCGAGGATCACGAGCTTCACGCGCGGCGCGGTGACCGTGCGGGCGATCTCGACCATCTGCCGCTCGCCGATCGGCAATTGCCCCGCTTCGGCGTCCACGTCGATGCCGTGACCGGGGAACACCGCGTCTAGCGCTGCACGCGCGCGCTCACGGTAAACGCGGCGCCAGCCGGGCCGCGAGCGCGCAGCTTCCGGCGCTTCCAGATAGAAGTTCTCGGCGACCGACAGGTTCGAGCACAGCGACAGCTCCTGATGCACGATGCGAATCCCGCGTTGCTGCGCGATGCCCGCATCGTAGGCGCTGCCGGCGGGCGCTTCGTCGCCGAAGTCGATCGTGCCCGAGTCGGGCGGCGTGGTGCCGCACAGCATGCGCATCAGCGTGCTCTTGCCGGCGCCGTTGCCACCGACCAGACCGATCACGTCGCCGCAGGTCACCGCGAGCGAAATGTCGTCGTTGGCGCGCGTCGGGCCGTATACCTTGGTCAGATTGCTGGCGCGGACCACCAGCCGCGCGCGGTTGTGCAACTGCACAGTGTCCTCGCGGTTCATCACGCTTGCTCCGCGTTACTTGCTGGCCAGCAGATTCTTGTCGACCCAGACCTGCGTGTAGGTGGGGCTGATGATCATCCCGGACGGGCTGTTCACGAAGTCCTTCAGGTTGTCCTGGGTGACGGTGGCCACCGGCATGATCATCTTCTTCGGCGGCTGCGCGCCCTTCACGAGCGACAGGCTCAGATAGAACGCCGCCGCGCCGATGCCGGGCGTCGTGTTCATCGAAATCGTCGTATAGCCGTTCTTTTTGTTCTGCGCGTCCCACCATTTAATGAAGTCGGTGCTGCCGCCGCCTTCGATCACCGGCATCTTGTCCTTGTACTGGCCGCCGTACTGCTCGAACGCCTGGGCGATGCCGAAGTCGTCGCTGCCGCCCTGGCCGAGCACCGCGTCGACATGCGGCAGACTCGGCAGCACGTTGGCGATCGCCGACTGCGCGACCGACGCGGTCGCCTGCCCGTACACGGTCGCGACGACCTTGACGTCCGGATAGTGCTTCAGCACCTCGACCTGCGCGTTGTACATATCGTTGTCCGGCGCCGAGCCCTTCACGCCGCGCACCTGGATCACGTTGCCCTTGCCGCCGATCTTCTTCATCACCCACTCGGCTTCCTGCTTCTTGTAGCCGGTGAAGTCGAAATTCAGTTGGTAGTTGCACGGCGCGCTCGCGACCGAGTCGAACGACACGACCTTGATGCCGGCCTGACAGGCCTTCTGGATCATCCCGTTGACCGCGGTCTCGGAGGCCGCGTCTACGGCGATCGCATCGACTTTCTTGAGAATCAGTTCGGCGATCTGGCTGTTCTGCTGCGCGACCGAGCCGTCGCCGTTGACGACGATGTAGTCGGCGATCTTGCCTTCCTGTTTCGCCTGCTTCGCGGCCGCGTCGAACGAGTCGACCATTTGATGCCGCCAGGTGTTGCCGTAGTACGCATTGGCCAGTGCGATCACCGGTTTGTCCGGTGACGCGACGGCGTTCGGCGCGAGCGTCGACACGAGCGCGAGTGCGCCGAGCGAGGCGGCGAGGGTTCTGAGTTGCATGTCTGTCTCCTGATTTTCGACCTGTCGCCGAGGCCCGGCGCGGACGGTTCGAATCTGTGCATTCGTCTTGTTTGTGAATGCACTTTAGTCACGCGGGAACGGCCGAACAATCGATTTGTTCTCAGCAAGCTGTGAGAAAATCTCATACGATCCAGAGAAATCACGTACAAGGATTCCGCGCCGACAGGGCTCCCCTCGACGGACAAGGAGACATTCATGCACACCCCCCGCCCCTCCCTGAACGCATTGCGCGCGTTCGAAGCCGTTGCGCGGTTGCGCAGCATGACGCTCGCCGCGCATGAGTTGTGCGTGACGCATGGCGCGATCAGCCGGCAGATCAAAACGCTGGAAGAAACGCTCGGCCTCACGCTGATCGTGCGCTCGGCGCAGTCATCCGATCCGACGCCCGAGGGCGCGCGCCTCGCCGAGGGACTCAGCGCCGCGTTCAATCTGATCGATGCGAGCATCGAGCAGCTGAAGCCCGAACCGCTGACGCTGTCGTGCTCGGCGTCGGTGATGATGTACTGGCTGATTCCGCGCATTGCGGGCTTTCATCAGCGCTATCCGCAGACGGAATTGCAGTTCAACATGAACTACGACCAGATCGATTTCGTGCGTGACAAGATCAGCGTGGCGATCCGCGCGAACACGATCGAACCGCCGAAAGACGCGCTCACGCGCCAGCTGATGGACGAATGGATCGGCCCGGTCTGCTCGCCCGCGTATGCGCAGGAGCACGGCCTCGCGACGCCGCGCGACCTCGCACGCGCGGCGCTGCTGTCGACCAGAACGCGCCCGGAAGCGTGGTCCGACTGGTTCAGCGCGACCGGAGTCGATGCGCTGCCTGAGGACGCGGCCGGCGCTTACGATCACTTTTATCTGCTGATTCAGGCTGCCGTGTGCGGCCTGGGCGTCGCGCTCGTGCCGCAGATGCTGGTGATGAACGACCTGATATCCGGCAAGTTGTGCGCGCCGTTCGGCTTCGCGCGCGGGCCGCGTCAGCTGGTGCTATGGGTCGCGCCGCATCTGCGCGCGCATGCGGAGGTCAAGCAGCTGGAGCAATGGCTGACCGCGGAGATGAACGAAAGTCTGAAAGAGATGACCGCGTTTCTGGCGACGACGGAGCACGCTGACGCGCGCGGCGCCGCGCACTTGCACGCGCCAGGTTGAGGGGTCCGGCTAGCGCGCCGCCGCGTCAGGACAGGATCAGCTTGCCGTACAACGCGTTCGCACGGCTCAGATGGGCGTGCATCGCCTGTGCGGCGGCCTCGCCGTCATGGCGTGCGATGGCCTCGACGATCCGTTCGTGCTCGGCGAGCGTCAGTTGCTCGGCGCCGGGCGCGCGCACCATCGGCCGATAGTATTCGGCGGCCCAACTGAAGATCGATTCGACGATGGACGGATAGATCGGATTGCCGGTAATCGCCGCGATCTCTCGATGAAACGCCATATCGCGCTCGACAAACGCATCGCGGTCCGCGAGCGCCGCGCGTTGTTCCCGCACCTTCGCGCGCAGGCGTTCGATATCGGTGTCGCTTGCGCGCTCGGCGGCCATCCTGGCGGTGCCGGTTTCGAGAAAGAGCCGCGCTGACTTCAAGTGATCGAGCATGTCCGGCTGCGTGCGCAGCAGATGCATCGTGCCGACCGCGATCTGCGCGATCAGGCTTTGCGCGGTGGGCACGACGACCCGCGCGCGCTCGCCGTGCGCGATTTCGACGATGCCCGCGCGTTCGAGCGTTTGCAGCGCCTCGCGGATAGCCGGCCTGCCCACGCCATAGGTTTCCATCAGCTCGCGCTCCGATGGCAATTGCTCGCCGGGCGCGACCTGGCCCGACTGGATGCGCTCCATCAGCCGGTCCAGCACTTCCTGATATAGCTTGCGCCGCTGAATCGTTTCGGCCATTACGGTTGCTCGCGTCGATGACTCGCGTCGAAGAAACCAACATTATTCCAGAAGCCGTCCCGCGCGCACCGAGCCGAAGAACGACGCCGCGCCGACCTGGCCGCCCTTCAGCGCGATTTGCAGACCGTCGCGCGCCGGATCGTCCGACCATGCGCGGCACAGCGGCGAGCCGGGCGCCATGCCCGCGGCGACGCTCAACGCCGAGATGCCGAGCCGGCTCGCCACTTCGCCCGAGCTGTCACCGCCCGCCACCACCACGCGCGACACTCGCGTGCGTTCGAGCGTGCGCAGCATCACGTCGGCGAGCGCCTCTCCGACGCGACGCGCCGCCTGCGCGCGCGTGAGCGATGCGCGTGCGGCGAGCTCATCGAAGCCGAGCACGTCGGGGTCATCCGGACCCTCGGCGCTGAACACGAGCGAACTTTGGCCGTGCGACAGCGCATCGACGGCTAAGCGCACCCCGCGCTCCACTTCCGCCTCGCGCGTGTGGGCATCCAGCGCGCGCCGCAGATCGAGCCGCTCAACGCGAAAGCCGTGCTCGCGCGCCCAGCGGATCTGCCCGGCCGTGACCGGCGAGCAGCTGCCGCTGACAGCGGCGATCGCGTCGACGGGACCGGCAACGGGCAGAGACGGCGTTGCCGGCACGAGCCCGTTCGCGCGCCAGTGCGCGGCGAGCGCGTACTGCAAGCCCGACGATGACGCGGTGAAGACGCCCGCGCCGCGCTGCTCCCACACGAGTCGCCCGGCTGCGGCAAGCGACGCCTCGTCGAGCACGTCGATCAACACGACGGCGGGGTCGTCCCGCATCAGCGTGTGCAACTTCGCGGCGACATCGGGCGCGGCGAGTTGCACGAAGTCGATCAGCGCGACATCGCGTTGCGTTTGCCGCGCCAGATGCATGCGCAGGTCGGCTTCGTTCATCGGGGTGACAGGATGGCGCGACATCGTCGGATGACGATCGAGCCGATAGCCGATGTCATCGACCGCGGCGAACAGGTTGCCGAACGCCTGATAACGCTTCAGACGCGGTGCGCCGACCACCATCGGCGACCATCTGCCCGGCATGTGCCGCACGCCGATATCGATTGCGCGGCCAATCGAACCGGTCTCCGGCGACGAATCGAACGTCGAGCAGACCTTGTATTGGAGGATCGGCGCGCCGAGCGCGGCGAGGCTCGCAAACGCGCGCGGCAACTCGTCTTCCATCCATTGCGGACTGCGCCCCCGCGACGATCCCGCGAGGCCCACGCAACGCAGGCCCGGAAAGCGCGCGAGCAGTTCGGGCGTTGGCGCGTCGAGACACAGCAGCGTGGACACGCCGGCGGCGCTCATCGCTTCCATCGCGTCGGTCGAGCCCGTGAAGTCGTCGCCATAGTAGGCGAGCAGCAGGCCGTCCGGCCAGCGAGCGTGGGTGGCTTCGCTCATATCTTTTGGCACTCCAGCGCGATTACGTAATGCGGCGAATGCTCTCGGCGATCTCCGCGCGGTCGAACACGTTCTTCCAGTCATCGCGCATCAGACGCGGTTTGCCGAACTCGATCGCCTTATTGCATGCATCGGAGAACGCGCCCGGAATCTCGTTGAAGATCACCGCCGCGAGGATGTTCATATGGCCGAGCAGGAAGTCGCGCGCGGCTTGCTCCGGCACGCCGCGTTTCACGGTTTCATCCATCGCCTCGCGCATCACGTGTAGCAGCGTCGCGCACACCGTTTCCGACAGACCGGGTTCGAGAATCGCCATCTGATCGACGCTCAAGCGATACGAACGCAGAATCGGCGCGTAGATCACCTTCGCGATCGCTTCGCCGAGATCGAACGCCTCGTCCGGACCTTGCATCAGCGCGCTGACGACCGACTGCTTCGCGTGCGCGCCACCGAAGTGATCGTGCAGCGATTTCTCGTCGGTGTCGTAGTTGAAGATGAGTGGATGGCACGGATGCGTAACGAAGTACGTCAGATCTTTGCGATCGGGCAGATGGCCGGCGAACGGCGCGGCCGCGTCGAGCGTCATCACCATCGTGCCGGGCCGCAGCTTCGGTGCGATTTCATGGCTCAGCTTGCCGATCAGCGTATCGGGCACCGCGAGAATCACGACGTCGGCGCCGTCGAGCGCGGCATCCGCAGCGACCGCGTCGATGCCGAGTTCGTCCTTCAGGCGCTTTTGTCCCGCCGCGCCCGGCTCGACGTGCGCGACACGGTAGTCCGACTTCAGCAGGTTATTCGACAGGCGCACGCCCATCTTCCCGCCCGCGCCAAACAATGCGATTTTCTCCTTCATTGCAACTCTCCTTCAGCAGTCGATATGCGCCGGAACGCGTGGTTCCGGGAACGTGAATCGGTTGATCTCAATGTGCCTGTGCCGGCTCGAGCGACGCGCGGGTACTCGTGCGGCCGATCGCCAGCGCGAGCACGGCGGACATCAGCATCATCGCGCCGACGATCAGCATCGGCAGTTGATACGAGCCGCTCATGTCCTTCGCGACGCCCGTGATGTACGGCGCGACGAAGCCCGCGATATTGCCGACCGTGTTGATCAGGGCGATGCCCGCCGCGGCCGCCGCGCCCGACAGGAAGCGCGCGGGCAGCGCCCAGAAATTCGGCAACGCGGCGAAAATCGCGCAGGCCGTGACGGTGATGACGGCGATGCTCGCGGCGGGCGAGCCCATTTGCAGCGCGAGCGGCACACTCAGAGCGCCGATCAGCGACGGCACCGCGATATGCCACGAGCGCACGCCGCGCCGGGTCGCGTCGCGACTCCACAGGAACAGCACGAGCGCCGCGGGCAGATACGGAATCGCGGTGATCAAGCCTTTCTGGAACACGTTGAAGTGGGTGCCGAAGCGCGTCTCGAAGCCGCCGATGATCGTCGGCAGGAAGAACGCGAGCGCATACAGGCCGTAGATCAGGCCGAAGTACATCAGCGAGAACATCCACACCCGGCCGTTGGTCAACGCGGCGAGCGGATTGCCATGTTGCGCGGGCGCGGCGCTTGCGCCCTTCTGCCGTTCCTCGGTTGCGAGTTCCGTGCTTAGCCAGTCGCGCTCGGCGGCACTCAGCCAGCTAGCCTGCGATGGCTTGTCGGTCAGATAGAACCACGCGAGCACGCCGACCAGGATCGCGGGGATCGCGACGCCGAAGAACATGATGCGCCAGCCGGCCAGCCCGAACAGACCGTGTGCATCGATCAGCAACGCGGCGACTGGCGCGCCGATCACGATCGTCAGCGGCTGCGCGAGATAGAACAGCGCGAGGATATGACTGCGGTGCCTCGCCGGCACCCACATGCTCAGGAACAGAATCGCGCCAGGGAAGAAGCCCGCCTCCGTCACGCCGAGCAGAAAGCGCAGCGCATACAGACCGCTCACGCTGCTGACCCAGGTGAACAGCAACGCAACGATGCCCCAGGTCACCATGATGCGGGCGAGCCAACGCCGGGCGCCGAATTTGTGCAGAGCGAGATTGCTGGGAATCTCCAGCACGATATAGCCGATGAAGAACACCCCCGCCGCGAGGCCGAACTGGGCGGCGCTGAGACCGAGATCCCTGGTCATCCCGTTGGGTCCGGCGAACGAGATCGCGGTCCGGTCGAGAAAGTTGATGAAGAACATCAGAGCGACGAACGGTACGAGTCGCCACGACACCTTTCGAATGGCCGACCGTTCGACGGCCGCCGGATCTGCAACGTTCACGCGTCCTCCCGCTGTGCTGGATGGATGGTCAAAACTGGTGTGATGAGTAGACCATCGCCGGCGAGCGCGATGACATTGGCGTAAACACCCGGTCGACGCGATTTTTTCTCACAGCGCGGTGATAAAAACTCCTGGATGAGCAACACCCGTAGCCGAGCAAACGTTGAGCGTCTCGGAAATGTGCGTTACTTTGAGCAAATTACTACGCGTAGGAAATGCATATGAAACGTGCGCGTCTTGGAGTCGCAATGGCCGCCTGGGTCTACCGCGATCCCGGCGTCTCCGACGCGAGCCGCCACGTGAGATTCCCGCGAGCACGCATCTCGCATCTCGCGTGGAAATAGTCCGTGAAATAGATGCGAGGTCGTGCAAGCAGGCTGCCCAGGAACTTTCGCTCCTGCAAGTCATATGCGAGGTCGTCGAGGTCCGAGCGCTCTCTGCGCACGCGCACTCCTTCCGCGAGAAACCGGGATCTCGCGGCGCCCAGGACAGCGAGGTCGATGTCGCATGTAAAGCGCTCATCGAGCTCTTCCGGCGCGCCGGTATGTCGGGTGGCGAGGATCATTGCGCAGATTCGCTCACACATCGCGATGCGATCGCCGGCCGAGCGTCGAAGCCAGTCCGCGCTGCGCCGCTCGTTGTCGCTTGCGCCTGGAACATAGATGATGTCGTGGCACCACAGCGCAAGTTCCACGAGATCGGGATGCGGGATCGCGCTGCGTGCCGCATCGAAATAGCGCAGACAGCGGCGAACGTGACGCAGCGTGTGATAGTGACGAATGGGTTCGCTGTAACGTTGCGCGAGATCGGCATAGACAGCCTCGGCGCGTGCGCCGCCGCAGCGCGTCCATAACTCGACGAAGCGTTCCTGCAAGTGGCTCATCTCTGCTCCTTTGCGCACGTCGGCTCACTGCGACTGTCCGCCGCTTTCTTCAGCAGGCTGCTCAGAGAAACTCCGCGCGAATGTCGATGCTGGAGCGTCGACCGATATCCGCGTAGTGCCGCGCGAGCCAAGCATCGGCCTCGTTCCGGCCGTTGTCGCGCAGTTCGCAGAGAAAGCTCCAATCCGCGTTGTACTTGCTGGACAGGCTGAGCGCGCACATCGCGGCGTCGGAGCGGATCGAATGAATCAGCATTTCCTTCATCTCGTCCCGATCGAGTTTACCTTGCTGGATCAGATCGGTGACAAATGCAATTGCACGCATCTCGCGCATCAGCGATGAATTGAAGCTGATTTCGCTGATCCGATTCAGAATTCCGGCGGCCGTGACTGGCACGCCGGCGCGTACGAGCGGATTGATGTGGACGATCACCACGTCGCGCGTCTTGCAGTGATAGATCAGCGGATAAATGGCGGGGTTGCCCATATAGCCGCCATCCCAGTAGTGCTGGCCTGCGATCGTCACCGCATGGAACAGCGTCGGCACGCAGGCGGAGGCGAGCACCGCGTCCGCGCAGATGTCCTCACCCGTGAAGATGCGTATCTTGCCCGTCTCCACGTTGGTCGCGCACAGATATAGCAGTATCGGACACCGTTGGCGCAGTGCCGCAAAGTCGACCTGGCGTTCGAGCACTTCGCGCAACGGATTCAGATTGTGCGGATTGAACTGATAGGGAGAAAACACGCGCAGCATCATGTCCGCGAACGCATAAAGCGGTGAATGATCGAGACCGAAACTGTGCGAGCCCTTGAGCCACGGCATCCAGCGCAGCGGGCTATAGCGCTCGGCCGACTCCGCGACCCCATGCCAGAAGTCGTGCAGCGCCTGACGCGCGCCGTCCTCGCCCCCGTTCAACAGCCCGTATGCGAGCACTGCACCGTTCATTGCGCCGGCGCTGGTCGCGCTCACGCCTTCGATCTCGAGTCGGTCGTCTTCGAGTAGCCGGTCGAGAACGCCCCACGTGAATGCGCCGTGCATCCCGCCGCCCTGCAGAGCCAGCGCAATCGACCTGGGCGCCGACGCGTCGTGGCGTCTTGTACGATTCACCGCCATAGGCCACCTCCACGGCCAGTACCGTTATCCGCGCACGTCATCGATCGTTCGCGCGCTGCTCGATGGGAGCGCATCGAGCAGCGCCCTGGCGTCTCGCAAGTCGCCGGTGTCCAAACCCTCCGTGAAGGTGTCGAATACTTCGGACAGCACCTGCCTCGCGTCGCCCAGTCTGCCCGCACGCTGCCACAGGCGGGCCAGATCCGTTGCCGCGCGCAGTTGCAGCGCTCTGGCGCCCTGCGCGCGAGCCACCGCAATTGCTCTGAGAAAGCAGGCTTGCGCCTCATCGCTCGACGCGATCACACGCTCAGCTTCGCTAACCGAAGCTAGCAGCATCACTCCCTTGAGCCGATGCAATTCGGCATCGAAGAAATGCTCGCCGGTTTTGTTCACGATCGACGTGGCCTCCTCCAGCGTGCGCAATCCACCCTCCACATCGCCGGCCCGCCACAGACAGTCGGCAAGAGTGGCCAGAAAGTATGAGCGCTGTTCCGCGCCGCCGGCGGATTGTTCGGCCCTCAGCCCTTCGCGCAACTGGGCGATGCCATCCTGCAGATTTCCCGGTTGGACTCGCGCCCAGCCCGAAAAGATGGTTCCCCAGGCGAGCCAGTACGGCAAGCCATGTTCGATCGACACAGCAATGGCCGCTTCGGCTCGCTCGCGAACCAGAGGGGCCTCGCGCCGCAGCTGATGCAACTCGGCCGCGTAAGCCAGCGTGAACGCCAGCGTCGGCCCGTAGGCGAGCTTCTGCGCAAGCGCGAGCGCATCCATGCTGCGCTCGCGCGCCTGATCGGGATATCCCTGGAGCCACAGGATCAAGGCCAGAAAGTTCAACGCGCGGATGCCCGGGTCCACGCCGTGAGCAAAAACGTGGGCCTGATGCCGCTCAGGATCATAAAGTGCGAGCGCCTGCTTCAGGTGCGCGGCGGCGGCGCCCAATTCGCCCTGGGGGAACATACAGGCGCCGAGTGCGCCGTGCGCCTCCAGCAGCCAGTCCGCATCTTGCGCTTGCTGCGCCATGTGAAGCATCCGCTCTCCAAATTCGCGACCGACGGCGTACTGCGCGCGCGAAACGTTGTGGATTCTCAAGCCAAGCAGCGCCGCGAAAAGTTGCGACGTCTCACCCAACTGTTCGCACAACTGCCGTGCGCGCATATAGGTCGCGCCCACCTCCGGCGCCCCATAGCCGCGCACGTCCATCAAGGCAGGGCCCAGCGATAGCAGCAGCATCAGCTCACGAGATGCGCGTGCGGGCGTATCGGGCAATCGATCGAGCAGACCCAATGCGGCACCGAGGTGATGCATCGCGTCCAGATGGGCGCCGTGCCTGAGCGCCTGCTGCGCGGCACTGTGCAGGTATTCAACAGCCTTCGGAATATTGCCGCTCAGACTGTAGTGATGTGCGAGTTCGCTGCAGTAGTCCGCGATACGAGTGGGGAACAGCGCCTCGATGGCTTTCGCGGTGCGCTCGTGCAACGCGCTGCGCCGCTCCGTGAGCAGCGAGTGCCCCGCCACTTCCTGCGTCAGCGCGTGTTTGAACGAATACTCGACCTCCGGGTATGCGGGCCGCTCATAAATGAACTCCGCGGCTTCCAGGTGGGCGAGCAGTTCGCGCAGATCATCGTCCGTGCGTGCGAGCTGGCCATCGCAAATGCGCTGGATCAGACTGAACGGAAACTCCTTGCCGATCACCGCGAGCGTCTGCAGCAGGTCCTTCTCCGCAAGCGGGAGCCGGTCGACACGCGCGGCGAGCACCCCTTGCACCGTCGTCGGAATGTGCAGCGCCGTCGGCGTTCGTTCGATCCGGTAGTGTCCCGGCTCGCCGAGCAGGGACCGCTCCTCCGCCAGCGTCTGCACCACTTCCTCCATGAAGAACGGGTTGCCCTCCGTCTTGTCGAGGATGCGCTGCTTGAGGGGCAGCAGCGAAGCATCGTCGCCGAGCAGGGCCGTAAGGAGTCCATGGGCCTCTCTCGGACCGAGTGATTCGAGCCGAAGCTGGCTGCAATTCCAGGCTGGTTGATATTCCGGCCGATAATTCACGAGCAGCAGGATTCGGCTGGCCGGCACGCGCTCGACAAGATAGACCAGGAAAGCCTCGGTCTCCCGGTCCAGCCATTGCAAATCTTCGAACAGCAGCTCGATCGGCTGGCTTTGGCTCTCGCGCGTCAACAGCTGCGTGATCGCGTCGAAGGTCCGGTCCCGCCGAATCTTCGGATCCATGTCCGCCAGCGCGGAAGCGGACTCGCCGGTGCCGAGCAGATACAGCAGGTAGGGCACGAGATCCTCGAAACTGCGCTCGAGCGTCAATACCTTGCCGATGACTTTTTCGCGGCAGCGTCGTTCGTCGTCGCGGGCGGTGATCTGAAAATAGCTCTTCATCAGTTCGATCAGCGGCAAATTCGCAAACGCCTTGCCGTGCGACACAGAAAACGTTTCCAGCACCAGACACCCTCGCCGCGAACGCTCCTTGAATTCGTGAAAGAGCCGCGACTTGCCGACGCCCGCTTCGCCGACCACGCTGACGACCTGCCCGCGACCCGCCCGCGTCGCTTCGAGCGTCTGGTTCAGGTGCGCCAATTCGGTCTCGCGCCCGACGAACCGCGCGAGGCCCCGATGCGCCGCCAGTTGCAGTCGCGTGCGCAGTGCGCCCGGGCCCAGCACCTCGTAGACCGGCAGCGGCTCGGGGATGCCTTTGACCTGGGCGGCCCCCAACGCCTTGAACTCGAAATAGCCCTCGGCGAGCCTGTGAGTCGACTCGCTGACGAGAATGGACGTAGGCGTGGCGATCTCTTCCATGCGCGATGCAATGTGGATCGTGTGGCCGACCGGGTCGTAATCGGTGTGCAGATCATCGGTGCGGATCGAGCGCACGACGACCTCGCCGGTGTGAACACCCACGCGCACCTGCAGAGGAATGCCTTTTTCCAGGCGAATCCGGTCGCCATGCCGGCGCATCGCCTGCTGCATCCGCAACGCCGCGAAAAGCGCCCGTTGCGGATGGTCTTCGTGGGCGATTGGCGCGCCGAACAGCGCGAGGATGCCGTCGCCCAGCGATTTGGCGACGTAGCCCTCGTAGTAGTGGACGGCTTCCATCATCAGCGCGACGACGGGCTCGATCAGGTGGTGGGCTTCTTCCGGGTCGAGATCATGGATCAGAGCCGTGGAACCCGCCATGTCGGCGAATAGCGCCGTGACGGTTTTGCGTTCGCCAGCAGTTTCGCCTCTTGCTTCCATCGCGACGTGCTCGGCACGGATACGCTCGGCAAGATGATGGGGCGTGTAGTTGACCGGTGCGGGCGGTGGTTGCTGGACGGACCTCGCCGGCTCAGGCGCTTCGCTGAGCGGCGCCCCGCACTCGCTACAGAATCGGGCGGTTGCGGCGGACTCGCGCCCGCAACGGGGACACACGCACGTCAGCATGGTCCCGCAGGCTTCGCAGAACCTGGCCCTGCTGAGATTATCGAATCCGCAGTTTGTGCAGCGCATACAACCTCGTCGCGGCACGACCAATAGGAATTCATTATGCGCCGGATGCACCATGGGAGCAGTCCGGCTATTCACCTGGTGTTTCGGCCGCCGAATCCCCGGGACACGTATACTCCCCCTAAGTATTGTCCTATACTGCCCCCTAGTATCAACACATCGCTGCCGTCATGCCTCATTCCGCCGAAGAAAAGAAACGTGTGCTGACACGCGTGCGCAGGGTTCGCGGCCAGCTGGACGCGCTCGAGCGCGCGCTGGAGGACGGCGCCGATTGCGCTCCGGTGCTCCAGCAACTGGCGGCCATCCGCGGGGCGATCAACGGTGTGATGGCCGGTGTGCTCGAAAGCCATCTGCGCGAGGAGTTCTCGCACCTTGCGGGATCCGCGGATGCCTCATCGGGGTCGATCGAAGATGTCGTGACCCTCGTTCGAACCTATCTACGCTAGTTCAATGCGGGAATTCCACCCCGCAATTGGCGCCCCTTTCTTAACAGGACCACTATGAAATCGCGTGCTGCAGTTGCGTTTGCGCCAGGTAAGCCCCTCGAGATCGTCGAGATCGACGTCGAACCGCCTCGCAAGGGCGAGGTGCTGATCAAGATTACGCATACTGGTGTGTGCCACACCGACGCATTCACCCTCTCGGGGGACGATCCCGAAGGCCTTTTCCCAGTCGTGCTCGGTCACGAGGGCGCCGGCATCGTCGTGGAAGTGGGTGAAGGCGTGACGAGCGTCAAACCCGGCGATCACGTTATCCCGCTCTACACCGCGGAATGTGGCGAGTGTCTGTTCTGCAAGAGCGGCAAGACCAATCTGTGCGTGTCCGTGCGCGCCACGCAGGGCAAGGGCGTGATGCCCGACGGCACGACCCGCTTCAGTTACAACGGCCAGCCCCTCTATCACTACATGGGCTGCTCCACGTTCAGCGAGTACACCGTGGTGGCCGAGGTGTCGCTCGCCAGAATCAACCCGCAGGCCAATCCCGAGCAGGTGTGCCTACTCGGCTGCGGCGTGACCACGGGCCTGGGCGCGGTGAAGAACACCGCGAAGGTGCAGGAAGGCGATACCGTCGCCGTATTCGGGCTGGGCGGCATTGGCCTTGCCGTGATCCAGGGCGCCAAGCTCGCCAAGGCTGGCCGCATCATCGCCATTGACACCAACCCGGGCAAGTTCGACCTGGCGCGCGCCTTCGGGGCGACCGACTGCATCAACCCCAAGGATTACGAAAAGCCGATCCAGCAAGTCATCGTCGAAATGACGGGCTGGGGCGTGGACCACAGCTTCGAATGCATCGGCAACGTCAACGTGATGCGTGCGGCGCTGGAATGCGCGCACCGTGGCTGGGGCCAGTCGGTCGTCATTGGCGTGGCCGGTGCGGGTCAGGAAATCTCCACCCGTCCGTTCCAGCTCGTGACCGGCCGCCGCTGGCTCGGCACCGCCTTTGGCGGCGTGAAGGGCCGCTCGGAACTGCCCGGCATGGTGGAAGACGCGATGCAGGGCAAGATCCAACTCGCGCCGTTCGTTACCCACACGAGGCCGCTGTCTGGCATCAATGAAGCTTTCGATTTGATGCACGAGGGCAAATCGATCCGGACCGTGGTTCATTACTGACACCGAAGGACCGAGAGAGGCCCTGGTCTCGGCAGGCTAACCGGGGCATCGGGAAGGCGCGCGAACTTCGCGGGCGCCGCCGCTCTTAGCGGCGGCTGGCCGCGCTATCCGCGCCCTGAGCCCCTCCGGAATGGTAAAAGCTACAGATCGAGAATCAGATCCGAAGTCGGTCGGCTGCAGCACATCAAGCGCATGCCCTTGTCGATTTCACGCGGGCGGATGCCTCCGTTGTGCTTCATGTCCACCGAGCCATCGAGTACTTTCGTCTTGCAGGTCCCGCATATGCCCTGGCTGCATGACGATGGCAAGGGCACACCGGCCTTGCGCGCGGCGACGAGCACCGTCTGCGATCCGTCCATCGTGAACGTGCGACCCGAGCGCGCCAGCTGCACCGTATAGCCTATCTGCCCGCTCGCTTCTGCGCTGGGCTCCGCGCCCGGCCCTTCAGCGCACTCCACAGTCTCCGCGAAGTTGAAGCTTTCCTGATGATATCGGGAAGGATCGTGCCCGCCTTCCTCGAGCATCTTTCTGCAAGCGTCCATATAGCCGCCCGGCCCGCAGATGAACACTTCACGATCGCGGTAGTCCGGCACATGCTGGCTCAACAGTTCAAGGCCAAGACGCCCCACGGGACCCGACCAATCAGGCTCATTCCCGGGCGCCTCGCATACGTGCACGACCCGGAGCTTGTCCGAGAGCGCGCAGAAGCACGCAAGCTCGTTGCGAAAGATGATGTCTTCCGGCGTCCGGGCGCTATGAATAAACACAATGTCGCGATTCAGGCCGAGGTCGAGTGCCGCCCGCGTCATTGACATCAGTGGTGTCACGCCCGATCCCGCCGAAAGATACAGAAGCTTTGCAGCGGGGCCCGAAGAAGGTGTGAATACGCCCGAGGGCCCGAAGGCTTTCAGCACGGCACCCTCCCCAATGTTCTCGTGCAGCCAGTTCGACATGACGCCGCCCGGCGTGCATTTGACCGTAATGGAAAGCGTATGGGGGCGTGTCGGCGGCGAAGAGATCGTGTAGCAACGGCTGACCTCCTTGCCGGCGATCTCGGCCGATACCGTGATGAACTGCCCCGGCTCAAAGCTGAAGAGCCGGCCGTCCCGGGCGCTAAACACGAATGTCCGGACATCGTGCGTTTCAGCGGACACCCGCGTGCACGTGAGCGTGCGCTGCTCGTGACTCGGCCACTGCGTGTCCGCGAGTTCCCACGTGCTCGCACTGCAAAAGGGATCAGGCATTTCCCGACCCGGCTCGATGAAACATGAATCCACGGCAACGTTCATGGCGACCTCAAACTCCGTGCGCTCTCAGCTTCGCGTCGTACCACCGCGAAAACTGGTCCAGCGCTGCCTCTGTATAGCTCGAAAAAGGCCCCGGGATATAAGCCGGATCCTGCGTGCCTGCGTGCGTGTTCGCGACGAGTTCCGCGTCCTGGTTCGTCGTCGCGATCCAGACCTCGGTTAGCCGCTTCAGGTCATAGTCCACACCTTCAACCGCGTCTGCGTGGACGAGCCAGACCGTGCGCACGAGCGTCTTGTCCGGCGCGAGCGGCAAAAGATAGGCGATCACCGCATGGTCGCTCATCACGTGAGTCCACGAATGATGGCCCCACATGTGGACGTCACCAAGGTCGCGCCGGCTGACTCCGCCGAGCAGTTTCGTGCATGCGACTTTCGTGTCCAGTGTCTGCGATTCGTTGGCCCCCGAGATGACGAGGCGCTGGGTCCGGAAGTTGGTCTCCACACTCTCGTCGAGCGATGCGAACGTGGCGCAGGCATAGCCGTCCTTTTCCCAGTTCTCCCGGCAAGCCGCGTTGCGTTTCAGGTAGTCCTCGTAGCTTCGCAGCGATTCTTCGCTCTGGCCGTCCGGACAAAAACCGAAGTCCTCCGCCAGGAACGAGTTTGTCAGTTCGGGATGGGTGCCGGCGCAGTGGTAGCACTCGCGGTTGTTTTCCATCACGAGCTTCCAGTTGCCGTTTTCGACGATCTCCATCTCATGGGCGATCTTCGTTCGCGTCAGATCGTACGGCGCGAAGCGCGGGGCCATCACGGTCTCGAGCTTCTCGAAATCAGCGGGCGGATCGTCGGCGAGACAAACGAAGATATGCGCGCCCACCGTCTTCACATGGACGGGAATCAGGCTGTGGCAGCTTGCGTCGAAGTCGTTGCCCATATGCGTCGAATGCTTGAGGCTGCCGTCGAGATCATAGGTCCACTGATGGTATGGGCACACGAGCATCCCCACGCTGGCCTTGCCGGCCTTCTTCATGATCCGCGAGCCGCGATGGCGGCAAACGTTGTGATAGGCGCGCACGTTCTCGTCGTCGTCCCGCACGATGACGATCGATGCCCGGCCGATGTCGACCGTGTGGACATCGCCCGGTTCCGGTACATCGGCTGTGACGCCAACGAGAATCCAGAGCTTGTGAAAGAACACCTCGACGTCCGTCTCGAAGACGTCATGACGCCCGAACAACGCGCCGGGCATGCCGTGTCCCTTCTTGCGGCTTTCGATCAGTTCGCGATGCGTTTGAAGCTGAACTTCAGACATGGTGGACCTCGTGGTGAGAACGTTTCGCAGCGCTCGCGGCACTGATATGGCGTTGAGTATTGGATCGTCGAAACGCACCGTCAACGTCCTTTATAAGCCGGTTCACATTCCTTTAAATCATGCGAGAATGCACGTGGGACCGGACTCCTGAACCGGGCATCATGGATCTGCTCTCAAACCAGGGTTCCGCCTGCGCAAGATGAAAACCACCAAAGCAACCAAAGGCTATCGTCGGATCGTTCCCTCGCTGACCGCCCTTGTCGAATTCGAAGCCGTGGCTCGGCTTGGGAGTTTCACCTATGCCGCGAGTGAATTGGGCGTCACGCAGTCCGCGGTGAGTCGACAGGTTAGATTCCTCGAAGAGACGCTCGGCGTTCAACTCTTTCACCGGCTGCACCGTTCGATTGATCTGACGAGTGAGGGCGAAGCGTTGTACATGGTCGTCGCCGAGTCGATGCAGAAAATCGCCGGCGTGTTCGATCGGCTGGTGACGGGAACCGAATTGCGGGAACTGGTGCTGGTGTCGACGGCCGCCTTTTCGCAATTCCGGCTCTTGCCGCGGCTCGCGAAGCTAAAGAAGCTCGTCCCCCCTTTGCAACTGCGGCTGTCGACCGACATGTTCAAAGCGGACCTGCGCCATGTCGAAGTCGATGTCGCTGTGCGCTACGGGGACGGCAACTGGCCAGACGGAACCTCGACGTTGCTGTTCGACGTGGAAGTCTTCCCCGTATGTTCCCCGGAGTTCCTTCGGGAATACGGCACGCCACGCTCACTCGATGACCTGGCGAAGCTGCCGCTCGTCGAGTCCGACGCTACGACTGAAGGTTGGATGGGCTGGAACGAATGGTTTCGCGCGGTCGGGTACCGGCCTGGGCGACTCAACAAGGTGCTGCGGTGCAGTCTCTACACCGATGCGATTCAAGCCGTGAGATATGGACAGGGAATTGCGTTGGGGTGGAGCCGCCTGGTCGATGACCTGTTGCTCTCAGGAGAACTGGTCCGGATGGACGTGGCGACGTTCCGGCCGAGCGACGCCTATTTCGTCGTGGTTCCGCATGGTCGGACCATCACACCAGTCATTACGCAGCTAATCGAATGGCTGCGGGGAGATCCGGCGCCCCACTGACTTCTCGCGCAGGGCATCGTCGGTTGTCGCTCAGGCCCAGATATCACCCCGATCACCACCACCGGAAGAGCGCTGTGGTGTTTGCTGGTGTAAAGGCGCCTCGGCGACGGTTAGCGGCATCCGCCGAGTTCGACGTATCGGCCTGCTTCTGAGAGCATCCATCGCTCGAACGCTTGCACCAGCGGCATATTCTGTTTGCACTCCGGATATACGAGGTAATAGCCCTTGTCGCTGCGCAAGGACAAATTGCTCGGCACGATCAATTCACCCAGTTCCAATTCATGCGACACGAAGAATCGAGGTACGAGCGCGATACCAAGGCCCGCGCGCGCGGCTTCCACGAGCATTGAAAACAGCTCGTAGCGCTGCCCACGCATGCAGTCGGCGTCGTGAATGCCCGCCTGCGCGAGCCAGTTCCTCCACGCGTCCGGCCGCGCGGACTGATGCAGCAACGTGTAATTCGCGACTTCAGGCGGCTGCAGATCGGTCCGCCCTTTTAGCAACTGCGGGCTGCAAACGGGCGTCATCTCTTCGCCGAAAAGGTACTTTGCGCAAGAGCCCGGCCAGACAGGATCGCCGAAATGGATCGCTGCATCGAACGGCGTGTCGGTAAATAAGAAGGGCTCCGCACGTGTCGTCAGGTTGACCGTCACCCGCTCGTGTTCCGCATAGAACCGGGGAAGACGCGGTATCAGCCAGCGCGTAGCGAATGTCGGTATGACAGCGATTTCGAGAACGCCGCCCGCGTCGCGATGCGCCATTGCGGCCAGCGTGTCCCGCTCCAGCCTTCCAAGGTTCTCGCGAACCTGCCTTGCATAGATCTGGCCAATCTCTGTCAGGCTGAGTCGCTTCTTGACGCGATTGAAAAGCGGTACGCCCAGATACTCCTCCAGACTCCCGACCTGCCTGCCGACCGCGCTTTGCGTCAGGGCCAGTTCGTCGGCGCTGCGCGTAAAGCTCAGATGCCGTGCCGCGGCCTCAAACGCAATCAATGCTTCGATACTGGGAATTCTTCGCCTCACGTTCCTTCCTCAAACGCACAACGTTGCGAGTTTATATCGTTTGCGGGCCGGTGGCCGACGACGCCACAATTAATTCCAACTTCCCGAGCGACGGACAAACGCACCCGTCCATTCGGTTGGCTTCACGTTGCAAAAATTCCTTTCGCTTCGATTCATCATCGCCTGGCAACAGTGGCGGTGTTCGTCAGCATCTTTCCAAACCTCACGAAGGATCAGGCCATGACTTTCGACTCGCCCCCTGTAAAGTTCAAACCATATACCCGGCAGACGATCAGCCAGGCGCCACAGTGGCAACACCTTCCTGAATCGCTGCGGGAGGCCGTGCAGGTCGTATCGCGTGTCATGCCGTTTCGTACCAACCAGTATGTGATGGACGAACTTATCGACTGGGGCAAGGTGCCCGACGATCCCATCTATCGCCTCACGTTCCCGCATCAGGACATGCTCTCGCCCGCCGACTATTCGAAGCTGCGAGACCTGGTGCTCGTGAAAAAGGACGAGGCCGCCATCGAGGAAACAGTTCGCGGTATCCGGCTGGCGATGAATCCGCACCCGGCCGGACAGATGACACACAACGTGCCGTTCATGAACGGGCAGCCCGTGAGCGGACTTCAGCACAAGTACAAGGAAACGGTACTGTTCTTCCCGAGCGCCGGGCAGACATGCCACGCGTACTGCACATTCTGTTTCCGCTGGCCGCAGTTCGTGGGCATGGACGACCTCAAGTTCGACGCTCGCGAATCGAGCGAACTCGTTGCGTACCTCAAGCTCCACACCGAGGTGACCGACGTGCTGATCACCGGTGGCGACCCGCTCATCATGAACACGCGTTCGCTTGCCGGGTATATCGAACCTCTGCTGGCACCCGAGCTTTCGCATATCCAGAATATCCGCATCGGCACCAAATCGGTCGCTTACTGGCCACAACGCTATGTGAGCGACAAAGACTCCGACGACTTGCTGCGTCTATTCGAAAAGGTCGTGGCGTCCGGCAAAAATCTCGCGATCATGGGCCACTACAATCATCCGGCCGAACTGCGAACCGAGATCGCACAGCGCGCTGTCAAACGGATCGTCTCGACAGGCGCGACCCTGCGCATGCAGGCGCCGCTGATCCGGCACATCAACGAGGACCCCAACGGGTGGGTGGAACTATGGACGACGGGTGTGCGTCTGGGCGCCATTCCGTACTACATGTTCGTCGAACGCGATACCGGGCCCAGTCATTACTTCGAACTGCCGCTCGCAAAAGCATACGAGATATTCCAGTCTGCTTATCAGCAGGTGTCGGGACTTGCGCGTACGGTTCGCGGCCCGTCGATGAGCGCGTTTCCCGGCAAGGTGGTCATCGACGGCATCGTCACGATTGCCGGCGAAAAGGTGTTTGCCCTGCAGTTTCTCCAGGCACGCAACCCGGACTGGGTGCGTCGCCCCTTCTATGCCAGGTTCGATCCCACCGCGACGTGGCTCCACGATCTCGTTCCGGCTTTCGGTGAAAAGAAATTCCTCTTCGAAACCGATGAAGACACGCGGCATAAAACCGTACATATCATGTCGCGGCACGCTGGCCGGCGTGTTCCCGAGTCGACGGTCGAGATACCCGCGGTAACGGCCGAAGCGTAATCCATTGCCAACAACCGGTCCGCTCCCGGCGGACCGGCGTCTTATCGACTCATATTGATAGGGATTCGAAATGACTTACGTGGTAACCGAAAACTGCATCCGGTGTCGCTATACCGACTGCGTAGAGGTCTGCCCCACCGACTGCTTCCGCCAAGGTCCCAACTTTCTCGTGATCGATCCGGATGAATGCATCGACTGCGGAGTTTGCGCGCCAGAGTGCCCCGTCGACGCGATTGTGCCGTCCGAGGACATTGCCGAAGACCAACTCGGGTTCGTTGAACTGAACGCCGAGCTTGCCAAACAGTGGCCGACGATCGCCGCCCGACAGGCGCCGCTTCCCGACGCCGAGGACTGGAAAGATGTTCGGTCGAAGCTTCGATATCTTCAGAAAGAGTCCGTTGCGTGCTAACCGTCGCCCGGCAACTCACTTCGCACCGATGGTCGTCACGGGCACCCACTTGCCGCCTTTCACCTGATAGAGCGTCGACGTCGGGTGTCTCAGATCTCCGTACGAATCGAATTCGATCTTTCCCGTGATGCCGTTGTACTGAATAGTTCGCAATGCAGGCACAAATACCTCGGGTTTTGAGGAATTCGCCTGTTTCATGGCGGTGACAGCCACCCACGCGCAGTCGTAGGCGAATGGCGCGTAGGTCAACGTATCCGCGCCGAATCGTTTTTTGAATTTATCCGCGAACGCTTTGCCTTGAGGAAGGGACTCGACTGGCCGTCCGTACTCCCAGGCCATTGCGCCTTCGGCAGCACTGCCGGCAACGCCGATGAAGATGTTGTCGGCGATGCCACCGCTCCCTACGAACTGCGTCCGCATACCAAGTTGTTTCATCCGCCTGGTAAGAAGGGCCGCCTGGTTATCGAGGCCGGCAAAGTACAGCAGGTCCGCGTTCGCCGCCTTGATATTCGTGAGCTGTGCGTTGAATTCGACGGCCTTGTCGTTGGTGTATTCCGACGCGACGATATGGCCGCCGGCCGCGATGACGGCCTTCTTGAATTCATCCGCGGCACCCTGGCCAAATGCCGTGCGATCGTCCATCACTGCAATGCGCTGCGCCTTGGTGACCGCTACCGCGTACTCCCCTGCATTGCCCGAGTTCTGTGCGTCGGTGGCGATAATACGGAAGACGTTCTTCAGCCCTTGTCGGGTTATGGCCGGGTTCGTGGCGGCGGGGTCTATCAGCGGAATGCCGGCCTTGGCGAATATCGGCGACGAGGGCAACGCTACTCCGGAGTTGTAGTAGCCCACCACGGCGACCACGCCATCATCGACGAGCTTCTGAGCGACTTGTACGCCAATGCGTGGGTCGCCCTGATCATCGACGGAGTCCAGCTCGAAGCGCACATCCTGCCCGCCCAACTTCGTGTGCTGGGCGTTGGCTTCTTCGACGGCGAGCCGAACACCATTCTCGATGTCCTTACCGTTGGCGGCTCCGGCGCCGGTCAGCGGGGCCGATACGCCGATCTTCACGACCTCCTGTGCGAACGCCTGACTGCTTGCGAGCAATAAGGCGACGGCAGCCAGTCCAGCCGCAAAGCATTTTTTGGAGGTGTCGAGCATCTGTTTACTCCTGGACGTGCGAACTCCAGCTTCGAGCGGGTGCAGCCGCGCCGAAACCCTTCACCGTCGTCTCGAGGCCGGAACGCGGCTACTTTTGCTTTGCGACAGGATTCATCACCAGATATCACCAGCAGTAAAACCATTCGTGAAAGGATCGCTGGGGTCCAGCACGTATGTACTGAATCCATAGATCCACGAATGTCCCGACACTGTCGGCACGTGTGGATCAACGGCGTGACGCTGGCCAACGGCGTGAATCTGGCTGGGAAGTACGGCGGCGGCTCGCTGAGTTCGCAGGGCAGGCCCGCAGTACAAGATTACCGGGTCGGGCACGACCGGCCTTGCACCGAATCCTTCGGCCGGCCAGGGCGGATTGATCACATTCGACTGCGATTACAGCCCGTCCGGCGATGCGGTACGCTGGAGCCCGTCGCTGATCGCCGGGTCCGGTGTTCGTGAGCAATGTGAGCGGCATTACGCTGAACAAGGCGGTGATCGCGGGCACCACGTACAACACGTCGCTGACCGCACCGGCAACCTGATGCCGGCGCACATGGGCGCGGGCAACCGCTGTCCGTGTGCGCGTGACAGCGGGCAGATCGAGCGACGAAACGATGCGAACCGAGGTACGACTACCACCCCTTGTTCTTTGGCTCCCTGACGCAGTCGTCGTGTCCTATTGCCACTTCGCGTGCTTATGACGATTGCGACCGACTACATCCCACTGCTTTCTCGCTTCCTTTTGCGCCGACTTGCCGTGATCATGCTGATGTTCTCCGTCGGCTGCTTGACCGGCCTTGGCGCCGCGCCTTGCGAACCTGAACATTTCGGCGAATTTCATCTCGATCTCCTTGTGCGGTAACGACGCCGCAAATCCAGTGTACTGCGGCTGCCAGGTCAAAAGTCGCGACTCGGACCAGCTTGCGTCCGGGTTCTGACCGGGTTTGGCTTTTCCCAGGAAACGCAATGATCGACGCGTCAATTCAAATAATCGTTCTCGTTCTTGTCGCCTCGATCGCTGTCGCGCCCGGGCGCGAATATTTCTGAATCTCAGCGTTGCAGCGCGTCGCGTAGATGAATGTCAGATCTGAAGCGTCTCGATGCGGCACTTGAAAAGTACCCCAATCCTCGCCTGGTTCGCTGAGGCGGTCACATAACAGTTCGATCACTGCATCCGGAGCGGGTGCGCAGTTCATGAACGGCTTGTGCGACATCAGAAACGTCCGCATTGTCTCTGGTCGTTCCAGATTGAGCGGAACGTGCCACGGCAGCCGGCCGGATGTTCCGTCAAACTGCACATACAACACCGGCGGAGCCTTGAAGTGCATGTGGAACAACCCATGCACATGGATCGCGAAACGCTCGAAATAGTCCTCCATGCGGGACTGCAGGCTTGAGTGGGAATAAAGAAGTGTCGCGCTCGCGGTGGCTTCCAGACGAAAGGTGACAAACCTTGCTTCGCCTTCCTGTGAAACCACCCCAACTCCGTACTGCCCTATCACCTGAAACGGGGTAGCGCGAGGCGGAGTATAAAAATATCGATCGACGTAAGAGACGGGTTCCGCATCGTCATCATCATCGCGGAAGTTGCCCGCTCGAGAACTCGCGGAGGCTGGATTGCCGGGATTCAATTGGGCGGATCTAACGTCCCTATCGCTTTTGCTCGACATAGTGGTGCCTCCGCATCCGGTTCTGGGAGAAGCAGCATATGCGTCCAATCCGACGGGCTCGGCCTTGCGTCTGCCTTGCGAAAATCACCCTTTCGGATCTTTACGTACCAGGGAGTTTTGCGGTCCGTGAGTCGTGCGCCTCCAGGCCTCGTCCGCTCTTTGTTGAGCCGATTTCACGGTATGTTCGATCCGACGCTTGCTAGTGGGCGCATGGGTAATCGCCGAAGTCAGAGTGGAAAGTGTCCGTCGGACAGTCCTGGTGACCATAACTCGCTCCGCGTTCTTGTCCATATCCATATGTTAAGTCTAGGCCGATACGTGAAGTGCGCGCTACTGTACGTTTGAACAGCACCTTGGTGAGTCCATGATGGACATCGTCTCGTTTCATCGGAGCAATGAGCCTCTGGGGCCTCTAACCGCAGCGAAGCGGTGTTGTATCGCGACGAGTTGGTCGTCCGTGGTCGCGACCAGCCACAAGCGTGCGTGCTCCTCGATTTTCCGGTTGTGGTCCTTCAGCGGCCCCATCGAGGTCGCAGCCTTCCAGACCACCGGGCCCACTCGGCTGCTCCTGCCGGACGGGGCGCCTACCAGCAGGCAATAAGGTCCAAGAGGAAGCGATACGAACGGTACCGCTGGACTCCCTCGCACGCGCCAGTCGATGAAGGGCGTCTCGCTGATAAGCAGCGGCGTGGCCAAGCCGTAAAGCACGCTGAAATCGTACAGCGCCAGTTGCTTGCGCAGGCCCGCGTAACCGCGCCGGATATCAGCAACGACTGCCGCGCGGATTTCATCCTCGAACATCGGCTCGTTCGCATAGCGCGCGAACGCCTCCCGGGCGTCCGACTGATATGCGCTGAACATCCCGAGTTCCACGCAGTCCTGAACCGCGCGGTGGATCTCCGCTACCGAGCCGGCCTCATCTGGCTTGCCCAATTGCGCTGCCCGCAAGAACCGGGCAAGTCCCGCTTCCTGGATCGGAGGGCCATCCGCGGATGTGTCGCCGTCAGCGTCCTTATCGAGCGGCACGTAGACGTATTTTTCGGCCGCAAAGCGCGATTTCTTGCCTTCATCAAACTTGATTTGGCCATCGCTACAGTCGAGATAGCGAGTTCCGATTCGTCCATGCTCCCAAATCCAGTTCTTCAGGAGCGGGCGGAGTGGATGCAGCGTGTCGTGGTCAGCAGCCATTCAAGCCTCCCAATGCCTTCGGATAGTTCCGCGTGGTCGCCTGTTTCGTCGAGGATCCCCAACAGCGATGGTAACGGAGACACGGCCTCCGGCTTCCATCCACACGAAGTGTGCGGGTAGCGCGAACAGGTATCGCGTGTCTGTTGGGCGATGGGCGCCACGGAGCGTTCGCGGCACTCGAACCACAAAGCCAATCTCTTTGTAAATCAACGAAGTAGAGAAATATGACGAATTGGCACGTCGCGTGCAGTGTTGGGTTCAGCCCGCGTTGCCCTGCGCTGAATGGCGTAAGACGCCAACGGAGGGACTTCGAAACACTGTCGCGCATCGGCGTCCGGTGTGGCTTCCTGGAGTCTACCTATGCCGCTCGCTCGACTGCTCCTCTGCTTTCTCCAGTGCTCGCTCGCAGCCGCGGCGCTGTTGCCCATCGTCGCCGGCGCCGCGAACCTGCCGGACGCATCGCAACGCTATGCATCCGGCACGCTCGATGCGGGTCCCAGCGATTCGACGACGCCTCGCGAGCTGAAAGCTGGCATCGAGCGCCTGCGCACCGGGACGTGGTGGGAAGCCAACCGCAAGATCCGCCCGGAACTCGCGCAAGTCGGCGACCTGATGTTCCTGCTGCCGCTTGCCGACAGGCAGCTCGAACCATCGTCGGATGCTATCGGCCGCGTACAGCGCCTGCGCGAGGCGCTGCGCGGCCACCTGATGCGCGAACCCGCCGGCTGGACCCGCCTCGTTGCGCAGGTGCGGGCAGAGCGCGCGAAGGCCGGCGATGCGTCAGCCGTGCTGCTCGCTGACGCTCTCGTCAACGAGGTCCGCTACCGCGACGGAACCGACGGCAGCTACTACGCGCCGGCACGGTTCTTTGCCGAAAGCGGCGTGTGCAAGGACTTCGCCGTCGCCAAATATCTGCTGCTGCGCGACGCGGGTTTCGACATCGAGCGGTTGCGTCTCGTATCGCTCGCGCCGCGCTACAACAACACCCCCGACGACTGGCACGTGATCCTCGTCGTGCAGATCGATGGCGCGAGCGAACCGCTCGCACTCGATTCACCGAACGCGAAGCGCGCCGCCGATGCGTTCAGCGAGACATCGGCTTCGAGCGGTCCGTCCGCGCTGCTCGGCGCAATCCTCGCCGGCCGCGAGCCCGCCGATGCGGTGCTGCGCGCGCCCGCCGGACCGCTTGCCACACCGCTCAGCCGGTCTGGGCAAGCGCGGCGGCCGCTTGCGACAGTGTTCAACGAACTGGGCAGCCGGTCGTTCGAACGCGCTGCGCCGGGCGCGCTGCGGCGCGCGTCGGCGGCCAGGCGAAGCGCGAACGCGATGTATGTCGACGAAATGGGCGAGTCGTGGACAGTCGACGGCTCCGGCACGTTTCCGAAGTGGCGCGTCGCCGTTGACCAGGCAGATGCGCCGCGGGAGCCGGGTCCGGCGGCAAGGTTGATACGCGTGGCGGCACGCTGACTAATGTGGGCATGGCGCGCGCGCCGCCGCCTCGAAAGTCTTCCGACGCAGAACCCTCATCCAAACCGAACACAATAAACAGGCGGCAAATGCGCTGAAATCAATTGCCAGTTTTCACCGCCGTCGTCGGACGTCCAGAGCGAGCCGGTGGTCGACCCCATCGCGAGGCGCATGCCAGAGTCATCCACCGCGAGCCCGTGCCGATACACAAGGTCATACGCCGGTTTTCGCGGCAACCCGTTCGAGAAACGTTCGAACGTGCGGCCGCCGTCGCGTGTGCGCGTGACGACGAATTGGCCGTCCACCGGAATGCGGCACTGGTCTTTCACGGCAGGCACGAACCACGCGGTATCCGGGTCGCGCGGATGGACGGCAACTGCGAAGCCGAAGCTCGATGGCTGCGCTTCGATCCGCTGCCAGTGAGCCGCACCGTCGAGCGAGCGGAAGATGGCGCAGTGATGCTGAGTCCACAGCGCATCCGGGTTTGCCGGGCATTGCACGACGCGGTGCGGGTCTTGCACGTTGGCGTCGCCGCGCCGCTCCGGCGGCATGTAGTCGGCTTCCATGCCCTCGGCACTCACGCGCCAGCTCGCGCCGCCGTCGTCGGTTTGCCAGACGCCGCCGCACGATACACCGATCGTCACGTGCCGGCTGTCGCGCGGATCGACCATCACGGAATGGATTCCCGCCGCGTCGTAGCCGCCTCCGAACCATTCACGGCGCTCCGGGCGATCCCACAGCGCGCGGTTGAGCACCCACGTGTCGCCGCCATCGCCGGATCGGAAAAGCCCGCCTGGAATCGTGCCGGCCCACAAGACGCCCGGCTCGTCGGGGCCGCCTGTTTCGAGCGACCATATCTGCTGAAGCGTCCAGGGAGTGGCTGGCCGGCTGGGCGGGGCTTCGTCATCGCTGTCGGCGCCTGCGCTCGCGTGCGCGCCGTTTCCGGCAGGCGTCTCGTCGGCAGGCTGCGGCGGGTAGACCGGAACCGCGCACTCCTCCCAATCCGCGATGCCCGCGCGCCGGCGATGCAGCTTCACGCCGAAGTGGCCGAGATTGAGCGCCGCATACAGCGAGCTGTCGCGCGGATCGCGCAGCACCATACTCACCGGCTCGCCGGCGAAATGCAGATCGCCGAAGTGCCAGCCGCCCTCACCATCGGCTCTGACATCGAACAGGCCCTTGCGGGTCGCGACAAGCAATCGATCGCTCATATCGAGTGACTCCTCGAGTACTGATAGGCCTCTCACCCGCCCGACAGCGCCTGAACCACGTAAACCCGGCTTTGCTCGCCGAGCGCGTCGGACAGATGTTCCCGGTCGTGGACCCGCCGGCCGTCGACGAACACCGCGAGATGCGGCCGCAGCGAGCCCTGATCGTCAAGAATGTAGCCGCGCAGTCGAGGTTGCGCGACGAACACGGCTTCGAGCGCTTCGCCGAGTGTGCGCGCGTCGATCTCGCGCTCGGGCGTTGCGATATGTCGCTGAATCGAAGCTGCGAAAAAGATATGCGCCATGGCCGGGTAGAGTCGCGGGGACGACAGCGTCCGTAGGTTCTGTAGTCTAGGCGATTCCGCGCTTTCGGTTGAGTTGCGCAATGACCGTTATTCAACGCCGCGCGGCGCGCCGCATGCCGCATCGTCTCGGCCAAGGCGGAGCCTCGCTCACCGCCAGCTTGAGACCCATGATGACGATCGCTATCGAAACGAGTAACGGCATCGACAAACGTATAGGTGATGACGAGCCACATCGCGGCCGCGAGACCGAGGAACCATGGCACGACGCGCGGCAGGACGTGCTACACCGATAGTTGGCTGCCGAGCACAGCCGTCGCCGCGACCAGCGTCAGAAAACCCGGCCTGCGGCTGTGATCGACAATATCGGCATGCACCGCGCGCGGATAGCGCAACAGACGGCATAACGTGATGGCGAGCAAGACAGGCCACGTCACCGCATTGATGCCGAGAAGGAGCCAGCCAACGATGTCGTAGTCAAGCAGATGCGCAGCGATGGAGACGATGCCTGTCGCCATGACGATCGCGAAGGCGGTGGGCGGGAAAGCCTGTAGCCAGGACTGGCGCGGTTTCAACGCCGGCATTTACCGCTCCTCGACGTCGAATAACCGCCACCTTTGAGGATGCGTGGTCGAATCGTCCAAGCCCCGCCCGACGCCGTATACTCGAGAGAGCCGGACCGCTTCGTTTAGATGAAGTGAATGTACGAATGTTTCATTCAGAGCTTCTTCAGGAAATCGACTTCAATGCGAAAGGCGCCCTACATCAAAGGCCGGTTACTGATCGTCGCTATGTTCGCGTTGCTCGCGTTCATGTTCACCAACGGCTGCAAGTCGACGACCACAGCGAGACCGTCCGCGACCGCGCCGACGGCAGTCGCCACGGACGACGCCACGCTCGCCGGCCGGGTGAAGCAGGCGCTTGCCGCGGACCCCACGCTACGATCGTTACCGCTCAGCGTGGCAACGTATCGAGGCGTCGTGCAGTTGTCGGGATACGTGGATTCAGAGGCTCAGATTCTGGAAGCACTCGCGGTGACCCACAGCGTACCGGGGGTGCAATCCGTGAACAACGATCTGCACCTCAAGCAGCAATGACATGCGTTCGCCGGTAGACGGATGACACGAGAGTCACGCGGGACTGCGCACGTCCTCGCTTTCAATATGTCGTAATGTGATATGTCGAGCAGCAAGCGGGCTGCGAAACCGGTGTTCGACGGTCGAAAGGTATGCCGATTGCTCATGTGTTATGACGAGGCGGTTCGCGATTGACCGGTTCACCGTCACTTTGCGGCCGTCTGATTGTGCCTCGAAAGGAGTTTCGATCGTGTCGCTCTCTCGCCGTCATTTCATGATACTTGCCGCATCCGTTGCCTCGACGACCGTTGTCTCGACGAAGTCAAACGCGGACGCGCCCGTGCTCGCCGAAAACGATCCGACCGCACAGGCGCTCGGATACAAGATGGACGCGTCGAAGGTCGACAAGGCGAAATTCCCTCGGTACCAGACGGGGCAGACTTGCGCCAATTGCCAACTGTATCAGGGCAAACCCGGTTCCACGAATGGGCCGTGCCCGACCTATGGGGGCAAGCTGGTCGAAGCAAAAGGATGGTGTAACGCCTACGTGAAAAAGACGTAATTTACAAGCTTCGAGTGTTGAACGAGAACCATCACGCACCGCAAGGAACAACAAGCCGCTTCCCGTTCAGCACCATATCACCTGGTCGTATCCAACCGTGCGCCGGTAGACGTGCGTGGCATTCCAATTGCACGTCGTGTATTCCATGTACGCATTGGTAAGAACAACGATCCAGTGTGACAGCGTTTGCATCACGATCTCCAGAGGTCGGAAAATGCTCTTAAGGCTCCTGCGGCGCGACAATTCCGTGATTTGTTGCGCCCTCGATGTGTCGTCGGATAAGACGACCGCACAGTCCAGCTTCGAGATTTCGATTTCGTCGCGAATACCTGGCCAGATCATGCGGTTCATCATCGCCTTCTGCGGCAGCAACCGATTCTTCGAGGATTTGAATCGACCCAGGGCCAAAAACCGCCAATAAACATGGCGAACCGTTGTCGCGATGCAGCATTGAAGCGACCCCGGCAAGGGAGAGCGATGCATGATGTGACTCCATGCTGCCGGTTGTGCCTCGACGCGGCAATTGCGAAATCCGCCACCGCGATTGCTGATTCTTGCCGCCGTCGAAAATAAACAGGCACGTGACGCACGACGACGCCTACCTGATGCTCACCGAAGCGAGCGGAGGACGACATCGTTCTCGCCTTCGTCAGACGGATCGTGGTGTTCAAGCGCTGGAAAGATCAGGCTGCGTTGGAATGGCACTGGCAACAGCCCTATACGAAAGAGGCACTGGAGCTTTTTGGTGAACATCTGGCAACGCCGCTGTCGGAGACTGACGACGTCGCCTACCTCACTGACGTGATGGAACGTGGGGAATAGCGGACGGGCGCGACACAGCCGATCTCCTCTGTTCAGCTCTGAAAGTAGGTCAAGCCCAGCGCGCTTTTGACCTCCGACAAAGTTTCTCCAGCCACCTCCCGTGCGCGCATCGTACCGCGACGCAGGATCGCAAGCACCTCGGCCGGGTCTTGCTCCAGCTCGCGACGTCGTGTGCGAATCGGTTCAATGAGCGACTGGAGCCGCTCGTTCAGCACGCGCTTGATCACGCTATCGCCGAGTCCACCCCGCCGATAGTGGGATTTCAGTTGGTCGACCTTCTGCACGTCCGGCTCGAACGCATCGAGAAACGCGAACACGACATTGCCTTCCACCTGACCAGGATCGCTGACTCGCAAGTGGTTCTGGTCGGTGTACATGTTGTTGACTGCCCTGGTGATTTCGTCCGGCGTGGCGCCTAGTGCGATGGCGTTCCCGAGGGACTTGCTCATCTTCGCTTTGCCATCGATGCCGGGTAATCGCGTGACCTGTGACAGCACCGCATCGCATTCGACCAGCACAGGTCGGTCGACGGTGTTGTTAAAGCGCCGCACCAATTCGTTGGTCTGCTCGATCATCGGTAGCTGGTCATCGCCCACGGGTACGTGGGTTGCCTTGAACGCGGTGATATCAGCCGCCTGACTGATCGGATACGTCAGGAAGCCCGCCGGGATGTCGCGTTCGAAACCGCGCAGGCGAATCTCCTCCTTGATGGTCGGGTTTCGCTCGAGGCGCGCGACCGTCACGACGTTCAGCAGATACTGAAACAGCTCGGCCAGTTCTGGCACCTGGGACTGGATGAAGATGGTCGACTTTGCTGGGTCGATGCCCACCGCAAGATAGTCGAGCGCTACTTCGATGACGTTCCGGGTAACCTTCTGATGCCGGCCGACGTTGTCGGTTAACGCCTGCGTGTCAGCGAGAAGCAGGAACTGCTGTGCCTCATGCTGAAGTTGGACGCGCGCACGCAGCGAGCCGATATAGTGGCCGAGGTGAAGCGGGCCGGTGGTGCGGTCACCGGTCAAGATCGTGGGGCGGTTGGTGTGTGTCATGGACAGCAGGTTCCTGATTTGGATGCCACCAGCCATGAGCGTGCTGAAACGAAAATGCCGCCAGGACTGGCGGCATCACGTTTGCGAATATGCGTATGTGTGTGGAAACGGGCCGCCGGATTCAGGCGTGCCACCAACGGTGCAGTTTCAGCGAGGTCGGTTTCGTATCCATGGAATTGAGTATAACGCAGCCTCAAACAAATTTGCCTGAGGCCGGCGACGCGTACCAGGGTGACGCGCTACGTGCGGGCGCGAAAAAGGGAAAGTGATACGATTGTCGGGCGTCCGATCAGGAGACGAATATGCCCATCTATCAGATCACTCGCAGTGTTCTGGAGCGCGTCGCCCAGGCGGTATCGCGCTCCTTCCACGATGACGCTATCTACAGCGAAGAGGCTGCGGCGGACGGTCGGTTGAACGTGCTGCTAGTGCGCAACCCAGCCGGGCCCGATACTCCCTACATTTCGCTTCGCTTCCCCGGCGACCTGCTGGGTCGCCTCGAAACACTGGGGCCCAAGCAAACCGCGATAGTCGGGAATCACATTCGAAACATAGTATCGGCCCGTCTTGCCGAGTACCGGAACGCATCCGACGCCGGAACGCTGAGCCGGAACGCCCCCTTCCCGATCGAATTCGACGAGCGCATTTTCGACGACACCGCTGGGACGGATGAGCTTACTTGAGCTCGTCGGAAGGAAAGGCGGTGAGGAAATCAAAATCGCACCCTGCCGCGGCGGATAGCACGTGATCGTGATAAAGCCGCTGGTAACCGCGCGCATACATCCCTTCCGCCGGACTGAGCTCAGTGGCACGACGCGCCAGTTCGGCCTCGTCAACCAGCAGATCGATCCGCTTGTCCCGCGCCGACAGCCGGATCCGGTCGCCGTTGCGCACCAGCGCCAGCGGGCCGCCGAGCGCCGCCTCCGGCGTCACGTGAAGCACGATGGTCCCGTATGCAGTGCCCGACATGCGCGCATCGGAAATGCGCACCATGTCCTTCACCCCCGCCCGCGCAAGTTTCTGCGGAATCGGCAGATAGCCGGCTTCGGGCATGCCTGAAGCACTGCGCGGCCCCGCGTTCTGCAATACGAGAATGTCGTCCGCGCGAACGTCCAGATCGGGGTCGTCGATGCGCGCGGCCAGATCTTCGAGCGAAGTAAATACCACCGCGCGCGCTTCGTGTTCGAGCAGTTCGGGGGTAGCGGCGGCGCGCTTCAGAACAGCACCGTCAGGCGCCAGGCTGCCGTTGAGAACGATCAACCCGCCCTCGGCACTGACCGGTTTCTCCGTCGAGCGGATCACTGTCGTATCGATCGGATCGGCAAGCGGCTTGTTCAACCGCTCATCGAGGCTCTGCCCGGCGATGTCGCGACAAGTCAGATCGAGTTGGGGCATCAGTCCGCGCAGAACGCCCTCCAGCCCGCCGGCCGCATGAAAATCCTCCATGTAGCCGTTGCCTACCGGCTTGAGATCCACGAGTACCGGCGTTTCATCTGACAGCCGGTTGAACTCGTCGTAATCGATTTTCAGTCCGATACGACCGGCGATCGCCGCCAGATGAATCACGGCATTGGTCGAACCGGAGACCGCCAACAATACGCGCAACGCGTTGCGCACCGATGCGGGCGTCACGATCTCGGCCGGTTTCGGTCCGCCATCGAGGGCCATGCGCGCAACCAGCGCTCCGGTTTCCTCGCAATTGCGCAGCCGATCCGCGTGCACGGCCGGGATCGCCGCCGACCCGGGCAGCATCATGCCCAGCGTTTCCGCGATCAGCGCCATCGTCGACGCCGTACCCATGACCGCACACGTTCCCGCGGTGACGGCCAGACGCCCCTCCACCTGCCTGATCTCCTGCTCCGGGACTTTCCCCGCGCGGAAATTCGCCCAGAAGCGGCGGCAGTCCGTGCAAGCGCCAAGCCGCTCGCCGCGATGTCGACCGGTCATCATCGGACCGGCCACCACCATGGCGGCGGGCCGCCCTGCGGAGATCCCGCCCATCAACATCGCCGGCACGGTCTTGTCGCATCCGCCGAGCATCACCACCGCATCCATCGGCTGGGCGCGGATCATTTCCTCGACGGCCATCGCCATCAGGTTGCGATAGACCAGCGAAGTCGGCGAAAGGAATACCTCGCCAAGCGAAATCACCGGAAATACCACCGGCAACGCGCCCGCCGCGAGCACACCGCGCTCGACCGCCTTGACCATTTCGGGGAAGTGACGATGGCAGTTGTTGAAACCACTCTCCGAGGTGCAGATCCCGACGATCGGCTTGTCGAGCGATTCGCCGGTGTAGCCCATCGATTTGGCAAACGACCGGCGCAGATAGCGCGCGAAGTCGTGATCACCGTAGTTCGTCAGGCCATTGTCCAGGCCACGCGGTTTTTGATTCATGTCCCATTCCTTACGATCAGGCGATGACGAATGTATTTGGGCGTCAGGTAATAGAGTATCCGAGGCTACCGCAACGGGTACACGTTCGAGATGGGACGGCCGTCGGCCGCCAGCCAATACTCGCGCACCACGGGCGCGGGCATCCTCGATCAGCGACAGTGCGCTCTCCACGCAAACGGCATCAGGATCGACCGGTGCACATAGAACCGCGACGGCGAGATGCAGACCTGACCACAATTGCGGAACCTGGTCGTTGCGAGCCATTTCGCGCTTTGCACGGGGTCCGCGTCGGCATGGACGATCACCGGCGCATGTCCGCCCAGCTCCATCGTAACCTTCTTCACATGAGCGCAGCGGCTTCGTCCGCTCCGATCGCGGCGGGCACGCTGCCAACCGGCTCTCCGGTCGCCGGACTTCTGACCACGATGGATTCACCGTCGGACGCACAGCGCCACGCGCCATCGATCAGCAGGCCACAAGATTCGTACATGCTCGTCCCTTCAGATTCGCGTCTTCGTATAAGCGTCCTGCACGCCGTCGGACCACGGGCCGACGTTCCACTGGCCATACGCACCCATCCCGCCTGCGGGGTCCGCACCGTAATAGACCGGCACGTGAATCAGACTCAGGCCAGGGTGAGCGTGCGCCTTCGCGAGCGCATCGCGCAGACCTCGCTCCGTATCGCCCGCCGACAACGCCATCACGCCCGCCACCGCTCCCGCCATCGCCACATAATCGACGGCGACCGAATCGTTGGTGCGGTAATCGGTATCGAACTGCGCTTCCTGCAAGCTGCTGATCGCCGCCATGCGGCGGTTGTCGAGCAGCAGGATGGTGCCGTGAACACCATGCTCGATACCGTCGATCAGGATCTGCGGATTCATCATGAATGAGCCGTCGCCGGTGAACGCGACGCCATAGCATCCTTGCCGCGCGATCGCCTGAGACAGCAGCGCGGAAACGGCGAAACCCATATACGACGCGCCGGACTCGGTATACGTTTCGCCGGGCAAGTCGTCGCGGATCACCTGGAAGCCGTTAGCCTGAACGTCGCCGGCATCGAAAAACTTCAGCGCACCGATCTCGCGGCAAAAACGCTCGGCGATGGCGATGGCCTGCGGTTGCGTCAGCACCTCGCGCCGCCAGACCGCATCGAAACACCGCGGGCCGCCGGCGCGTGCGTCGCGCAAGCCCAGCCACTCGGCTTTCTTGCGCGCGGCCTCGTCGAGCCATGCCGATTTCGCCGGGGTCAACGGACCGGCCAGCGCCAGCGCCAGCCGCTCGCAAATGGCCGCAGCATCTCCCAGCAACGCGGTGCTTTCGTTGTAGTGCTGGACGTCGGTCGGATCGGCGTTGATATTGACCACATGACGAACCTTGGGCCAGCCGATGCCCGAGCAGTCCGACTGGCACACCGCGCGGCTGCCGATCACGATCAGCAGCTCGGCCTCCTGCATGGCCCAGTTGCCGCTGATCGAACCTTTCGAGCCCGCCACGTGCAGGTTATGCGGATGCGCGTCGGGCAGCACACCAACCGTTCCGGGGCTCAGCACCGCGACCGCACCGCTGGCTTCCGCCAGCCGCCGTACCGCCACCGCCGCATGACGCGCGCCGGCACCGACCTTGATGGCCACCCGGTCCGCGCCCGCGATCAGCTTCGCAGCCACGGCCAGGGACGCCTCGTCCGGTATCGGCAAACGCGGCCACACGGGTCGGGCCGCAAGCGCATCGAGTCTCAGCGATACCCGCGCCAGTTGCGTGTTCAGCGGCAGATTCAGATAGAACGGCGCCGGCCGCCACGGATGAAACACGGCCGCACTTCCGTTGCGCAACGCATCGCGCAACGCGGCGGGCGTATGCAGCGTATAGGACGCCCCCATCCGTTCTGTCAGGGAGCCAAACAGTCCCTGCCCCGGCCGAGGAATCTGCTGCATGTTGTAGCCCTCGCCGTGTGTCGTCTCATCGCCATACAGATGGTAGACACCGACCCCGTTCGACGCCGCGGCCAGCGAGCCGGCGAGCGCCTGCAACGCGCCGGGCCCGATCGACGTGAGCACCGCGGGAACTTCGCCGTAGACCCACGAAAGCGCGGTGGCCGCGTGCGCCATTTCCACTTCGTTGCGGAACTGCCAGCATTTCACCAGACCGTGCGCCTCGTAGATACGCAGAATCTCGGCGATCGCGGTATTGCCGTGTCCGAAGATCGCCAGATACTTGGTCACGCCCTGCTTCATCAATCCCAGCACGAGCGCTTCGGCCAAAGGCAGTTCGACGACATCGGACAGCAGGCCGTCCGCGAACGCCGCGCTCAGCCCGCCCTCCTCGCGCAACCAGGCGGCGCGGCTTTCTGTCGTGACCGGAAGCTGCTTCGACGAAGTAACGAGATCAGACATGGATGTGCCCTCGCGGGATCAAAATGCCAGGCGAATCGCCTTGCCTTCACGAGCCGACTGCTCGGCCGCCGACGCGAAACGCAGCACCTGGCGGGCCTCCCTCGCCGTCAGCACCGGCGCCCCGCCCGTGCGCAGCGCATTCAGAAAATGCCGGGTCGACAGCACGAAGCTCTGCTCCCATCCGCTCGGCACGTCGTAGGTCGTGATCTGGCCGTCCCGGTACAGGGTCACGGGCGGTGTCGCCCCGAGCCGTCCATGGCCGCCGTTGATGAAGAGCACACCCGACGTGCCGGTGATCTCGACGCGATCGTCCTGCGCATAGTGTCGCGTGATGAGCTCCATGTCCGGCGAATAGACGATCTCCAGATTGCCGATACGATTGCCGGGAAACCGGAATGAGATGATCGACTGTGCATCGAAACGCATACCGCCCGGACCTTCGGTATCGCCGATAAACGCATGCACCTCTTCCGGATCTCCCATGAAATGCCAGGCGAGCGCGAACTTGTGATGCCCGTCGTCGAATACGAGCGGCCCGCCGCCCGCGTGAGACTTTTCGCTGCGCCATGCCGATGCGGACGGCGGCACTTCCCACGCCGTCGCGCTGCGCGCCGGGTTCGACTTGATGCGGATCGACAGCGGCGTGCCGATCGCGCCCTGATCGATCAGTTCGCGCGCCTTCAGCACCGGCGGATAGAAGATGAAGTTCTCGAAGACCTTGAAAGGCCGGTCATAGGCCTCGGCGGCCGCCACGAGTTGGTCCGCCTCGGCGAGATCGACGCACATCGGTTTTTGCAGCGACACGATCTTGCCCGCCGCCATCGCCTTAAGCGCCACCGGCAGGTGCAGATGATGCGGCAACAGGATTTCGACCAGATCGATGTCCTCACGCGCGAGGAAACGATCCACGTCCTCCTCGACCGTGACGTCGGGAATGCCCCAGGCCGCGAGCTTGCTACGCGCCTGCGCCACATCCCGGTCGCAGACGCCGACGATGCGTGCCAACGGATTTTGCAGGTATTCGATGGCGTGCAGATCGGAGATGCGACCCGCACCGATGATCCCCACGCGAAAACGAGATCCCGTCATTTTTCTTCCTCTATTTGAAAAGTCTCTGTTGGCGATGGTGTGCGTTCATCGCTTCGAGCGGCGTGATTCCCGATCGCGATCCCGTCCGGGCCGAAGCGATGCAGCTTCGAGCTGTCCACTTTTAGTCCGACTTCGTCTCCGCGGCGCACCGCGTGCGCGAGCGGCGAGCGTACCGTGAGCGTGGGCAGGCCATTGCCGATGCCGAGGTAATACAGTGTCTCCGCGCCAAGCTGCTCGACGAGTTCGATGCGCCCGCCAACACTCGCCTGTCCGCGCGCGCAAAGCGTGACGTGCTCGGGCCGGATACCGATACAGTCCACACCGTCCGGCGCGCTGCGAGCTCCGGCATGATCCGGACTCGTCAGATGCGGCCACGCCGACGCCGGCAGCACGTTCATCGCAGGCGCGCCGATAAAGCGCGCGACGAACAGATTCGCGGGCCGTTCATACAGCTCCATCGGCGTGCCGACCTGCTCGATCTTGCCGCCGTTGAACACGACGATCCGGTCCGCCAGCGTCATCGCCTCGACCTGGTCGTGCGTGACGTACACCATCGTGGCGCGCAACTCCGCATGCAGTCGCGCGATCTCGAGGCGCAACTGCACGCGCAACGCGGCATCGAGATTCGAAAGCGGTTCGTCGAACAGAAAGATCTTCGGATGACGAATGATGGCGCGCCCGATCGCTACACGCTGCCGCTGCCCGCCCGACAATTCTCTCGGCGTGCGTTCCAGCAGACGGTCGAGCTGGAGCGTCTTGCCGACCTCCCCCACCTGCCGCCTGATCTCGCGCTTGTCGACACCCGCGAGCCGCAGTCCGAAGCCGATGTTTTCAGCCACCGTCATGTGCGGAAACAACGCGTAGGACTGGAACACCATCGCTATTTCGCGCTTCGACGGATGCACCTGCGTCACATCCCGCCCATCGATATGGATCGTCCCGCCCGACACATCTTCGAGGCCGGCGATCATTCTCAGCATCGTCGATTTGCCGCAGCCGGACGGGCCGACGAACACCACGAACTCGCCGTCGGCGATGTCCAGCTCGACGCCATGGATCACCTCATGGCCAGCGAACGATTTGCGTATGCCTTGCAGACTCAATTGCGCCATTCGATCACCCTTTTACCGCGCCCATGGTCATGCCCTTGATGAAGTAGCGCTGGAAGAACAGAAACACCAGCAGCGTCGGCAAGCTCGCCAGAATCGACAACGCGCCCTGCACGCCCCAGGCGACGGAATACTGGCCATTCAGGTTCACGATGCCGAGCATGATGGTGCGTTTCTCGTCGGATTGCGTGAACACCAGCGGCCACAGAAAGTCATTCCAGATCCACGTGAACTGCAGCGTCGCCAGCACCGCGAGCGCCGGCAAACTGAGCGGCAACACCACCGACAGCAGCACCCGCGGCTCGGATGCGCCTTCCATGATCGCGGCTTCACGCAGCGTGCTCGGCACGGTCGCGAAGAAGTTGCGCATCAGCAGCGAGCAGATCGGAATGCCCAGCGCCGTATGCACGAGGAACACCGGCCACAGCGTGTCGATCAGGCCGAGAAAATTGAAAAGCCGGAACAGCGGAATCAGAATCACCTGCGGCGGAAAGAACATGCCGGACACCAGCACCAGGAACAGGCCATTCGAGCCGCGAAAAGGCAGCTTGGCGAATACGTAGCCGGCGAGCACGCCGAGCGCGGTCGACACGATCGTGGCGGGCACGGTGACGATCAGCGTGTTCACGAAATACTGGTGTACGGAGGGCTTCGACAGCACTTCGATGAAGTTGCCGAGGTACAGCCTGACCGGCAAGCTCCAGAGATCGCCCAGCGCAATGTCGCGCTGCTCCTTCACCGACGACAGCAACACGCCGACAGTGGGCAACAGGAACAGCACCGCCAGCACCACGAGAATCGTGAAAGTGGCCGCTCTCGCCGGATTGAAGCGGGCGTACAGACGCTCATCCATAGATGCGGTCCACCTTGCGCAACTGACGGAAATACAGGCCGATCACGGAGACGGCGATCAGGAACAGCACCACGGAAATCGCACTGCCATAGCCCATGTGGTATTTCTTGAAGCTCTCGTTGTACATGTGCATGGCCAGCGTATCGGAACTGTTGAACGGTCCACCGCCGGTCATGATGTAGAGGATGTCGAAACCCTTCAGTGAGTTGATCACCGACAGCGCCACCGCGACCACGGTGGAGGGCGTCAGCAACGGCAGGATCACGAGGCGGATGCGCTGCCAGCGGCTCGCGCCTTCGATATGGCAGACCTCCTGCAGGTCTTCGGGAATCGCGGTGAGCCCGGCGAGATAAATCACCATCGACAGCCCGGTCTGTTGCCACGACCACGCCACGATCACGGACCACAGCGCCGTATTGGGTTTAGCCAGCCACGCAAAGTCGTGAGGGGTTCCCGCCGCGTGCGACAGAAACAGGTTGAGCAGCCCCCAGTCGGGCTGATAGATCCAGATCCAGATCTGGCCGACGATCACGGCCGACAGGCAGATCGGCAGATAGAAGATGCTCTTGAACACGCGGGAACCGGGCACCTTCGAATCGAGCAGCAGCGCGAGACCCAACCCCAGCAGCGTCGGCAACGCGATAGCGGCAACGATCCAGAGCGCGGTATTGAGCGCGGCATGCGAAAACAGATGGTCGTTGAGAATCCTCGTGAAATTAGAGAGTCCGACAAAATCATAGTCGGACGAAAAGCCATTCCAGTCGGTAAAGCTGTAATAGAACGACGACAGCAGGGGTCCCACCACCAGGATTCCGAAAACGCCCAGGGGCAGCGCCAGAAATACCACGCGCCATAGCCGATCGTGTTTCCTCATCTCGCGTCTCTACCGGAAAACAAGGCGGGCCGCCGCACGGCGACCCGCCTTCGTGGAGGTGTTACTGCTTCTTGAACGCGGCCTGCGCATCCGTCTGGGTCTGAGTCAGCAGGCTCTTGATATCGCCAGGCTGGTCGATGAACTTCGCAAACATCGACAGACCGACTTCGGACACCGGCGGGGGCGTGGCGAGGTCATAGTTGAAGGCGAAGCCGTTGGACTTCTCGACCGCCGCGGCGGCCTTTTGCATCACCGGGCTGTAGTGGGACTGATCGACCTTCACGTTGGCCGACAGCGCGCCTTGGGACGACGTCCATGCCGACTGCACGTCGGTGTTGCTGACCATGTAGTCGAGCAGTTTTTCGCTACCCGCCACGTTCTTCGCGTTGGCGGAGATCACGAGGCCGTCCACCGGACCGAGCGCGACGTTCGGCACGCCCGCCTGCATCTGCGGGAATACCGCAACGTCGTAGTCCTTGCCCGCCACCAGATGGTTGTTGTTCCAGTAGCCCGTGATCCACGTGCCCATCAGCGTCATCGCGGCATCGCCCTTCGCGACCTTGTCGGCGGCGTCGGTCCAGTCGATCGCGTTGGCGTTGTTGTTGAAATAGCCTGCATCGAACATGGACTTCCATTGGTCCATCACCGAGCTCACCTGCGGATCGTCGTAGCGGGCATGCCCCGTCATCAGCTTCGCCCGATAGTCCGGCCCCGCGGTACGCAACAGCATGTAATCGAACCAGAACTGCGCGGGCCAACGATTCTTCGAACCCATCGCAATCGGCGTGATGCCTTGCGACTTGAGTTGCTTGCACATGGCGAGGAAGCCGTCCCACGTCGTCGGCATCGTCGTGATGCCCGCCTTGGCCATCACCTTCGGGTTATAGAAAACGCCGACGAAGTGATAGTCGACCGGCACCAGATAGCGATGCCCGCTGTAGCTCGTCGCCGCCGCCGCAATCGGCCTGGAGATCACGGAATCCAGCCCCGCGGACTTCCACATGCCGTCGATCGGATGAAGGCTCTTCGAATCGGCGATGAATTGCGTCTTGGCGCCCGCCCAGAAACTGAATACGTCGGGCAGACTATGTCCGGCCGCGCGCACCAGTATCACCGACTTGAAATCTTCGTGTCCCACCGGGCTTTGCTTGATTGCGATCCCGGTCGCCGTGGTGAATTTGGCGAGCTGTTCGTTGAACGCCTTCTCTCCCATGTCGCCCGTGAAATAGTCGCTGATCGACACTTCGCCCGAATCCGCGAAGGCCGGGGTCGTGAATCCCGCGGCTGAAGCCAGTAGTGCAGCCAGCACAAGCGCGCGACGCTTTACTCCGTGTCTCCCCAACATGCCTGCCTCCGTAAAGTTGACGCATGCAAAACAACTTGGATTAAAAAACTTAACTCGCCCCTCAGACCGACCTGATTCACCAGCGCTAAATTTGCATACGCACAACAGTACTTCACATCTAGCGTAAAAAAATCCGTGTAATTCCCTACATTGGGTGATTTTTCGGTTACAGTTTTCCTATGTAAAACTTCTGGTGTTTTACAGAGAAAAACTTTTATTGGCGTGGAGGGATATTCATGCGGCTGCTCCAGTCCCTGACTCGTGGCCTCGAAGCACTGACGTATCTGCGGACTCATCGCGGCCCCGTCCGGCTAACGGAACTCGCGAGCGAACTCGAAATGGACAAATCCATGGCCGCCCATCTTCTGAAGACGCTGGTTGCCGCCGGCTATGCGGCGCAGGATTCCAACCGGCGCTATCTGGCCTCGAACGGCAGTCAGCCGGGCAAGCCGGTACAACGCACGCTCGAGGAAGTCGTGGCGATCAAGGAAGCATGGCGCCCGGCGCTGGAAAGGCTCGCTGCGTCCACCGGGGAGTGCACGCATCTGGCGGTGCTGGTCGGCTCGCGCGTCTGGTATATCGACAAGGTCGACTCGACCTTGCCGCTCAAGGTCGATCATCCGATCGGCGCCCTGTCGCCGCTGCACTGCACGGCGCTCGGCAAAGCGTTCCTGGCCTTCGGCCATGCCGAAGCGCCGGCGGAATTGGTCCCCTACACGTTGCGCACCCTGACCTCGGAGCCGGCTCTCGCGCAAGAGTTGGAACTGACACGTCAGCGCGGCTATGCCATCGATGACGAGGAATTCACCGATGGCATCCGCTGCGTGGCTCGCCCCATCTACGACGCGCACGATGAGATGATCGCCGCCATGGGCATCTCCTGCCCGAGCGTGCGCGTCGATGCCCCCCGCCTCGCCGAATTGGGCGATGTCGTGCTGCGCGAGTCGGGTAGTTGAACGGGGCTGATATCGTCCGCGGAGATTCCAGCAACGACGCCCGCAAGCGACGATGCGTTGACGGGAGCCGCAGTGCAGTAAAACTCTGAGCGCGCAAAGGACGCTACGGAAATCAACCGCTCGCGAGATTTTGCGGCGGGAACTACGCGACATGGGTTGAGCCAGCAGTCTGCCGGCTACAACTTATGGCGCCCAGTGTATTTCGACGGTCGAAACGGCAAACTTCAAATCGTCCGTCTTAACACAACAGGCTTTCCACCCATCGTCTGTTTGGTCATCCATGCGGCAAGCGCCGAATCCAGGTAGTCGGCGTGTCCGGGAAACCAGTTGTACAGATGCATGCCGATGTCATGCACCAGCGCGCAACCAGCCTGCCCTGCTTCGACCGCTGCTTTAACGTCCCGCACTGACTTCAGCACGGCTTCGTGTTCTTCGATGTGGCAATCGCGCGGGGGAAAGTTGGTCGTGCGCATCCATTCGTCTTCCTGCTCGAAATGGCTGACGGCGTGTTTTTCGAATTCCTCGATCGCGGCAAGGGCGCTCGCATCGGTGCAGGTCACGAGCCGTAGCGCGACTTCGTAGAATTCCTTATGCACGTCATCCATCGGCGTGAAGCCGAGTAGCCGTGCGTCTGACCACACAAGACTGTTGTCACTTTCCCGCACAGGGGCTTCGACATCTTTCAATTCAGAGTCTGTCATGTCCGTTCAATCCGGCTTTATCAAGGGCTCTATCATAGCCGTCCAACATAGAACGCCGCGAATTTGCCAGCGTTCCAACATCAGCGTGGCTTGAATCCTTTCGTCTTTCGAGACTAGCCGGGTGGAACACCAGCGCCTCGCAAATCCGATCCATCGGCGATGAATCCCGCCACTTTACATTAGAGATCGAATATTCCTGAGCCAGGGTCGCTTTCGACCATACGTACTTTCCCGGATGTCTCGAAAGGCTCTTGCCATTTTCACTAGATATCTAATATAGTTGGGCAACACCTGTTGATGAAGGCGAGCTTTCGCCGGGAGACATTACATGCTGACCCACCAAGAAAATGAATTGCTGTGCCGCGTCGAAGGCGATGCCCCGATGGGCCAACTGATGCGCCGGCACTGGACGCCGGTTTGCCTCATCGAAGAAGTCAGCGAGCCGGACGGCGCGCCGGTCAAAGCGCGCGTATTTGGCGAGGACCTCGTTGTATTCCGGGACTCGGAAGGCAGCGTTGGTGTGCTGGACGAGTACTGCCCGCACCGTCGCGCATCGCTCGTCTACGGCCGCAATGAAGACTCCGGCCTGCGCTGCCTGTATCACGGCTGGAAGTTCGACGTCTCGGGCAACGTGCTTGAAATGGTGTCCGAGCCGGCAGCGAGCTGCATGACCGACAAGGTCAAGCACAAGGCCTACCCGGTGCAGGAATGGGGAGGCATGGTATGGGCATATATGGGCCCGCAAGACGCGATCCCCGAATTCGTGCCGCCGGCCTGGGCGCCGACTTCCGACACCCGCGTGAGCATCGCCAAGGCGCTGCTGCCGTGCAATTGGGCGCAAATCCTCGAAGGCGCGATCGACTCCGCGCACAGCTCCAGCCTGCATTCGTCGGACTTCGTGCCGGCGCGCGTGGGCGGCGCCGAAGCGACCGCGAAGAACTGGTTGCGCCCGTCCACCGACAAGGCCCCGCGCCTGCAGGTCGAGCGCACCGACTACGGCTTCCGTTACGCCGCGCTGCGCCGCCCGATCTTCAACGCCAACACGCACGACTACGTGCGCTCCACGGTGTTCGTGGCGCCGGGAACGGTGCTGATTCCGCCGAACAACCTGTACAACGTTGCGAACATCAACGTGCCGATGGACGACACGAACACGGCGTTCTACTTCATCGCCTGGGGCGATCCGGAGACGACGCCGGAAACCGAAACTTGGCGCAAGTTCCTGCGTCAGCAGGTCGGCGTTGACCTCGACCAGTACTATCGCCCGCTGCGCAATCACGACAACCGCTTCTGGCAAGACCGCCAGGCGATGAAGGCTGGCAATTTCACCGGCATTTCGGGCTTCCCGAACCAGGACATTGCGATGTGGGTCACGATGGGCCCGATTGCGAACCGCTCGGACGAGCGCCTCGGCGCGAGCGATCTCGCCATCGTCGAATTCCGTCGCCGCATGATCGATGCGCTCGCCGAATTCGAGAAAGATGGCGACGCAATCGGCACCGGTGCAAAAGCGATTCCCCGCGAAGTGTGTTCGTACCAGGCAGTCGTGCCGAAGGAAATCGACTGGCGCACGTATGCCGCGCGTTACGTCAGCAAGAAGAATCCGGAACCGGCCGACCAGCCGTCCGCGCTCGCAACGGACTATCAGGTCAAGCAATAACGGGAGGCACACGGCCATGGAGCAGCGCCGTTTGCGCATCGGGGTCGCAGGACTGGGACGGGCATTCTCGCTGATGCTGCCGACCTTCCTGCGCGACCCCAGAGTCCAGCTCGTCGCTGCGTGCGATCCGCGTGACGAAGCGCGGCGGCAGTTCGCCGCCGACTTCGCGGCGCCCACCTATGCGGACGTGGCGGAGTTGGCGGCTGACCCCAACGTCGAGATCATCTACGTTGCGAGTCCGCACCAGTTCCACGCGCAGCACACTGAAATTGCCGCGGCAAAAGGCAAGCACGTGCTGGTCGAAAAGCCGATGGCGCTCGCCCCTGCGGACTGCGATCGCATGATCGCCGCATGCCGCGCAGCGAACGTGCATCTGATCGTCGGCCATTGCCATAGTTTCGACACGCCGTACCTGCGTACGCGCGAATTGATCGGACGTGGCGATTTCGGCGCGGTGAAAATGATCCAGGCCGTCAACTACACCGACTATCTGTATCGCCCGCGCCGGCCCGAGGAGCTGGCCACGGCTGAAGGTGGCGGCGCCGTCTTCAGCCAGGCGGCTCATCAGGTGGATATCGTGCGAATGCTCGCCGGCTCGCGCGCGACGCGGCTGCGCGCGAGCGTGGGACGGTGGGATCCGTCCCGCCCGACCGAAGGCGCCTATTCGGCGCTGATCTGGTTCGAGAACGGTGCTTATGCCTCGCTCTCGTACAACGGCTATGGCCACTTCAACACCGAAGAGTGGAGCGGCTGGATCGGCGAAATGGGCGATCGTACGAGCCCCGACACGTACGGCAGCGCCCGCCGCCGTCTGGAGACGCTCGCGTCCTCGGGCGACGAGGCCAGGCTCAAAGCGGCCGGCACCTACGGCGGTTCCGCATACAAGCCGCCAACGGCCGACGCGCACGAGCCGCCGCGTTTTCATCAGCATTTCGGCCCGATCATCGTCTCGTGCGAACGCGCCGACCTGCGCCCGCTGCCCGATTCGATCGTCGTCTACGGCGACGAGAAGCGCCATACGCTGCCGCTGTCTGCGCCCGCCGTGCCGCGCGCCGAAGTCATCGACGAGTTGTATGGCGCGGTCGTGGACGCACGCTCGCCCCTTCACGATGGCGAATGGGCGAAGGGCACGCTGGAAATCTGTATCGCGATTCTGAAGTCGAGCGAAACGGGCGCAGACGTGACGCTTGGATAGTTCGAGGTAAGCGCAAAAAACCTCGTTTTGAACTGCGCCATGCACAGTTCAAACGAGGGATTTTTTTATCGGCGTTTCCTTCTACGGAGCGCACACATTCGCCCCGACCTCCGCTTATCCGGCGAACGCCGCGAAGCGCAGTGAAAAATCGATCGCCCTGACGTTCTTCGTCAGCTTGCCCAACGAAATACGGTCCACGCCGGTTTCGGCAATCGTTCGCAGCGTCCGCTCGGTCACACCGCCCGAGACTTCCAGCTCGGCGCGCCCCGCGGTGACGCGCACAGCCTCGCGCATCGATTCGATCGAGAAATTGTCGAGCAGAATCGCCGCGGCACCACCAGCCAACGCTTCCGTTAATTCATCGAGCGTCTCCACCTCGACCTGCACGGGCACACCTGCACCCAATGCTTCGGTAGCGCGAAGCGTCGACGCGATGCCGCCACCCGCCGCGATGTGGTTTTCCTTGATCAGGATTCCGTCGTACAGCCCCCGACGATGGTTTTCGCCACCGCCAACACGAACTGCGTATTTTTGCGCGAGGCGCAATCCTGGAAGCGTTTTTCGCGTGTCGAGAATCCGCGCAGACGTGCCTTCGACGATCCGCGTCATCACGCTCGTCTCGGTGGCCACGCCAGAAAGCAACTGAATGAAGTTGAGCGCGGTGCGCTCGGCGGTGAGCATGCCGCGCGCCGGACCAGCGATCCGGCAGACGGTCTGCCCTTCGTGCATCCGTTCGCCCTCGCCGACCAACCATTCAATCGTGATGCGCGGGTCGACCTGCTGCAGTGTTTCATCGAACCACGGTCTGCCGCACAACAGCGCAGGTTCACGCACCGTCAAGACCCCTTCGGCTGAAGCGTCGGGGTCGATCAGTAGCGACGTCCAGTCGGCCTCGCCGACATCTTCCGCGAGCGCATCGCGGACGTTGCGCGTCATCGCCGCGCGGGTCATTCCATCCATTCCAGATCCGTATGTTTTGAGCGAGGGAGCAGCAGCATGCCGTGGCCTGCCGTCGTGCCTGTCGTGGACTTGGCACGCCCGCCAATATTATTAGATCTATAATGAATTTGCCACTCGGGAATGACCCGAAACGCCGAGCCGCGCGTCAATCCTGATCGACTTCTTCCCCGCGCGCCGCGATCAGATTCCCCACTTCCCGAGTCGACGGAATACGCAGCGCCGGGTCGTCCGACTCCGATTCGTCGCGTGCCATGTTCTCGATGATCGTCAGCAGAACCTTGCGGGCGACGTTGATCTCGGTGGCTTTCAGGCCCCGGACGCTAATTTCGTTGACTTCTTCCGCGAGCGGGACGAGTTTGTGTTTCAGGCTCCGTCCGCGCGGCGTCAGATAGACGTGCGTGTTCTTGCGGTTGCCGGGCTCGTAGCGGCGCTCGACATAGCCGAGCTTTTCCATTGCGGACACCGCACTGAACGTGGTGGGGGTGGTGGTGCCGGTCTCGTCGCTGAGCTCCTTCTGCGTCAGCCCGTCGGTGACCCATAGCACGCGCAGATACGCCCAGTGGCCGAACGAGACTTCATGCTGCGCCAGGCGCATTTGCAGACCGCGAATCATCGCGCGGCCCGCATCCTTCACCAGGTGAGCGAGACGATCGTCCGGTACCGCCTCACGCCAGTGCCGCAGAATGGGGTCCTCGCTCGCGACCCCGCCCTTGCCCTTGCCTTTGCCCGAAGTACGTGCTGCTGCCATGCCTTCCTCGCTGTTATTGTGATCACACCGCTGATAATCATAGCGCTTTAGCCCGCGCGAGAGGCACTGGAGCGCAGCGCCCGGACCGCTCAGAAGGTGTGGCGAATGCCCACGGTCACGCCCGCCTGGTCCATGCCTGGCGCAATATCCACGCCCGTGCCGCGAATACCGACATTGGAAAACGAACGATTGGAGACATACGCCCCTTCCGCATACACGTCGGTGCGCTTGGACAGCGAGTAGTCGACGAGCAATGCCCCCATCGTCGGGCCGCCGTGCGGATTGCGAAACTGCGTGTGATAGACGCTGGCGGAAATGGAAAGCGGTGCATTCACCCTCCAGGTCACGCCGCCCCAGTAGAGCAGCGAACTCGGCGGCGCATCCGTATTGCGCGTGTTCAGCCAGCGCAGGCCAGCCAGCGTCGTAACCGGCCCGAAGTCGTACGAGAGGCCGAGCAGCGCGCGCTGCTGCGCGTTACTCTGGGTCGCGATCGAGGTGCCCTGCAACTGGTCGTACGTCAGGCCGATGCTGAACGGCCCGCGGTCATACAGCACCGCCGCGCTCATTTCGCGGCCCACTTTCGTTGCGCCGGGCACATTCCCACCGTTCGGAATCGTCGCGTCGAACCCAGTGCTATACAGTGCCGCGAATGTAACGCCGCCGAGATGCACGCCATAGCGCACCGAGTTGTCCGCGCGGTTCACGAACTGGCTGTCCATGCTTTGCGCGGAGTAGCTGGGGTTGAACGTCAGCGCGTCGTACTTGTACATCAACTCGTAAAGCAGGTTCTGGTGACGTCCGAGCGTGAGCGTGCCGTACGGCGTCGAGACGCCAACGAATGCCTTGCGGCCGAACAGCCGTCCGCTCTGACCCAGCGCGCCGGTGTTTACGTTGAAGCCGCCCTCCAGCGTAAACAGGGCCTTGTAGCCGCCGCCGAGATCCTCCGAGCCCTTGAGCCCCCAGCGCGATCCGGCGAGATTGCCCGACTGCTCGCGGATCACCGAGCCTGTCTGTTTGCCTTGGGTCACCCGGTTGACGTACTCGACGCCCGCATCGACGATGCCGTACAGCGTAACCGAACTCTGCGCATGGGCCGCCGTGCAGGCGAGCGTCAGCAACCCGCCGCAGGCGAGCGGGAATGTGTGTCTCTTCATTTTCATCTCTATTCTGGATGACTGATTATTCTGGATGCGTTGTTGCCTTCCGCGCATCCATCGCGCACCCAGCACCTGCCGGATGCGCGACGGCGCGAACAACCGCCGCGAGGGATCAGATCTTGAATCGCTCCAGGCTGGCCGGGTGGAACAGTTCGGCAGGCTCGAGGCGTCGGCTCGACAATCCCTCGGCGTGGTGCTGCGCGAGAAAGCGGTCGATCACGTGTTCATTGTTGGCGAATCCATACGACCAGAAGTCGTGCCCCATCAGACGCCGCGCATTGCGCAACTGGTCCTCGATGAACGGCAGCGTCACCTTGGTCGCCGAGGTGTCGCTCAAACGGGACAGCGCGACTTCCTTCGATTGCTCGAACGCCTTCGCGATCGCACCGGGCAGCCACGGGTGCTGATCCGCGAGCGTCTTGCGAATGCCCAGGGTGTGCATGATCGGGAAAAGCTTCCTGCGCTCGTACCATTGGGCGGCGCTCTCTTGCGGATCATCGAAAAGGTACTTGACCCTCGGATGCCCACGGTCGAAGCACGACGGCGCGCGCGGTCCGATCACGCCGTCAATCTCGCCATTGGCCAGCAGATTCGAGATCGTTTGTCCTTCTGGCGCGTTTTCCAGCACGACGCCTTCGGGAAGCTTCAGCGCAATCTTCTCAACGCGCGTCGGATCCTCGTAGCCGCCCCGCACCCAGCGGATATCCGATGCTTTCACGCCGTATTCTTCTTCGAGAAAGAGCCGCACCCATACGTTGGCGGTCAGCTGATATTCCGGCACGCCGATGCGTTTGCCCTTCAGGTCTTCGGGCCGGTTGATCCCACGGTCTGAACGCACGTAGATCGAGCTGTGGCGGAATGCGCGCGACGGAAAAACCGGCACCGCGATGTAGGGCGACGTGCCCGCGGCCGTCTTCACCGAATAGCTGCTGAGCGACAGCTCACAAATGTCGTAATCCGCGTGCCGGAACGCACGAAAGAAGATTTCCTCCGGGTCCTGCAGCATGAACACGGGGTCGACACCGTCGATCTGCACGTCGCCGTCGATCAGCGGTCGCATCCGGTCATAGTTGCCCACCGCGATGGAAAGTTGAAGCTTGCTCATTCCTGCTCCTGTCTGACTGTCAAAATGCTGGTCGTCGCGTGCATCGTCACGCGCCGCATTGCTGTGCCTGCCGCTCGCGCGGCACGCCGAAGAAGACGGCGATGCCGCCGATGAAAACGAGCGCCGCGACCAGCAGGATGCCGGCCGAGAAGCTGCCGGTCGCGCTCTTCACCCAGCCGAGGACTATTGGTGCGAAGAAAGCGCCCACCTGACCGAGACTGCTGATCACGCCGATACCGCCGGCGGCCGCCGCGCCCTTCAGGTAGTTCGGCGGAATGGTCCAGATAATGGCTGCGGCCGCGAAATAGCTCACCGAAACGAGGCTCAGGCACGCGATGGCGGCAACCGAATTGTTCGTCAGAACCGTCAGGAGCACCGCGCCCGTGGCGCCCGCCGTCGTCGACAGCACGAAGTGCCAGCGACGCTCGAGCCGCAGGTCGGAGCTGCGTGCGATCAGCAGCATGGCGACCGCGCCGACGATATAAGGCAGCGCCGACAGGAAGCCGATGTGCAGCAGGTTCGAAACGCCTGACTGCTTGATGATCGTGGGCGTCCAGTAGTTGAGGATGGTTCCGCAGATGGGTACCGTGGCCCAGCCCGCAGCAATCACGTACACGCGCGGGTCGCGCAGCGCCGCGAGGAGCGTGCTCGGCGAGTTATGCGGCTTGCTGCGACCTTCCTCCTCGAGCGCGCCGATGACGATTCGTTTTTGATCCTCGGTCAGCCACCTCGCATCCTGCGGTCGGTCGATCAGGTAGAAGTAGGCAACGACACCGGCAATCACGGCCGGCAAGCCTTCAAGGAAGAACAGCCACTGCCAGTTGCGAAAACCCCAGACGTCCATGAAGTTTTGCAGGATGAACCCAGAAAGCGGGCCGCCGATAATCCCCGCAACCGCGATCGCCAGCAGGAACCGCGATGTGATACGAGCGCGGCGCTTCGCCGGATACCAGTACGACAGATAAAGGATGATGCCGGGCCAAAAGCCCGCTTCGGCCGCGCCGAGGAGCGTGCGCGCGAGATAGAACTGCCACGGAGCGGTCATGAAAGCCATGGCAGTGGAGATGCCGCCCCACAGCAGCATGATCCGGGTGACGGTCTTGCGGGCGCCAATGCGCCGCAACAGCAGCGTGCTCGGCACTTCGAGCAGGATGTAGCCGATAAAGAACAGACTCACGCCGAGCCCGTACGCCGCGTCGCTCAAACCGAGATCGTGCTTCAGTTGTAGCTGCGCGAAGCTGACGTTGACGCGATCGAGATAGTTGAGGACCCAGCACAGGAAAAGAAAGCTCATGAGCCGCAGCGTGATCTTGCGGTATGTCGCCTCCTCCGCCGCCGAATCGGCTATGGCAGACAGGGATAGGTCCCCTGAGTGCAACGTTGAATGTGCCATGACTGAATCTCTCCGAATTTCTTTCTGGATAGTTTGATTAGAGCTCTAATATTCAGGTTACGGCGGCTTTATGTCGCTGACAAGCACGGGTTTATACCGAGAGCAACACCGCTAAAAATCGTACTCCTTGACTTGCATCATTAGAGATCTAGCAATAAGATGCGTCCATGTTGATGCAACGCAAGACTGGACTGGTCAGAAGGAGACAGACATGACGCCCCCACTCGAAGACGGTTTTCTTCGACTGAAGATTGCCGGCAAGGAGAAGATCGCCCGTGACATCTGGCGCTTTGAACTGACCGACCCGCAAGGCGCGCCGCTGCCGGCGTTCGAGGCGGGCGCGAACTTGACCGTCGTGGTGCCCAACGGTTCGCGACGCAGTTATTCGCTGTGCAATGACTCGCAGGAGCGTCATCGCTACGTCATCGCGGTCAAGCGCGACAGCAACGGACGCGGCGGTTCGATGAGCTTCATCGACGATACGGCCGAGGGCGACGCCGTGGACGTCTCCTTGCCCCGCAACGAGTTTCCCCTCGATGAGCGCGCCAAGTCATTCGTTCTCGTCGCGGGCGGCATCGGTATCACGCCTATGTTGTCGATGGCGCGGCAGTTGCGGGCGGAAGGCCTGCGCTCGTTCAAGCTGTACTACCTCGCCCGCGATCCGGAAGGCACGGCGTTCTTCGATGAACTGACCAGCGACGAATGGCGTTCTGACGTGAAGATTCATCACGATTACGGAGACCCGTCGAAAGCATTCGACTTCTGGCCCGTATTCGAGCGGTCGAAGTCGGCACAACACGTGTACTGCTGCGGCCCGCAGGCGCTGATGGACACCGTGCGGGACATGACCGGCCACTGGCCGTCGGGCACGGTGCACTTCGAGAGCTTCGGCGCAAGCAATGCGAATGCGCGCGAAAGCGCGCCGTTCACCGTGCGGCTATCGCGCAGCGGCACTTCGTTCGACATTCCGGCCGATCGCTCGATCCTCGAGGTGCTGCGCGACGCCAACGTGCGCGTGCCGAGTTCGTGCGAAAGCGGCACCTGCGGCTCGTGCAAGACAGCGTTGTGCTCAGGAGAGGCGGATCATCGGGACATGGTGCTGCGCGACGACGAGAAAGATACGCAGATCATGGTATGCGTGTCGCGAGCGAAATCCGCGGAGCTGGTTCTGGATCTTTGAATATTGCCCGTTCCGCGTGCTGGCCCTGATTCAGGAAATCCTGACGGCCGAAATCAGCGCTTCCTGAGACGACATTCCGCCCGCGCCGATTGGACGCACGCGCCGATCTCCATAGCATCGACTCATCGGATATCGAAGGGAAAATCATGGCGGGCAACAGGTCACTGCGTTCCGAGGTCGAAAAACTCGTTGGCCCGACGCGAGGCCGCGGAGCGTGCGTGCGTCTGCTCGACCGCTGCCGCTCGGGCGGCACATGCCGCGTGTGCATCCAGATCGATCGGCCGTCCGGAACGTTTTCACTCTTCTTCTTTCGCCATGCCGACGGCACATGGCACGTGTTCCCGCCGGGCCTGCGCCGTCCGGAAATGGGGATAGGCCGCCTGGCTGCCTGATCGTTCATCAATCGATGAAACGTCACATCGTCGGGCGCTATCGCGGATTCGTTATCGAAGCGCACATGGAGCCACGCACGGCCCGTTTGTCCGATGGAATCGCGCTGACCTATCGCGTCACGTGGTCGTTACGCAGAAGGACACGAAAACAACACGTCACCGGTGACTTCGCCGATCCCGTTACATACGAGTCGGAGAGCGTTGCCCTCGCGAACATCGACCGCGAGGCGCGCGCTCGTATCGATGCGATGTTGGCGAATCACGCCTAGCACACGCTAACCGCTACCCCGCGTTCTGCAGATCCGCGATCGTCGCCGCCAGGAAGCGCGCCGCCTCGCCGCCTGTTACGACGCGATGATCGAACGTCAGGCTGAGCGGCAAGATCCGGTGCACGGCAGGCGCGCCGTCTGCCGCGACGACCTGTTCGTGGATGCGCCCCGCGCCGAGGATCGCGACGGTGGGCGGCACGACGATGGGCGCCGCGTACTTCCCCGAAATCATCCCGAAGTTCGACAGCGTGATCGTGTTGCCGCGCATTTCTTCCGGCGGAATCTTGCGCGCGCGGATATCGGCGCGCATCCGGTCGAGACCGCCGCGCAGATCCGCCGCATCGCGATGCGCGACGTCGCGCAGCACCGGCACGAAAAGCCCATCGGGCAGATCGACGGCAATGCCGAGATCGATCTTCTCAAGTACGTGGCGTCGCCCCGTATGTCCGTCGAACCATGCGTTCAGTGCCGGCTCGGCGCGGCAGCCCGCGACCAGCGCGCGGATCAGGCGGATCGTCACATCGGTGTGCGGCGGCCACGCGTGAATGTCGGCATCGTCGATCACGGTCGCGGCGGCCACTTCGCTTTGCGCTCGCGCCATGTTGTGCGCCATCGCACGCCGCACGCCGCGCAGCACTTCGGCCGGACCGACTTCGCCAAGTATCTTCGCGACGCGCTGTACGTCTGCCGCCGTGATGACGCCTTCCGGGCCGGACGGCGTCACCATCGAAAGATCGACATCCAGCTTGCGCGCCAGCGCGCGCGCCGCGGGAATCGCCTTGATCACACCGCCGCCCGCGCTGACGCCACCGCCCGTGCCAGGCGACGCAGGCGCGTCCTGCACGACATGCTGGCCAACTTCCATATGGCCGACGACAGTGCCCGCGTCTGCATCATCGGCCTCGCCCTCGAACGCGACGAGCGGCGCGCCCAGATGCACGATATCGCCCGTCCGTCCGAACAGCTTCGTGATGCGGCCGGATTGCGGCGACGGAATCTCGACGATCGCCTTCGCCGTTTCGACCGACAGCAACGGTTGATCCGCCCGCACTTCATCGCCGTCGCTCACATGCCATTCGACGATTTCCGCTTCCTGCAAGCCTTCGCCGAGGTCCGGCAGTTTGAAGATTTTCATGGCTTTACGACGCCTCCATAGCTTGCCGCACCGCGGCGACGATGCGCGAGGCACCAGGCATGTATTGATTCTCGAGCCGGTACAGCGGCACCACGACGTCGTAGCCGGTCACGCGCTGCACAGGCGCGAGCAGCGAATAAAGTCCGCGCTCGGCGATATTGGCGGCGATCTCCGCGCCGATGCCGCCCGTGCGCGAACCCTCGTGCACGATCACGCAGCGACCCGTCTTCGCGACCGAGGCCAGGATCGTGTTCATGTCGATCGGCTTGAGCGTCGCGACGTCGATCACTTCGGCCATCACGCCTTCCTGCGCGAGCAGATCGGCGGCGCCCAGTGCGTCCTGCACGGCACCGCCCCAGCACACCAGCGTCACATCCGAGCCGTCGCGCAGCGTAAAGCAGGTGTCGAGCGGCAGGCCTTCGCCGTTGTCTTCCACTGTCTGCCGGAACAGCCGATACAGGCGCGTCGGCTCGAAGAAGATCACCGGATCGGGATCGCGAATCGCGGCCAGCAACAGCCCGTACGCGCGCGCCGGCGACGAAGGCGTGACAACGCGCAAGCCGGGAATGTGCGCGAACAGCGCTTCGGGGTTTTCGGAGTGATGTTCGGGTGCATGGATGCCTGCGCCGCACGGCGTGCGGATCACGAGCGGACAGGTGAGGCGTCCGCGGGTCCGATGCCGCAGACGGGACGCATGATTGAGCACGTGATCGATCGCCGGATACAGAAACCCGCTGAACTGGATCTCGGCAACGGGCTTCAGTCCCATCGCCGCCATGCCGATCGCGGTGCCCGCGATCGCTGCCTCGGCGAGCGGCGTGTCGAGCACGCGTTGCGTGCCGAAGCGTGCCTGCAGGCCGACCGTCGCGCGAAACACGCCGCCGTTCACGCCGATGTCCTCGCCGAGCAGCACGACGGCGGGATCGTGCTCGAGTTCGTACGCGAGCGCCAGATTGAGCGCATCGATCATGTTCAGATCAGCCATGGCCGGTGCCTCCGTTCTGACCATGCCGACCATTGCCCGCGATCGGCGCGAATCGCTGCGCGCTTTCCAGTTGCTCACGCATGGCATGCGGCAGCGTCTCGTACAGGTGATCGAACATCGCGGAAGTATCGGGGGGCGGCACAGCCAGATACGCCTCGACGGCTGCCTCGACCTGCGCGTGACACGCCCGGCCGAGTTGCTCGTCCTGCGCTTTGTCCCAGAAGTTCATCCGCATCAGATACTTGCGCAAACGCAGCAGCGGCTCTTGTTCCCATTGCTTCTGAATCTCATCCGAGTCGCGATAGCGCGTTGCATCGTCGGCCGTCGTGTGATCGCCGAGTCGATAGCTGAGCGCTTCGATCAGCGTCGGGCCGTCGCCTCGGCGCGCTTTCGCGAGTGCCGCATGCATCACGTGATGCACGGCGATCACGTCGTTGCCGTCGACCTGCAAGCCGTCGATGCCCGCCGCGATTGCCTTCTGCGCGAGCGTCTGCGCCGCGCTCTGCGTGCTGCGCGGCACCGAGATCGCCCACTGGTTGTTGTTGATGACGAGCACGAGCGGGGCCTGCCAGACGCCCGCCATGTTCATCGCTTCGTAGAAGTCGCCCTTCGATGTGCTGCCATCGCCGCAGATCGTCACGGCGACGCGCGGCTCGCCGCGCAGCTTGAACGCGTAGGCCGCGCCGGCGGCATGACACACCTGGGTGCCGATAGGAACGCAATTTGGAAAGTCGAGCCGCGGCACGCTGAAGTCGCTGCCGCGTTCGTCACCGCCCCAATACAAGAGACTTTCCGTCATCGTGACGCCGCGCAGCAATTGCGCCGCATGATCGCGATATGAAGGGAACAGCACGTCATCGGCCTGCATCGCGCTCGCGACGCCCACCCCGATCGCCTCCTGCCCCACCGACGATGCAAAGGTGCCGAGCTTGCCAGTGCGCTGCAGCGCGACCGCTTTGGTATCGAATGCGCGGGTCAGCACCATCGCGCGATAGAGAGAAATCAGCGCCTCGGGTTCCCGCGCAAAGGCCGGCAATGGCTGCACGGGCTCGCTTTCGGGCCCGAGATATCGCGTATACCCGATGTGAAAACTGGCAGTCGTGGTCATGACCGCCCTCCCTATTCTTCCGATGTCGAACGCGTGCAGGAGATCACGTGCACAACCCGTGCCTGTAGGCGCGGAAGTGCGGGCGCCCTGAACGGCGGTTCGGGCGGCTTATCGTTTGACAGGGAAAGCGGGGATAAGGTGCGAAATTTTCTGCTGCGGCGGACAGTTTCGGCTTACTTTGCGACGCTATCCAGCGCGGTGGCGCGAATGAGCCGTGTCTCCTGGGCCGTGATCAGATGGCCCGATGCCTTCAGATAGGCGGGGAAGTCCGGGTGCGTATCGCGTGCCAGGCACCGTCGTTCGTAGTCGGCCAGATCGTCATACCCCCACAGGTGGGTGAACTGGTTCTGCGGCCCGACCATGCTCGTCCAAAAGCCGAGCGGATGTCCAAGCGTCTCGAGCAGGATTGGCATCGCGAGCCTGTCGAACACGTCGAGAAACTCGGGCATCTTGCGTAGCGCGATCGTGTAGACCCGGAAATCCAACAGGGGCTTTGCCAGATACATGGAGCGTGTATTCATGCGCACACCTCCTCTTTGGAAGTCATGGCTTTGGTGGCGATCGCGTTACCGGTGACGAAGCCGAACGTCATATTCGGCCCGTGCGTGATACCGGCGCCCGGATAGTTGCCGCCCATCACGCTGCGCCGGTCATTGCCGACCGCGTAAAGGCCCTCGATCTCGCTGCCGTCGGCCCGCAGCACTTCGCCAGTGACGCTCGTCTCGAGGCCGTCGAAGGTGCCCAGATCGCCCATCACCACCTTCACCGCATAGAAGGGGCCGGTCGCGATAGGCGCAACGCAAGGATTGGGCTTGTGGTCCGGATCGGCGAGATAACGGTTGAACGAGGTGCGACCGCGATGGAACGCCGGGTCTTCTCCGCGCTCGGCATCGCGATTGTAGGCATGGACCGTCATTTCGAGCGCATCGGGAGCGATGCCGCAATTGCGCGCCAGCTCGCCGATCGTGTCGCCCTTGATCAGGTAGCCTTTGCGCAGCAGAGGCCCCACCGGCATCGGTGCGGGCTTGGCATAGCCCAGTCCATACTTGCCCAGCGCCACCTTGTCGCAGATCAGCCACATCGCCGTCTCCCGTTCACCCTCGCAGGCGCGCATCAAAGCGGCGCCAACGTCGTGGTAGGAGTTCGATTCATTGGTGAAGCGCTGACCGCTGCGCAGCACGCCGATCACGCCGGGCTTATACCGGTCGAGCAGATGCGGAAACACGCCAGTGCGGCCCTTGCCGAAGGGCACCTTCGAGACAGGCATCCAGGCCGCCGCATCGGCAAAGCCGAGCTTCACGGCACCACCCACCTTCTCCGCCAGGGTCAGCCCGTCGCCGGTATTGCCGACGGGCGTGGGCGACAGATGCTCACCGCCACGCTTCACATGCGGATAGACCTGCGCGATGCGCTTCAGATCGTGCGGGAAGCCGCCACAAGCCAGCACGACGCCGTGCCGGGCGGTGATTCGAAGCTCACCGTCCGCGGCGCTCGCGCGCACACCGGTCACCTTGCCGCTCTTGCTCAGCAGTTCCTTCACGGGCGTCGAAGTGAGGATCGGGATGTCGATCGCCAGCGCCGACTTCGCGAGCCTCGCGGCGAGCGCGTTGCCGCTCGTGACGTTGATCCCCCGCCGGTAGAGCGCCAGCTCCTTGATGTGCGTAGCCAGACGGCGGGCCACATAGAGGAACGAGACGATCGACTTGGTCGCGCGGAAGAAGTGCTTGAGGTCCGCGTTCGAGGAATTGAACATCATCCCCATGAACGTGATCGTCTCGAGCGGCTGCTTGAGGCGGCGCATGTCCTTGCCCAGCCCGCGAATATCATAGGGCGCGGCGAGGATCGAGCGGCCGATGTCGACGCCGCCGGGCGCATCCGGGTGATAGTCCGGATAGAGCGTGGGCACGAACTTCATTTCGGTCTCGCGCTCGAAGAACTCGACCATTTTCGGCCCGTTCTCCACAAAGCACTCGACCGCGGCGGCATCGTAGTTATTGCCCGTCTCGCTCATCATGTATTCGCGCACGCGCTCGACGGTGTCGGTCGGGTTCTGCTGCCGGCCGTATTTGCTGAGCGGAATCCATAAGACCCCGCCCGACAGCGCGGTCGTACCACCGAACACGGGCTCCTTCTCGAGCACGATGACATCGAGGCCGCGCTTGCGTGCAGTGATCGCAGTGGCGAGGCCCGCGGCACCCGATCCGACCACGACCAGATCGCAGGTGATCTCCTTAGTCATATCCAATCTCCTTGTCGTTGTGGTGTGATGGCGCTCACGCGGCCGCGGTAGCGTTGAAGCCGGGGCGCGGAACCATGTCCATCAGCATGCAATCGAGCCCGCCGTCGACGAGCACCTCCGCGCCATTGACGTAGGCAGCCATATCGGAGGCGAGGAACAGCGCCGGGCCGGCCAGGTCTTCCGGCTCGCCGATGCGGCGGCTCGCGGTGGCGGCGGCGCGGCGAGCCTCGAAGCCGGGCTCCTCGTAGAACTTCGCGGACAGCGCCGTGCGGATCATGCCGGGCAGCACGCAGTTGCTGCGCACGCCGCGCGGGCCCCATTCCGCCGCCAACTGCCGCGACAGCAGCAGCACGCCCGCTTTGCTCGGGCTATAAGAACCGCTATTGGTCTGCGGATTGCGCGACGCAATCGACGCAACGTGGACGATACTGCCCTTGCCCGCCGCCAGCATGTCGCGCCCGAAAGCCCGGGCACACAGCAGATAGCCGGTCAGGTTGACGGCGATGGCCTGGTTCCAGTCTTCGATCGAGACCGTCTCGAGAGCTCCGGCGCGCAGCAGCCCTGCATTGTTGACGAGCGCGCTGACCGGCCCGAGCTCCGCGCGAACCTTGTCAGCAGCTGCCGCAACCGAAGCTTCGTCCGACACGTCGCAGCCGATCGCCTGCGCCACCGCACCGGCCTTCCGAAGCTCGGCGGCGACAGCTTCAGCACCGGCAAGATTCCGATCCACGAGCGCCACGTGTGCGCCGACAGCGGCGAAGGCGCGCGCGATGCCGGCACCAATGCCACTGCCCGCACCCGTGACCACGCAGACCTTTCCGTGCAAGTTCAGCGCGTACGGGGTCGAGGCCGCTGCGCGATTTTCAAGTTCCTGTCTCATGTAATTACCTTCCTGAAATATGTATGCGATTACGCTTCCTGATATCCGTATCGCCATTGAACGCCTCGAGCGCCTGTGGAACAATGGACAGAGTCGACATAGAGCAGGACATAACGTGCATCATGGCCTCTGACCAGCCGCGCCGCCGGACCGTGCTGCATTTCGCGCTCTATGGCGCGGAAGCCGACCAGCCTTGGGTCGACATGGTCCATTACGAGCGCATTCCGCTGCGTGCCGGGCGTTTCGACTTCGACATCGAACCGCACGTCCACGATGCGCTGATCCAGGTGCTGTACGTCACCGCCGGCGGCGGCGAGACTTTCATCGACGGCAAGACCTGGGCCGTCCAGGCGCCATGCCTCGTCGTCGTGCCGGCGCGCTCGGTCCACGGCTTTCACTTCCGCAGCGACATCGACGGTCACGTGATCACCGCCGCGCAGTCCGCGCTGGAATCGCTGGCGATGACGGCCGCGCCCGAGCTGCTGGAATTCATCCGCACACCGACGGTGTTGTCGATCGATCCCGACGTGGAGCGCGGCACATCTCTGGACACGCTATTTCAGTCGATCGGGCACGAGGCGGAGAGCCATGAGCGCTGGCAGTTCACCGCGGGCGCCGCACTCACCATCACGCTGTTCGTCAAGATCGGGCGTCTCAGCGAGAGCGCCCGGCTTTCGGCCAGTTCCGAGCAGCGCACGACGGCCGCGCGAATCGAACGGTTCCGCGCCCTGCTCGACCGCCATTGCCGTGAGCGGCGCCCGGTCGCCAGCTATGCCGGCGAGATGGGCGTGACCACCGGCCAGCTCTCCCGCATCTGCCGCGCTACGTTCGGGGTCTCGGCCATCGAGGCGATCGATGCACGCTCGATCCATGAGGCCAAGCGGCTGCTCGGCTATTCGACGCTCAGCGTGAAGCAGATTGCGAGCGAACTGGGCTTTCAGGACGAGGCGTATTTCGGACGCTTCTTCCGCAAGCAGACGGGACTGCGGCCAACCGAATACCGCTCCGCGGCCCACGATCGTTCCTTGCCACCTGAAAAGGCGAGAGCGGACTGACTCGCTCTCGGCCGCCGAACCGCGTCAGGCCGACGCGTCTCCAGATTGGCGAGCGGCGCACCGAGGCATTTGTGCATGCCGTTGCCGAAACCCAGATGACCGCTGGAATCGCGGTCGATGTCGAAGGTCTCGCCATCGGCAAACTTGCGGCTGTCGCGGTTCGCAGCCGATAGCAGCAATCGCACCCCCGCGCCCTTCGGCAGATCGACGCCCGCGACGGTGGTCGCCTCGGTGGTGATGCGGCTCACGCGCCTGACGGTGCCACGATAGCGCGCCACCTCGGTGCCGGGCACCTCGACATTGACGTACTGCCCGGGAAGAAAGCTGAGATCCGCACGGTCCTCGAGCTCGACCGAGAAGGCGATCGTGGTGTCCGATGCTCGTTGGCAGGCGACGATCCGCCCCTTGTGGGAGGACGGGCCGGTACCCGAGACATCGGAATTCGTGGCGATCTGGATCACGCAGTCGGAGCGCGGGCTCGTCGGGCAGGTGAGAACCTTGCGGGCGCTCACCTTGTCTGGACAAAACGTGCATCGTGATGGATGCCGGATGACGGTAGTAACCCGCAGCACCCCGGTTCGGAGCCGAACTCAATAAGGCTAAACGGCGCCTATCATCCAGATACCGCCCGGCAGCGCATGCGCCACAGGACCGGCGGGGACTCACGCACTGAAAGTGTTCGGCAGTCGATCCCAGCTTGGGAGGTCTCATGTCATCGCTACGCGCAAACGATCTGCTCCGTTCGAAGGAAGGAATCCGTCTGCATGGCCCGGACCTGGACTGCTGGCGCCGCTGGGGGCCTTATCTGAGCGACCGGCAGTGGGGCACGGTTCGCGAGGACTACAGCGACTACGGAACCGCCTGGGAGTATTTCCCCCACGATCAGGCGCGCAGCCGCATGTACCGCTGGGGCGAGGACGGCATTGCCGGATTCGGCAACGATCCACTCGACTGGTGCGTGTCGCTCGCGCTCTGGAACGGGCGCGACCCCATCCTGAAGGAGCGGCTGTTTGGCTTGACCAATGCGCAGGGCAATCACGGCGAAGACGTGAAGGAGCTTTACTTTTATGTCGATGGCACGCCGACGCACTCGTACATGAAGATGCTCTACAAGTACCCGCACGATGCGTATCCGTATCAGGACCTGATCGGCGAAAACGGCCGGCGCGGCGCCGATCAGCCCGAATACGAAATTCTCGATACCGGCGTGTTCGACAACGATCGCTATTTCGACGTCTGGGTCGAATACGCGAAGCACACACCCGACGACATCGTGATGCGCATCAGCGTCGAAAATCGCGCGGATCAGCACGCGCCACTCCATGTGCTGCCGCTGTTCTGGGCGCGCAACCGCTGGGCCTGGTCTGGCAAGCCCGGCAGGCCCTCGCTGACGCTCGAGACGGAGTCCGCCGAAGGCGCGCGCGTGATCGCGCACAATCCCGCGCTGGGCACGATGATCGTCACGGCCTCGGCGCCGCGGCCGATCGAATGGCTGTTCTGCGAAAACGAAACCAATGTGCGCCGCATTTTCGGCATCGCCGGCGCGGGCCCGTTCAAGGATGGCTTCAACGATTACCTCGTCGATGGCGACGAGCAGGCGATACGCCGCGACGCGGGCACCCGCGCCGCCGCGCACGTGGCGCTGTCGCTCGCGCCGCACGAGCGCGCGGTGCTGTATCTGCGCTGGCGTCCGGCGGCACTAGCGGGCATTACGCGCGACGACGCGCCGCTCGACTTCGAAGCGCTGTTCGCGAGCCGGATCGCGGAGGCCGACGAGTTCTACGCGGCGCTCCAGCACGACATCGCCGACACCGATGCGCGGCTCGTGCAACGCCAGGCGCTCGCCGGCATGCTATGGACGAAGCAGTACTACCAGTTCGACGTGACGCGCTGGCACGACGGCGACCCCGGTCAGCCGAAACCGCCGAAAGGACGTCGGCACGGCCGCAACGCCGACTGGCGGCATATGTGCAACGGCGACGTCGTCTCGATGCCGGACAAGTGGGAATACCCGTGGTACGCGTCGTGGGATCTCGCGTTTCATGCCGCAGCGTTCGCGATGATCGATCCCGACTTCGCGAAGAAACAGTTGCTGCTGCTCGTGAAAGAACGGTACATGCATCCGAACGGACAATTGCCCGCGTACGAATGGGCGTTCGGCGACGCGAACCCGCCGGTTCACGCATGGGCGACATGGCGCGTGTACGAACTCGACCGTGAAGTCACGGGCGTCGGCGACCACCAGTTTCTCGAAGTGATGTTCCACAAGCTGCTGCTGAACTTTTCGTGGTGGGTCAACCGCAAGGATGCGGAGGATCGCAACATCTTCCAGGGTGGCTTTCTCGGGCTCGACAACGTCGGGATCTTCGACCGCTCTTCGCCGCTGCCGACTGGCGGCCGCATCGACCAGGCCGACGGCACCGCGTGGATGGCCTCGTATGCGCTCGACCTGATGCAGATCGGACTCGAGCTCGCGATGACGAACAACGCGTACGTCGAAATCGCAGTGAAGTTTTTCGAGCACTTCCTGTATATCGCGGAAGCCGTCGGTTGCAGCGAGGGCTGCAGAACAGGGCTGTGGGACGGCCGCGACGAATTCTTCTATGACGTACTGCATCTTCCGGATGGAACGCGTGTGCCGATGCGCGTTCGCTCGATCGTCGGCCTGATTCCGCTGTTCGCCGTGCATGTGCTCGAAGAGCGGATATACGGCCACCTGCCTGGCCTGCGAGAACGGCTCGCGTGGTTTCTCGATCACCGGCCGAACCTGGCCAAGCTCGTGTCGCGCTGGACCGAACCCGGCAAGGGCAATACCACGCTGCTGTCGCTGCTGCGCGGATACCGCATGACGGCACTGTTGCGCCGTGCGCTCGACGAAGAAGAATTTCTGTCCGATCACGGCGTGCGTGCGCTGTCACGCGTGCATCGCGATACACCGTACGAGTTCGATCATGGCGGCGCGCATGTCTGCATCGAGTATCAGCCGGCCGAATCGGATTCGCGCGTATTCGGCGGCAATTCGAACTGGCGTGGACCCGTGTGGATGCCCGTCAACTATCTGCTGATCGAATCGCTGTATGAATTCCATCGCTACTACGGCGACGAGTTCCGCATCGAGTATCCGACGGGGTCAGGCAACCGGTGCTCGCTCAGCGAGATCGCCGACGGTCTCGCACGGCGTGTCACCACCCTCTTTCTGAAGGACGAGCACGGCATGCGACCGGTGATGGCGGCTTATCCGCAGTTGCAGGCCGACCCGCGTTCGTCCGATCTCGTGCTTTTCCACGAGTACTTTCACGGCGACAGCGGGCGTGGCGTCGGCGCTTCGCATCAGACGGGCTGGAGCGGTCTCGTCGCGCTGCTGCTGCAGCCGCGTCTGATGAAGCTGGCCCATGTGGCGTCCGATACCGCTGCCGCTGGCGCTGCCGAAGATGTGCGGGCAGCAGGCGCGCCAGTTGACGAAGACGCACTGCCCACGATGGCGCGATAGGACCCTGGGCTGGATGGGTGACAGTCAGTTGCGCCGTGCCTTGACCGCAAGCGAGGCGTACCTGATCGCATCGTTCGCCACAGCGGTGCTCATTCGAAGTCATCGATCGCGCAATGGCTGAGCGGATCATTGCGCGCCTTGCGGCGCGGGCGAGGTGATGGTTTGCCAGGCTTGGCGACGGGACCGGATTGGCGCTGCCAATAACCGCGCTATTGCACCACGCGGGTAAGCCCGAATATTACACATACATTAACAATTCCATACTCCGTCACGACGGGCGCTCAGGCTCCCTGAGAACGTCCAGTCGGCGTGCATGGAAGTCGCTTCCAGGCTCTGTGCAAAAAAAGACATGCTACGGAGACAGTATGGGAATTCGCTTGAAGAGCGTCGTGAGCGCGCTCGCGTTGTGTGCCCTCATTGACGTCAGTTACGCCGCCGAGCCGATCAAGATCGGTGTCGACGGACCTTTCACCGGCGGTTCGTCTTCGATGGGCGTGAGCATGCGCGACGGCGTGCGGCTCGCCACCGCGGAAATCAATAAAGCCGGTGGCGTGCTTGGCCGTCAGATCGTGCTGGTCGAGCGCGACGACGAAGCGAAAAATGAACGCGGCGTACAGATCGCGCAAGAGCTGATCAACAAGGAAAAAGTGGCTGCGGTGGTGGGCTACATCAATACCGGCGTGGCACTCGCGTCTCAACGCTTCTTCCAGGAAGCGAAGATCCCGGTGTTCAACAACGTCGCGACTGGCAGTGTCCTGACAAAGCAGTTCACCGATCAACCGGATAACTACGTGTTCCGCAACGCCGCTGCCGACCGCATTCAGGCGCCGATGATCGTTGAAGAAGCGATCACCAAACGCGGCTTCAAGAAGGTCGCGATTCTCGCGGACTCGACCAATTACGGTCAGCTCGGCCGCGAAGACCTCGAAAAGGCGCTGGCCACTAAAGGCGTGAAGCCGGTTGCCGTAGAAAAATTCAATATCAAGGACGTCGACATGACCGCGCAGCTGCTCAAGGCCAAGGAGGCCGGCGCTGAAGCGGTATTGACCTACGGCATTGGGCCGGAACTCGCGCAGATCGCCAACGGCATGGCCAAGCTCGGCTGGAAAGTGCCGCTGGTCGGCAGCTGGACCCTGTCGATGGCGAACTACATCGACAACGCGAGCACCAACGGCGAAGGCGCGCGGATGCCGCAGACCTTCATTCAGGAAGCGAACACGCCCAAGCGCAAGGCGTTCATCGACGCGTACCTCAAGGAGTTCAAGCCGAAGAACAACCGCATCGAATCGGCGGTGTCCGCCGCCCAAGGGTACGACTCGGTCTATTTGCTGGCCGCGGCGATGACCCAGGCAGGTTCGACCGATGGTCCGAAGGTGCGCGCCGCGCTCGAAAACCTCAACAGCAAGGTGGAAGGCGTCGTGATGGTGTACGACAAGCCGTTCACTCACGACGACCACGAGGCGATCAGCCCGAACGTGCCGGTGGTTGGCGAGGTCAAGGGCGGCCGCGTGATCTATGCGTATGACGCTGATCGCAAGGACGGCAGCCAGTTGCGCAGCAAGCAGGCGTCGACGAACTAAGCGCGGATAAAAGCCCAAATCCAGCGCGGCAGCATGCTCCAAAGCCGCACCCGCTCGCCAGCGGGGGCGGCTTTGTTTTATAGATGGTGAACTCTAAGGCGCTCGACGATGACCATTCTTTTGCAGCTCATCTATAGCGGGATCGCACTCGGCATGATCTACGCCGTGATCGCATTCGGCTACCAACTCACATTCGCGACCTCCGGCACGCTGAACTTCGGCCAGGGCGACGCGCTGATGCTCGGCGCGCTGGTCGGCCTCACGCTGGTTTCCCTCGGCGTCAACTATTGGCTGATGATTCCGCTCGTCTGCGCGTTCGGTCTGTTGCAGGGCGCGTTCGTCGAACGGATCGGGGTGCGGCCCGCGATCAGGATCAAATCCGAATTCGGCTGGATCATGTCGACGATCGCGCTAGGCATCATCTTCAAGAACGTCGCGGAAAACGTCTGGGGCCGCGACGATCTGCGCTTCCCGTCGCCGCTGCCGGAAGCGCCGCTCAAGGTGTTCGGCGCCAACGTTCTGCCGATGGAACTTCTGGTGGTCGGCGGCGCGCTCGCGATGATGCTGGCCGTCGAGTTCTTCAACCGCAGGACGATCTTCGGCAAGGCCGTCGTGGCCACGGCGAACGACCGCGACGCCGCCGCGCTGATGGGCATCAACACCGGCCTCGTGATCACGTTTTCGTATGCCCTCTCGTCGCTGACCGCCGCGTTCGCCGGCGTGCTGATCGCTCCGCTCACGCTGACCGGCGCGACGATGGGCGCGGTGCTCGGCCTCAAGGCGTTCGCAGTGGCGATCATCGGCGGTCTCACCAGCGGTTTGGGCATTCTTGTCGGCGGCGTGATTCTCGGCATCGCCGAGACCACTACCGGCTTCTATCTCTCCACCGGCTATAAGGATGTGCCGGGGCTGGTCCTGCTGCTCATCGTGCTCGCGATGAAACCCGCCGGGCTGTTCGGCAAGACTTCAATCAAGAAAGTGTGAGGGCCGCCGTGAATCTGAAGAAACTCGTTGCGACGGCACTCGTGCTGATCGCGCTTGCGGTGTTCCCGGTGCTATCGGGCAATCCGTACTACATCCATCTGGTCGAGACCATCATGATCTACGCGATCCTGCTGTTCGGTCTCGACATCGTGGTCGGCTACACCGGCCAGGTTTCGCTCGGGCATGCGGGGCTGTTCGGGGTTGGCGCCTACACGGCGGGCGTGCTGTTCATGAAGCTCGGCTTGCCGATTTTCGTGACCGCGCCGCTCGCGATTCTCGTCACGGCCGGCTTCGGCGCGATCCTCGCGCTGCCCGCACTGCGCGTGTCCGGCCCCTACCTCGCGATGGTGACGCTCGCGTTCGGCACGATCCTTCAGATTCTCATCAACGAGATGGATTTTCTGACCAACGGGCCGATGGGCGTCAAGATTCCGAAGCCGTCGCTCGGTGCGCGGCCGATGAACGAAGTCGAGTACTACTGGCTCGTCGCGGCTCTGCTGGTGGCCTCGCTGATCGTCGTGCACCGGGTGCTCAAGTCGCATCTTGGCCGGGCCTTCGAAGCCCTGCGAGACAGTCCGATCGCGTCGGACTGTATGGGCGTATCGGTGTACCGCTACAAGGTCTACGCGTTCGTGATAAGCGCGGGCTTCGCCGGTCTGGCCGGCTGCCTCTACTCGTATTCGGAGCAGTACATCTCACCGAATACCTACAACTTCGAGCTGACCATCCTGTTCCTGCTCGCGATCATCATGGGCGGGCGCAAGACGCGCACCGGCGCGGTGCTCGGCTCGGCGATCATCGTGCTCCTGCCCAAGCTGCTCGATGACATCGATATGTTCCGCATCGTCGCATCGGTGCTGGCAGCAGCGGTAGTGATCGGCGCAGGCATAGCGCTCGCGCGCAAGGTGTCGACGCCACGCAAGGTGGGGATTCCGGTATTCGGTACGGTGGGGCTCGCCGCGTTTTCGTACTGCATCGACACGCTCGCCGACTGGCGGCTGAGCATCTTTGGCCTGATGATCCTGCTCGTCGTGTACTACCTGCAGGACGGCGTGATCGGATTCGTGCGCAAGAGCATGATGGGCGGCGTGGTGCGCGCGAGCACCGTCGACGCCGATCAACCCGCGACCATCGGCGCAGACGCGGTCGCCGCCGTGCACGCGGGCGACACGGAAGAAATCCTGCAACTACGCGGCATCCTGATGCAGTTCAGCGGGCTCAAGGCGCTCAACCAGGTCGACCTGAGCGTGCGGCGTGGCACGGTTCACGGACTGATCGGCCCTAATGGCTCCGGCAAGAGCACGATGATGAACGTGTTGACCGGCATCTATGTGCCGACCGCGGGCTCGATCGAGTATCGCGGCATGTCGCTCGCGGGCAAGACTTCGTCGCAGATCGCGTTGGCGGGCATCGCACGCACCTTCCAGAACGTGCAGCTGTTCGGCGAGATGAGCGCGCTCGAAAACGTGCTGGTCGGCTTGCATCACACGTTTCGCGCACATATCGCGGACGTCGGACTGATGTCCCCGCGGTACCGGCGCGAGGAGCGCGCCGCCCGTGAGCGCGCGTTGGGCATGCTGCGTTTTGTCGGGCTAGAACATGCGGCCGGCGAAGAAGCGCGCAACCTGCCCTACGGCAAGCAACGGCTGCTGGAAATCGCGCGGGCGCTCGCGCTCGATCCGCAAGTGCTGCTGCTCGACGAACCGGCGGCCGGCCTGACCGCGCCCGACATCAAGGAGCTGGTCGCAATCATCCGCAAGGTGCGCGATCACGGCATTACCGTCGTGCTGATCGAACATCACATGGACGTCGTGATGAGCGTCTGCGATCGCGTGTCGGTGCTCGACTTCGGGCAGAAGATCGCGGAAGGCAAGCCGGCCGACATCCAGTCGAACGAAAAAGTCATTGAGGCGTATCTCGGCGGCGAAGCGGCGGGGCAAGCGGCCTGAGCCGCCCCCCCCTACCTCGACCCACGAGATACACAGGAACACTCAGGAACACACATGCTATCGGTCAAGAATCTGCATGCAGGATACGGCAAGGTGAAAGTGCTTCACGGAATTTCGATCGACGTGCCCAAGGGCTCGGTCGTCACGCTGATCGGCTCGAACGGCGCGGGCAAAACCACCACGATGCGCGCGATCTCCGGCATGATCCGCGCGAGCGACGGCGAAATCACGATGGGCGTGGGCGCGAGCGCAAAACGGATCGACGCACTCGACTCGCATCGCATCGCGCGTCTCGGGCTCGCGCATTCGCCGGAAGGACGGCGCGTGTTCGCGACGATGAGCGTGCACGACAACCTGATCCTCGGCGCCTTTCCACGCCTCACGTGGGCGCGTCCGCGCGGCGACGTGAACGCCGATCTGGAACGCGCGATCGAACTCTTTCCGCGTCTGAAAGAGCGGCGCCATCAACTGGCCGGCACCCTCTCCGGGGGCGAGCAGCAGATGCTCGCGATGGCGCGCGCGATCATGCTGAACCCGGAACTCGTACTGCTCGACGAACCTTCGATGGGGCTCGCACCGATACTCGTCGAAGAGGTCTTTCGCATCATCGAGAATCTGAAGGGCCAGGGCGTGACGATGCTGCTCGTCGAGCAGTTCGCCGCGGCGGCGCTCAACGTGGCCGATTACGGTTACGTTCTGGAGAACGGCCGGATCGCCGCGCATGGGCCGGCGCTGCAATTGCGCAACGATCCGTCAGTGAAGGCCGCTTATCTGGGAACGAGTCATTGACGTAACTCAGGGCATCCCCTGGGTCTGTAACGCCCTAGCAGGCTGTTGAATTTGGATCCCGTGTAAACGGGGTTTGAAGGACGGGCGTTATGGATATCGTGTTCATGATCTTTGGCAGCGGATGCGATGCGCGGAATGGACGAGATGCAGGAACCCCTGTTCACGACGGTCAAGCTCGAGGACTTCGTCCCGGCAGATCACCCGTTGCGACCGATCCGGTTGCTGGTGAATGATGCGTTGAAACGGCTCAACGGGCTGTTCAGCGTCATCTACGCGGACACCGGTCGTGCCTCGATTGCGCCTGAGAAGCTGATGCGGGCGCTGCTGTTGCAGGTGTTCTACTCCGTACGCAGCGAGCGCATGCTGATGGAGCAGATGCGCTACAACCTGCTGTTCCGCTGGTTTGTCGGGCTGGCGATTGAGGACGCCGTGTGGGACCACTCGGTGTTCTCGAAGAACCGCGACCGGCTTCTGGAGCATGAAGTCGTGGAAGCGTTCTTCACCGAAGTCATGAGCCTGGCGGACAAGCGGGGCTTGCTGTCGAGAGAGCATTTCTCGGTGGACGGCACGCTGATTCAGGCGTGGGCCAGTCACAAAAGCTTCCGCCGCAAGGACGGCCCGGACGATGGTCCGCCAGCCGGCGGTGGCCGCAACGCCGACACCGACTGGAAAGGCGAGCGACGTAGCAATGCCACGCACGAGTCGACTACTGATCCGGAGGCGCGATTGTTCAAGAAGAGCCACAAGAGCCCGGCCATCCTGTGCTACCACGGGCACATCCTGATGGAGAATCGCTCGGGGCTGGTGGTCGGCGCCGTGGTTAGTCACGCAGATGGTTTTGCCGAGCGGGCCAGCGCATTGCAATTGCTCGATTGCGTGCCAGGTACTCATGCGAAGACAGTTGGCGCCGACAAGGCGTATGACACCCGTGACTTCGTGAACGATTGCCGCGCTCGCAACGTGACACCGCATGTCGCGCGCAACGATGAGCGTTGGGGCGGCAGCGCCATCGACGGTCGCACTTCGCGGCATGCGGGCTACCGGACTAGCCAGATCATCCGCAAACGAATCGAAGAGCATTTCGGCTGGGGCAAAACCATCGGGCGGATCCGGCAGACGGTCTATCGCGGCCTCAAGCGCGTCGACCAGCACTTCAAGCTGACGATGGTTGCGAGCAATCTGACCCGCATGGCCCGAATGCCAGGGATGGTGCCGCGAGGAGCGACGCGATGAGCCGCCAATGCGCGAAGACTGCGCGCCAGACGAGCCGCATGCGTGCGCCTGCCCCGCGCAGATCGCGCGGTGAACCGTTAATTCAGCGCAATATCGCACGCGCAAGTCTCCTGAACATAGCTTCGGTCGTCATGACGGGGCGCTTTTCAACAGCCTGCTAGGTGGCTTCTTTTAATCCACGCCCGCTCTCTTTTCAGAGCGGGTTTTTTTGGTTCGTCGATCTCAAACGCCACGTTTCTGCAGCGGATACATTCTTCGACCGTCATCGTGGAATCGCCGCAATCATCATGCCATGCCAGCAATGCCGGGGATGTCAGTAACGAAATGGCATACCCAAAGATTTATTCACACAAGTTCTGTCACCGCGACCTAGTGTGTTTCGGTAGATACATGCATTACTGCATGTCTTCGGCGGACGGCAGCATGCATCGTTCTGCGCTGGGAAAAGACGTTTTCATATGTATCGGAAGGTCGGAAGTGATGGCACCGGCAATGGAAAGCCGGCAATTCACAGGCGTTTTCCCCTTTTTCGCGAGGCCCAGAATGAAAATGAATTTCAGTTGCTTATCCCGGTCTGTTTTGCAGGGCATTGCAGGTGCTGGACTCGTCGCGCTCGCATGCTCGATCGCCCCAGGCGCGCACGCGCAAACGCTGGGATCGCTCGTCCAGGTAGCCGCGGGCGACCCATTTAGCGGTTGCACTGCCGACCAGCTGAACGCGCAGGAGTCGGCATTCGGCAGCGTCCTGTTTCCCGCCACCTCGATCGAGCCCTGGGTTGCGGTGGACCCGACGGACCCGGCTCGCCTGCTCGTCGGCCACCAGCAGGATCGCTGGAGCGACGGCGGCTCACGCGGCCTCGTCGGCGTCGTCTCCAACGATGCGGGCAGCACCTGGTCCAACTCGATTCCGTCCGGCGTGACTGACTGCACTGGCGGCAAATTCCGCCGTGCTTCCGATCCCTGGGTGGACTTTGCGCAAGACGGAACGGCCTTCTTCTTCTCTCTGGTGCTGGACCCCGCGAAACCGACCACGCCGTTTGGCGCGCGCAATAGCGGAATGCTGGTCAGCCGCTCCAGCGACCACGGTGCAACCTGGCAGACTCCCGTTACGCTGATCCGCAGCAGCTCGCCGCACGTGCTCAATGACAAGAACTCGCTCACTGCGGACCCGACCGCGACCAACTACGTCTATGCGGTTTGGGACCAGTTGAGCGTGTTCCCGCCAACGAAGGAAGGCGCCCAGTTGCTCGCGGAAAACGATGGCGTTCTGATCGCGCGGCAATTGCGTAACGGTGCAGCATCCGCGGCGGGCGGCGCCCCCGTATCCAAGTTCAATTTCACCGGCCCGAGCTTCTTCTCGCGATCCACTGATAAAGGCGTGACATGGAGCACCGCCGCCCCGATCTACCAGCCCGGGACGAACGCACAGACAATCGACAACATGGTGCGCGTGTTGCCTGATGGAACCCTGCTTGATTTCTTCACGGCGATCAATCCTCCGCCGTCGGTCCCGAGCATCGGCTATATCAAGTCCGCGGATAAAGGCGGAAGCTGGTCGGCGCCGACATTCACCAACGACATTCAGGCGGTCGGAGTGGTCTCGCCTGACAGCGGCCAGTCGATACGCGATGCCTCCATTCTTTACAGTGTCGCCGTGAACCCGGTCTCGGGGGCGATCTATCTCACCTGGCAGGACGATCGCTTTTCGTCCGCGACCTGCACCACGCCCACTGGATCGATTCCGGTCGACGCGATCGCCTTCAGCGAATCGACAG